>JAIHAR010000001.1 GCA_020054865.1 Deferribacteraceae bacterium
CCTCATGTGTTGCCATTTTCAGAAGTTTATTCAGCATTGCAGCAGGGGGTAGTTGATGGCGCTGAAAATCCATGGTCAAATTTTTATACTCAAAAGTTTTATGAAGTTCAGAAATATGTGACAGTTAGTTACCATGGCTACCTTGGTTATATGCTTGTTACAAGTAAACTTTTTATGAAACAGCTTCCTGATGATTTGAAAAAGATATTTCTTGATTCTGTAAAGGAAGCAACAGAGTATGAAAGAAAATTGGCAAAAGAGCTGGATGAATATTACTATAACAAAGTTAAAGAATTGAATAAGCTTGAAATTTATGAACTTTCTGAAGCAGAAAAGAAAGTATGGCAGCAAACTATGATGAAAATATATCCTGAATTCTACGATGTAGTTGGCAAGGAATATATTGAAGCTGCACTTGCAATCAATTAATTAAATTTTAAAGCAGACCCGAATATATAGTCCGGGTCTGCATTTTTTTATCCCGGGAGAGAGATAATGAAGGATTTATTTGAAAAGCTTGATAAGTATCTTGACTATTTTAACATGACAATAATGACCATCATGATGGCAGTGGCAACTGTGCTTGCTTTCATAAACGTGGTTTTAAGATATGTTTTTGGAACATCACTTACATGGGCCGGTGAGTTGACGTCTTATCTTTTTATATGGTCGGCTCTTTTTGGCTCAGCTTATGGGTTTAAAGTTGGACTTCATATAGGGGTAACAGCCATTATCCAGGCACTAAAGCCCAAAATCTCAAAAATTGTATTAACATTTTCACTTGTAGTTATTTTCATTTATCTGTGTCTTATAGTTAAATGGGGTTATGATTTTGTAATTTTTAACTATGAGCTTGAGCAAGTTTCAATAGATCTGCAAATGCCATTCTGGATAATTTACCTGTGTGTACCGATAAGTATGTCTATTGCAGCTTATCAGGTACTTATTAAAATAATAAAAACGATAAAAATACCTTCCGATAAATTCAGCTATGATATGGTAATGAAGGAGCAGCACTGATGATAACGGCTATATTATTTTCTTTACTTTTTATATCACTTTTGCTTGGAATCCCTATTGCTGTTGCCCTGGGACTTGCCACTTCTTTTACAATGCTCGTCTTTACTGACATTCCTGCTCTGGTTATAGCCCAGAAGATGTTTACTTCTATTGATAAATTTGCCCTGATGGCAATTCCTCTTTTTGTGCTCGCCGGTAACTTTCTTTCTCAAGGTGGAGCAGCTGAAAGAATTATTCGTTTTGCAAAGGCAATGGTTGGTCATCTCCCCGGCGGACTGCCTATGAGCGCAATTTTTGCTTGTATTATTTTTGCTGCAGTAAGCGGCTCATCTCCTGCAACGGTTGCAGCAATCGGCTCAATTATGATTGGCGCTATTAAAGATGCTGGCTATAGTGAGAAATTTTCTGTTGGTTCAATTGTATCAGCAGGGTCTCTTGGGATTTTGATACCGCCTTCAATTGTATTAATTGTTTACGGTGTTACGGTTGATCAATCAATCGGAAAACTTTTTATGGCTGGTTTTATCCCCGGAATATTCCTTGGCGGGATGCTTATGCTTGTAACTTACTTCGCCGCAAGAAAAGCCGGATTTAAAAAGGAACAAAGAGCATCAAACAAAGAAATTTTTATTTCATTTAAAGAATCCATATGGGCACTACTGGTTATAGTTATTGTAATTGGCGGAATATATGGCGGTGTCTTTACACCGACCGAAGCTGCTGCCGTATCTGCTGTGTATGGATTTGTAGTAGTAAAATTTATCTACAAAGACTTGAAATGGAAAGATGTGCCTCGAATAATCATGCATTCTGCTGCAACTTCTGCAATGATTTTATTTATTATTGCTAATGCCATGCTATTTGCGTACTTTCTGACAGTTCAACAAATCCCTCAGGCACTTGCCCAGTGGATTATAGATATGAATTTCAGCAAAGTAGTATTTTTGATATTTGTAAACATACTCCTTTTAATCGGCGGAAATTTTATGGAACCCTCAAGTCTTATTATGATTCTTGCACCACTGATTTTCCCTGCAGCGATGAAGCTTGGTATTGACCCAATTCACCTTGGTATAATAATCACAGTAAATATGGAAATAGGTATGCTCACCCCTCCGGTGGGGCTCAATCTTTTTGTTGCAAGTGGTATTTCGGGGATGAGTTTACAACAGGTAATCAAAGCATCTATGCCATGGTTTTTTGCTCTTTTAATAGGACTTTTAATAATTACTTATATCCCTCAAATTTCATTGTTTTTGCCAAACCTGATTTATAAATTCTAAGACACTGGGGGCTTTTGCCCCCTTTATTAAATTATAAAATAGATTAAAAAAGAAAGTGCGCCTAACAAAATAAAGTCAAGAGATATAATATCATTTATATCAAAAGTTTTTAAGGAAAGTTTTTTCCTTAGTACACTTCCTGACAACTCTTTTATATTGCCAATCAGCCCCATGGAAACAAAACTCAAGAAAGATATTAAAAAAGCATATTTATTTATCTGATAAGTTGTTATAAGATTATTATATATTGGAAACAATAAAAGGATAATACCTAAAGGGTCAAGAAGATCCATCATCAAAAACGATATAACATATATAAAAATGATAATAAATCCACTTTCAGAGACAAGCAAAGCAAGATTTTCAATTAAAGCATCGGTAGAGCCGGAAAATATACTATAAAAATTAAAAATATTTATAAAATATATGACCGAAACAATTATTCCTGTTCTGATAAACGCATTTTTTGCAGAAATTATAGTTAATTCAACATTAAAGTTTCTGTCAAACACAATAAGTAACAGTGAATATAAAAATAATATCTGCGAAATTGTATCGATAGGAAGGGACAATATAAAAATAAGAAGATAAAGCAACAAGCAGTATATTGTAACAGATAATATATTGTAAAGTCTGATATTTTTATTAATTACCGGATTAAAATTTTTTTTGAATAACAGAAAATAGTAACATATAAGTAAAAACAAAACATAAGAAAATGATATGAGAATAGTTTTCTTCAACGACGCGCCCAGTATCGAAGTAAATATTATGAGAGGGATTGAAATAGGGGCTATGTAGCTTATTACAGAAAGGAAAAAATAACCCCTCACAAAATTTTTTTGTTCGTTAAATTCTTCCGTGTTAAAATCTCTACTTAAAACTTTGCTAAATATCACACTCGAAGATATAACGGTGCAAATTGACAGAAAATATATGACGTAACTTAATATGTTTTTTCCAAAAGCGCTAAAGACTGCATTCTTAAACTTTTTAGTATATCCAAAATTTAATAATATCTCTGAAGATAAAAGAAAAAATGGAACAGATATAATTTCCGGTGTTGTAATAAGGTTTGTAAAATTATTATTGAAAATAAAAAGTGTTTGGGAAGAATCAAACCCCAGGTAAATTGAAAGTATAATAATTGATACAAAAAACACTGAGCTTAAAGAAAAGGAAAACAAACCCAAAAACAAAAAATTTATAAATAAAACCAGATAGCTAACCATAACTAACAAACACACTTAAAATTAGTATTATCAGAAAAGAAAGATATAATAATTTGCTTAACCACTCAAAACTATATTTAAATTTTGTATCTATCATATAGAATTTATTAAAAACAAGGGGCATAAAAAGAAATATCAAAAACATTATCATAAGCAAAATATTTCTTAAAATGGGGATGTTTTGATTGGTAAGAAAAAAATCGTAGAAGATATTGAGCATGCTTATGAAAATCATAATGATAAAAAGTGATATAAAAAATATGTTTTTCATTATAGATTACCTATCTCCTCCAATATTTCACCGGAAATAACTGATTTGAAGGTATTTTCATAGTTTTTATAAAAACTTTTCCATTTGGATATAAGGTTATCGGAGAGAGTAATTATTTTCATATTTTTTGCTTCAAGCTTTATCATTTCATAACTGTATTCATTATCTTTTATGGCAAGGTTGTATTCGTATAAGGTTGCTTTTTGCATGGCATCGAGGATAATATCTCTAAAATCCTGACTTAAAGAATTCCAGAATTTTTCCGACACAATTACGGCATAACCAAGATAACCATGTTTTGAAACGGTCAAATAATCCTGTACAGTGTATAATTTCTGATAATATATATTGCTAAATGTATTTTCCTGACCATCCAGGACACCCTCCTCCATAAGATTTTTCAGGTTAGAAAATGCCTTTACGTAAGGTTTTGCTCCGGCAACCATAAATTGATAATTTAGAATATTGCTCCCCATTGTCCTGAATCTGAGTCCTCTCATATCTTCAGGCAGTCTGATTTCTTTACCATTATTAGTGATGTGTTTAAAACCATTATCCCAGAATGCCAGCACTCTTATCCCTTTTTTGAAAGCTTTTTTCTTCAGGAGCTCACCTACTTTCCCATTGTACGCACGATGTATGGTATAAATATCTGAGAATAAAAATGGTATATCAAATACCTGAAAGTCGGAAACAAAGAAACTAAGTTTTGAAAAGCTCGGGGCTGCCATCTGGACAAGATTATTTTTCAGTGCATTTACAACGGTTATATCATCAAACAGAATTCCCCGTGGGTATATATACACTTTTATTTTTCCATTGCTTTTTTCTTCGACGAGATTTTTGAAAAAAACAGCAGCCTTGCCTTTTGGACTATTTTCACTTACCACATGGCTAAATCTAATTACAGTTTCCTGACTGTAAGCATGTTGTATAATAACAAAAAATATGAATAAATATATTATGACTCTCATTTTTTTAAATATTTACTTATTTTTCTGTGGATTGTAGCTGGATTTAGTTTTGCAATCTTGCTGGCTTTAAGTATGTTGCCATCACAAGTATCAAGCAAACTTTTAAGGTATATTCTTTCAAATTCAGCACGTGCTTTATCATATTGTTTTACAAAGTCCTTTTTGTCTGCAATTAATTCACCTTCTTTCTGAAGAATTATATTATCATTGGTCAATACATCTCTATCTGAAAGGGCAACAGCCCTTTCTATGACATTTTCAAGCTCCCTCACATTCCCAGGCCAGAAATAATCATAAAATCTTTTAAAAATATCCGGCTCAATCTTTGCAATCTGCTTCCCAAATTCCTTGGAATACTTTTTTACAAAAAACTCAACCAGGTAAGGAATATCTTCTTTCCTGTCCCTTAAAGGCGGAATATGAAAATTGATTACATTTATCCTGTAGTATAAATCCTGCCTAAAAAGTTTCTGCTCCACGAGCTCTTCAAGATTTCTATTAGTAGCGCAAATAAGTCTTATATCGACATCCACAGGCTCCACTGAGCCTACTTTTGTTATCTTTTTTTCCTGAATGGCCCTCAAAAGTTTTGCCTGAAGATTTAAAGAGGTCTCACCTATTTCGTCAAGAAAAAGTGTACCTTTATTTGCTTCTTCAAAATATCCCTTTTTAGTGGTATCAGCTCCGGTAAATGTCCCTTTTACGTAACCAAAAAATAAGCTTTCCTGTAAATTTTCCGGGATTGCAGAGCAGTTTATTTCAAGAAACCTCTGATTTTTTCTGTTACTCATATTATGTATCGCTTTGGCTATCAATTCTTTTCCAGTACCAGACTCACCGGTAATCAAAACTGTACTATTTATACCTGCAATTTTTTTTACCGTATTTATGATTTCTATCATTTTTTTGCTTTTTGCTATTATGTTTGAGATGCCATATATGTCGTTTATATTTTTTTCCAAAATTTTTATACGGCTTTTAAGATTGTAGTTTTCTATCCCTTTTTGGACTCTGCTTAATATATCATCTATGTTATCGAATGGTTTTGTAATGTAATCGTAAGCTCCTTTTTTAATGGCTTCAACAGCCCTTTCTATTGTGCCGTATCCTGTAATCATAATAAAAGTTATCTCAGGCCAGTTCTTTTTAACTATATCAAGGACTTCAAAACCGCTCATCTCCGGCATAAGATGATCACATATTACAAGGCTTGGTTTTATGTCAGGTATTTTATTTAAAGCATCAGTAGCAGATAAAAACTTAAAGATTTCAATATCTTCATCCGCAAACAAAGCTTCAAAAAACTCAAGACTAAATCTTTCGTCATCAATTACCAATACTTTATCTTTCTGCATTTATAACAATCCTGAATATGGTGTATTTGTCCTTTTCAGATTCTACCTCAATATCCCAACCATGCTCTTTAATTATACCATGTGTAATAGATAATCCAAGCCCGGTACCCTTCCCTTGAGATTTTGTTGTAAAAAATGGGTCAAAAATTTTATCAATAACTTCTTTATCAATCCCTTTGCCGTCGTCTTTTATTTCAATAATATATTTATCATTCTCATACAAGGAATTTATCCAGATATTTCCACCTTTGTCCACAGCATCAATTGCGTTTGAAAGGAGATTTAAAAATATTTGGTGGACTTTACCTTTGTTTCCCTTGACTTTAATGTCTTGTAAATTGTTATGAATATTTACTTTTTCATTTCTTATCCTGCTTCCCAGTATTTTTAAGGCAAAACCAACACTTTCTGAAATTTCAAACATTTCATCCTTATTAATATTTTGCCTTGCATAAGAAAGCAGATTTTCTACAATTCTTTTTGTTTCCATGCCTGCATCAATAATTACTTCAACAATCTTTCTGGAAGCGTTGTCTTTAAGATTCTTTGACAGCACCTGTGCCATATTGAGTATTCCCACAAGAGGGTTATTAATTTCATGTGCAACCCCTCCTGCAAGAAGCCCCAATGCTGACAACTTTTCAGATTGAATCACCTGAGCCTCTAACTCTTTAATCTTACTCATGTCTTTTATTACACATATATATTCCACATTGTTTTCAATCATAAGTTTTGATACGGAAATCTGAACAGGGACAGGCTTCAATTCATTTACAATAAGCTGACAATTAAAGTTTTTAATGCTTTCATTTCTGCTTATTTCATCTATTGTTTTGCTATCAAATATTTTTCTTAAATTTACAGGTTTTAAATCAGATTTTATTAACTTTAAGGCCTCATTGTTGATGGTTTTTATTTCATAATCCATATCGAAAGTAAATATTGCTTCAGGAGAATTATATACAATGTTTTTAAGGTATGTTTCACTTTTAATAATCTCGTTCTGGATTCTCACTGAATCGGTAATATCTTTTATAACTGCAACTGTGGCAATAGTTTGCCCGTAATCATTCAAAATAGGTGACCATACAATCTCATAATTGCCATTTGTGCCTTTAAGAAAATTATCTACTCTTACACTTTCAGATTTTCCTTCGTTACGTACCAATTTAAGTCTGCAGAATTTGCATGTCTCATTTACACCGTGAAGGATTTTGAAGCATTTGTCCTGTTTGAAACTACCTATTCTTTCTTCAAGAAACTTATTGTACCACAATAAATTGTAATCATTATCAATAAGACATACCCCTTCGGTAATTGATTCAACAATTTTTTGAAATTTTTCGTGCTCAAACTTAAAAAGTTTCTCATACTTTTCTTTTTCAAAAAGATATCTGCTTAAAAATGATTTCAGAAAAAACAAAACTATTACAAACATAAGCCCAAAGAAAAAAGACACTATTGTAAATTTTTCACCTTTTTTGGCTAACGCTGCCAGATAATCACTTTTCTGCGAGTAGATAAACAAATAAAAATTATTGTTGTGTATTTTTTTGAGAGAAAATATGTTGTTTTTATCTTTTAGAATAGTAGTGCCGTTATTTTCGTCAAAAATTACTTTATTTATTACTCTTCTTAAATCTATGTATTCACCGGAGTATATTAAGCCTTTATCTTTATCATATATCCCAACCTTTTCCCCATACAGAGAATAATTTCCATTTAAAAAATTCATTTCCTGAAAAATCAATATTTTTTTTGTTCCATCAATTTTGATGATACCAAAAATATTTCTGTCATCCAGTTTTGAAAAAAATATTCCTGTATTTTGTAGCCTATTGATAGTTGTCAAAACAAAATCTTCTCCAAATCCAATATTGGAGCCTATTATATTTCCATTATCCATCACAATAAATTTTGTTTTGGCATCGTATTCAACAACATAAGGGATGTTTTCATAGTCATCGGCAAGTTTGCTCATATTGATTATTCTAAAATCGATATCTGATAAAATCTTATCAATTATCTTTTCGTGTACCGTAAATATAAATGTTTCAAGTTTTTTATTACTTTTTGTGTCTATAAATATTGCAAATGAGGCGGTAAACAAAAGAAGTATTAGCAAAAAAACAATAAACTCAAAATAATTAAAATCCTTTGCTATTTTTTTAAACATTTATGCCTCTGAAATCCATCTGCCTTAAATAATCATAAATTACAAGGGCAACAGAGTTTGATAGGTTTAGGCTTCTTATATGTTTATCATTCATAGGTATAAAATATCTTTGAGATTTAAACATTGAATGCAGCGAATCCGGCAAACCTTCGGTTTCATTACCAAAAACAAATAATACCTCTTTCTTATTGTTCAAAGCATCTTCATATATTTTATCATACCTTTTATTTCCAAATTTGGTTACCATGGCATAATAATATTCATCGGGAGGATATTTATCTAAGAAAAATTGAATCGAATCAATTGTTTCAAGGTCAACATATTCCCAGTAGTCAAGACCTGCTCTCTTTAAATATTTGTCATCAAGACTAAAACCAAGCTTGCCAACCAATATAAGTCTTCCATTAATTCCAGCGGCAAGTCTAGCAATATTGCCTGTATTTTGGGGTATTTGTGGGTTAATTAAGGCTATTTTTAGCATTTAACCGATTTGATCTTCAAGAGTGTATTTCGGACATCCCCCCCAGATATTTTCAAGGCTATAATAAACTCTTTCCTGCTCACCTATAATATTCACCAGAATCTGCCCATAATCGATACATACCCATTTTGAGCTTCCGTAACCATCAATATTAAGAGGGATTATACCGAAATCTTTTTTAAACGTTTCCGTCACATAATCGCAAAGAGCTTTAATGTGTATATCAGAATTACCGGAACATATTAAAATAAAATCTGCAAGTGATGACACTTTTGATATATCAAAGGCAATTATATCTTCCCCTTTTTTGTCATCCAACAGCTCAAACGCCTTTTTTAACATATCTTTACTTTCCATCAAAAATTACACCTCCTTATATAGATTCTTTTTCCTTATATATTCAACAACAGATTTCGGCAAAAATGAGGAAATTTCGCCTGAATTTAATAGGTTTCTGATTTGCGTACTTGAAATATCAATCTCCTTTGCTTTAAAAATGACAACTCTACCGTAAAGGGTATTTTCAAAATTATCAAGATTTCTTATTATTGACAATATATTTTCAGGTAATTTCGTAAAAAGCTCCACAAAAGAAAGCTCTTTTCTGTTTATTACAATAAAGTTTGCAAGTTCAAAAAGTTTGGTCCAATTATTCCAAGTTTGAATTGTAGCAAAAATATCTGTACCGGTAACAAAAAATAATTGGGCATCCGGATAATTTTTTCTGAAATGTTTTAATGTCAAATATGTATATGATACCCCTTTTTTTCTTATTTCAAAATCAGATACAAAGAAATTTCCTTTCATATTCTCTATTGCAAGTTTTACCATTTCATATCTATCTCTTGCCGGAGTAAGTCCCAAATTTTTATGGGGTGGTATTTTCGATGGAATAAAATGAAGCTCATCAAGTTTAAAATTATCGTAAACAGCTTGCGCTATATTCAGATGTCCAATATGTATCGGATTAAAAGTACCTCCCAAAAGCCCAATTTTCTTCAATTTAACCTCTTATTAATTCCTGACCTGTCCGTTTCCATATATCAAATACTTTGTGGTAGTAAGGTCAAAAGCACCCATAGGACCGCGACAATGAAGTTTCTGAGTACTGATACCGATTTCGGCCCCCAGCCCAAATTCTGCGCCATCAGTAAATCTTGTTGAAGCATTTACATAAACAGCTGCAGCATCTACTTTATTCAAGAATTCCTGCGCATTTGAATAGTTTTCGGTAACTATTGCCTCTGAATGTCCTGAGCCATACTTGTTTATATGCTCAATTGCAGACTTAACACTATCAACTACTTTAATCGAGATTTTAAGCGCAAGATATTCTGTCTGCCAATCCTCTTCTGTTGCCAATTTTGTATTGTATGTTTTTGAAACGACATCACAACCCACAATTTCCACGCCGGCACTTTTGTATTTTTCAATAAGCGTATCAAGCACATTTCTATATACATTTTTGTGTACAAGAAGCGTCTCAATGGCGTTGCATACACCTGGTCTTTGCACTTTAGCATTGTATGCTATATCAATCCCCTTTTTTATATCAGCAAATTCATCGATATATACATGACAAAGCCCTTTATCATGTTTTACAAGAGGGATAAGTGAGTTTTCAGTACAATACTTTATAAGCCCTTCACCACCTCTTGGTACAATTATGTCAATATACTGTTTTGCCTTTAACATTTTTTCCATCAAAACTCTATCAGGGTCATTCAAAACAATACAGACATTTTCTTGAATTTTCTCACTTAAAAGCGCTTCTTTTATTATGTTTCCCAGAGCCAGATTTGAATTTATAGCCTCTTTTCCCCCCCTCAATATGCAAACATTTCCTGATTTTATGCAAAGGGCAGCCGCATCAATAGTTACATTTGGCCTTGATTCATATATTATCCCAACGACTCCTATTGGAACTCTTACCTTGTAAATATTCAGTCCGTTAGGACGTCTGTATCCGCTGACTATTGACCCCACAGGGTCATCCTGTGCTATTATTTCTTTGACACCTGAAATCATTGAGTCAATTCTTTTATCATCGAGCTTTAGCCTGTCTATCAAGGCATCGCTTAGCCCATTTTTGACGCCGTTTTCAAGGTCTTTTTTATTTTCAGAAACAATATAATCTCTTTTTTCATCCAGAAAGTGAACAATCTTTTCTAAGATTGCATTTTTCTTTGCCGTTGTTTCCCCCATAAAACTGTATGAAGCGTTTTTTGCTTTAGCGAAAATTTCAGTCATAATATCCACCCTCACTTATAAGTTATTACCATATCATCTATATGGATAACCTCATCTGCCAATTTGTAGCCTAAAATTTCTGCAATTTGAGACGACTTTTTGCCCATTATTTTCTTCAAATCTTCAAAAGAGTACCTTACTTTGCCCCTTGCAATCTCAACTCTTTCAAGATTTACAACCCTTACAATATCACCTATATTAAACCTGCCGGTAATATCAACTATACCTGATGGCAAAAGAGATTTGTTGTTGTAAAGCGCATTCACTGCACCATCATCAATAATTATTTCCCCTTTTGCAATTGTTGCATATGCAAGCCAATGTTGTTTTTTACTTTTTCTATCGGAAACCATCCCAAAGAAAGTGCCAACTTCTTCATTGTTTAAAAATCTTTCAATATTTTTTGTGTCTTTACCGGAAACAATACCCACAAGGCAACCTGCATCAAGCGCCTTCTTTGCAGCAAGCAATTTTGAGCGCATCCCCCCGGTGCCAAGACCGCTTACAGAATCTCCTCCAAGATTTAACAGCTCTTCGTTAAAATACTTTACTTCGCTTATAAGTTTTGCATTTTTATCAACAGCAGGATTTTTGTCGTATAACCCTTCAACATCAGAGAGGATTAGAAGCAAATCAGCAGAAAGCAGACCTGAAACAAGCGCCGATAAGTTATCATTATCACCAAAAGTTTCATAATATTTGAGTTCATCTATTACCACTGAATCGTTTTCATTAATTATTGGTATTACTCCAAAATCAAAAAGTCTACGAATGGTATATCTGGCATTTAAATATCTTCTTCTGTTTGAAAAATCATCTTTGGTTATCAAAACCTGGCCAACATTTATTCCGTGTTTCATAAAACAGCTTTCATAACACTGAATAAGTCTTGTCTGCCCCACCGCTGCACAGGCTTGTTTATCAATAATATCTTTAGGTTTTCTTTCAAAACCTAAAACTTTAAATCCACATGCAACCGCTCCTGAAGAAACGATTACGATATTTTTTACTCTTTGTTTTATTTTGATTATTGTATCTGAAAGATTCTGGATAAATTCAAGATTTACTTCACCAGTAGAACCGGTAAGGATGCTGCTTCCTATCTTTATTACCAGTGTGTTAATTTCAGGCAAATTTCTCATAATAATATTAAAAATGGCAGGGGCGGCAGGACTCGAACCTACGAATGGCGGAACCAAAATCCGCTGCCTTACCAACTTGGCTACGCCCCTGCGAGGGAACATCTATATATTTAAAAACGATTAATATGTCAAGCATTTTTAAAAAATATTTTTTATTTATCCATTTTATAGATGGAAGTAATTCTGCCTTCCATCTCAAGTACATTTGTTACATTGTAACCACTGTCTTTCAACTCATTTATTGCATTATCAACATTATTTTTATCACCGCTTAACCTTATGACAATATCCCTTTTTTTATCATCCCTTTCTTTGGTGAAAAAAGTAGCAAGACTTATTATATTTAAATTATGTATTTTCAGAATTTTGGCAATTTCTGCTATGGCTCCAGGTTTATCTTCCACAGTAATATTCACCCTTGCTCCAGGCTTTCTCATCCCCATTGCTTCGACAAAAACATCAAACACATCAACGGCTGTTATGATACCAACGAGATTATCATTTTTTTCAACTACCGGCAACCCTCCAAATCGCATATCTCTCAATATCAATGCTGCCCTTTCAATAGGATCATCGGGGGAAACTGTTATGACATCCTTGGTCATTGCCTCTTTAACTTCAGTCTTTGCCAAAACATTGTGCATTTCATAAATATCAAGCGTGCTTGCCCTTGAAGGTGAAAATTCTTTAATATCTTTTTCAGTAATTATTCCTACCAATTTACCTCTTCTTAATACGGGTAGCCTCCTTATTTTGTGCTCCCTCATAAGATGTAAGGCATCCAGTACTGTATCGTCATATTCAACAGTCACCAAATTTGTTTTCATCCAGTCTTTTATAAACATATATTACCTCTTTTTGAAATAAGTTCTTTTTTCTATAATCTCTGACTTGTCAATTTTATCATCCAATATAATATCGTTCAAAGTCAATTTTAAAAAATCCTTAAATTTTTCCTTAAAATTTTCCACATCCTTATTCAGATAAGCTATCAGAAAATCTTTGTTATTTTCATCATTTACTATTTCAAGTCTGCAATTGACCCCCATCTTTTTGCAAAAATCCTCAAAATTCCAGCCATGAATAAAAACGCCTCTGACTTTTACTGATGAGTCTGTCCTGCCAAAAACCCCCAATATCCTTAAACTTTCCTTTTCACATCTGCACTTTTCACCTGTATAGGATACAAGATCACCGGTAGAATACCTCAACAAAGGATAATTTTTATTCAATAATGTAACTACAGCTTCACCGATTTCATTATCCTTCACATTTTTACCCGTATTGGGGTCTATTACTTCTAAAAATATTTCATTATCCAGATGCATTCCATCTTTGTATTCACACTCTGTTGCTATAAGGCCAACTTCGGCAGTCCCATACCCCTGGTATATTTCAATATTGTATTTCTGGCCAAGCTCTTTTCTCTCTTCATTTGTAATCTTTTCTGCAATAAGATATGCCTTAAGAAGGCTATTTTTGCTTCCAAGCTCATTTAAGACATTTTTTAAATAAGATTTAGTGCCTATAAAAGCAGTTGCTCCTGTATTTTTAATAACTTCGGCACATTTTGAAGATGGACATGGGCCTAAAGGGATAACTGTAGCTCCGATATTTCTAACAGCTTCATCAAACATTTCCCCTGCAGGGGTCAAATGATATGAGAAAGTATTGATAACTATATCGCAGTGCCCAAAGCTTGAATACTCAAGCGCCTTATAAAATCTATATTGAAAGTAGTTTTCCATAAAAAAATTATAAATAGGTCCTGGAGATTCAAATATTTTCAACGGACATTTATCAAAAAATTTGGCAAAATTTCCCACATCTCTGGAAAGCTCACTTAATTCTTTTCTGGTAATAGGTTTTATTTTTTTAAAATCATCATATTTTTTAATCTGCTCTATTTTTAAGCCTGATTCTTTAAGTCTGAAATTTATAAATTTATTTTCCCTATTTTGGGCAAGAAACCGAAGCACTTCTTCAAAGTTTGTCATGAAAGCCACCTTTTACGCCTTCTGTAATGCTTTACATTTCTGAATGATTTGTTTTCAGATGCCATGCCAAGATAAAACTCTTTAACATCTTCATTTTCAATTAATTCTTTACTTTCTCCTTCCATAACCACTCTTCCGTTTTCCATTATATAACCATAATCGGAGACTGAAAGCGCCATATTTGCATTTTGCTCCACAAGAAGTATAGTTGTATTTTCCTCTTTATTGAGCTTTTTGATAATATTGAATATTTCTTTTACAAGAAGAGGGCTCAGTCCAAGAGAAGGTTCATCCATTAAAATCATTTTGGGCTTGGCCATTAATGCCCTTCCTATTGCAAGCATCTGTTGCTCGCCACCACTCATATATCCTGCCAACTGATTCCTTCTTTCTTTTAATCTTGGGAAATAAGAATATACCTTATCTATATTTAAGTTTATGTCGGATTTGGATGAAGTATACCCGCCTGCAATCAGGTTTTCCTCTACCGTTAAATCTTTAAAAACCCTTCTGCCTTCCATTACCTGAAATATCCCCATTTTGACAATTTCGGCAGCATCTTTTTTATCTATTTTAGTCCCTTCAAATATAATATCGCCATCCGTTATTTCGCCGTTGTCTGGCCTAAGAAGACCGGAAACTGCCTTAAGAGTGGTAGTTTTGCCTGCACCATTTGAGCCAAGCAAGCACACAATACTACCTTTCTTGACCTCAAGGGATAACCCCTTGAGGACAAGAATTACATCATTGTAAACAACTTCAATATTGTTTATCTGTAACATTATTCCGCCGAAATATAGTCAGTTACAGGCACCATTTTGCCATTTTGAATCTGATATATCTTAAGGGCATTGACACCTTTGTGACTATCTTTAGTAAATGTGACAGGTGCAGTCAGCCCCATTGTATCAAAATCTTTAAAGCTTTCCAATGTCTTCTTAATATTTTCACCTGTCAACTCGCCTTTGGTCTGATTAAGCGCTGAAAGAAGCACATACATTGAAGAAAACCCCTGAATATAATTAATTTTTCTGTATGTTATATCGGGATTATATTTTTTGTTCAAGTCATGCAAAAACTGAATACCTTTTACATCTGTTTGCTCCCATAAGGCAAATGGGTTTGTACCGTAAAAGCCTTCTGCAGCATCTTTGGCAAGTTCAATTAAGGTTTTGCCAAATGTCCAGTTAAGCCCGATGAATTTTGTATCAACACCTAATTTTTTTGCGTCTTTCAAAATTGTTGAGGTAGCCATGTATGTTTCCTGCACAAGTGCATATTCCGCACCTGCCTTTGACAAATTTAAAAGCTGACTGGTAGCATCAAGGGCTTTGAGGTCAACTACCTGTTTATCAACCAATTCAACCCCTATTTTCTTTGCATACTCCTCTCCATCCGGAAAAAATGGAGATCTTCCAAATCCGGTATCATTATACACAAAAGCAACAGTCTTTTTCTTGCCATTTTCTTTGATAAATTTAAGCGCAATTCTTGCCTGGTCTGAGTAAGTCACACCCACAAGAAAGTTATAAGGATTGTTAGCAGGATTTGTTATATGTTCGGAATAAGATGCAGAAAAATATGGTATTTTGTCTTTTGTGATAAACTTTGATAAAGCCTCAGTATCACCGGTCCCCCAACCGTGAATAGCTACTACCTTTTTTCTCAAAAAATCTTTATAGGCGGCAATTGCCTGAGGAATTTTATATTGATAGTCCACCATAAGAAGATCAATCTCTTTACCATTCACTCCGCCATTTTCATTAAAGTATCTTACACAGTCCCTTATCCCATCTGCATATGGTTTTCCGACATCACCGGTCGGTCCGGTTAAATCTACAAGGGCACCGATAGTTACCTTATCTGCGGCATACACAATTTGAAACATAAAAAGTCCCAACAGTAAACAAAAAGCTTTTTCATAAGACATCCTCTTTTTTTATTTTAACTTATAAGTTAAAATATTTAATATGAAAAAGGCCACAATTTAAAATAGGCCTTTATCAAATTCCACCTTCTCACAATCCCTTCTGGCTCAAACAACAAAAACAAAATTATCACAATTCCAAAAGCAGCTTCCCTTATTGAGGCAAATGCCTGAGTTAAAAAAGGAAAATTTGATGTAAATTGATCTGCTACAAATCTTAATATTTCAGGTAAAATGGTAATAAAAATGGCACCAAAAATACTTCCAAGAATTTTGCCCAATCCTCCGATAATAATCATAGAAAGATACTGTATAGAAACTCCAATTGTAAAATGCTCGGGAGTAATAATTGTAACGTAATAAGCCCACATTGCCCCTGCAACGCCAGCATAAAAAGAGCTTATTCCAAATGATAATATTTTGTATTGGAAAATATTTATCCCCATTGCCTCAGCGGCAATATAATTATCCCTTATGCTTAAAAAAGCTCTGCCTATTTTTGTCCTGACGATATTTTTGGCAGCAGTTACAAGAATAATCGTCAATAAAAGTGCAAAAAAGTAGAATTTAAAATCGTTGTCAAGATGTATATTGAAAAAATTGGCATAATCAAGTGAAAGACCTGTAACCCCCCCAGTTATACTTTCTGCCCTTATGAAGACAAATTCCAGAATAAACTGCGCTGCAAGAGTTGCAATTGACAGATAAAGCCCTTTTAATCTCAACGAAGGTATTCCAAAAACCATACCTACCAAAGCAGTAATAAACCCTGCAATGGGGATAACAAGAATAAAATTTAGTCCAAACTTATTGGAAATATACCCGGCGGCATAAGCACCTACACCTACAAAAGCACCCTGACCAAGGGAAATAAGCCCAGTTATCCCTGTGAGAATGTTAAGGCCTACTGCACCAATAATTGCTATCATAATAATATTTAAAAGGTACAAAAAGTAATCGTCTATAAAAAACGGCAGTATAAAAAGAAATACTAAAAAAGAGTATATCGATATTTTTGAAAACAGAGACTGATATATTTCAGTATCTTTTTTATAGCTGGTCTTAAAATCGCCGCAATTTGTATAATTCATACTTTTTCCACCTCAACAGTACCAAAAAGACCGTATGGCTTTATCATCAAAATAACAATCATAAAAATAAACGGGAAAACATCTTTTGCTCCTCCGCCGATAATCGGGTCAATATAACCGCCTGCAATGTTTTCCAGTATACCTATTATAAGACCTCCCACAATAGCGCCTAATATACTGTCAAGCCCCCCCAGGATTACCACGGGGAAAACTTTGAGTCCAAATTGTGAAAGGCTGGTGTTGATCCCATTTATATTACCTATAAGAATACCGCCCACACTTGATACAACAGCAGCTATTGCCCAGGAAAGTGCAAATATCCTTTTGACATCTATACCCATTGAAAGAGCAGCCTGCTGATCACTTGCTACGGCTCTCATAGCAATCCCAACTTTTGTCTTTTTAAAAAAAACAGAAAATATAATGAGAAAAACTGCAACAGAAATAATTGAAAAAATATAAACATAACTAATAGTTATGTTTCCAATCTCAACTGGTTCTTCCGAAAAAATCTGCGGAAATGTTTTTGTGTCAGTTCCCCATATAAGCTGAACCAATGATTTAAAAACAGACGATAAACCTATGGTAAGCATAATAATAGAAATAATCGGCTCACCAATCATTTTTCTCAAAAATATTTTTTCAACCAAAAATCCGAATATAAACATAAATAACAGCGTAACAAAAAACGAAATAACGAAATTTAATTTGTACTCAACAGTAAGTTGCAAACATATATATGCCCCTACCAACAATAGCTCCCCCTGGGCAAAATTCACCACACCTGTTGATTTGTATATTAATGTAAAGCCGAGAGCTACAATGGCATAGATACTTCCTATAACAACTCCTGCAACCAAAATCTGTATAAAAAATTCCATTTACAGCTCCATCTTATAAATTTTCATATCTGTATTGATTGTCTTTTCTCTACCATCCTGCAATTTTATTGATGCAGTGATATTTTTAACGCTGACATCCTCATACATAGCATCGATAAGTTCTTTATATTTTTCATTGATAAAACTGCGTCTAACTTTCCTTGTTCTTGTAAGTTCTCCATCGTCCGGATCAAGTTCTTTGTAAAGAAGCAAAAATTTATTTATCTTATGCTCCTTTTTTAAAGTGTCGTTTACCCTTTTTACCTCAGCTGCTATGAGGGAATATACCTCATCTTTGGATGATAAATCGGTGTATGTGGAATAGGCTATTTTATTTTCCTCAGCCCATTTCCCCACTATACCCATATCTATATTTAGTATTGCAGTTATGTAATCCCTCTTATCTCCAATAACTACCGCCTCCTTGACATAGGGGCTAAATTTGAGTTTGTTTTCAATAAATTGAGGTGAAAACATAGAGTCATCAGAAAGATACATTAAATCTTTTTTCCTGTCTATCACCACAAGTTTACCATTTTCATCAAAATAACCTGCATCACCTGAGTATAGCCACCCATCTTTCAATGTCTCAAGAGTCACTTTTTCGTCTCCATAGTACCCCATAAAAACGGCATCACTTTTGGAAATAATCTCATTATCTTCAGTAATCTTTATCTCTGTACCTTCAATTGGAATCCCTACCGATGTAAAATCAATATCATCACTTCTATGAATACATGAAATCCCTGAAATTTCAGTTTGTCCGTAAATTTGTTTTAAATTTACTCCAAGGGCATGGAAAAATTTAAAAGTATCAGGCCCAAGAGCTGCACCACCTGTGATTGCACTCCTGATATTGGAAAACCCAAGACGCTCTTTTAGCTTTCTGAAAACAGCATAATAAGCAAGTTTATATTTTATCTTCTGTAATAAAGTTAGATTCCTCTTTTCAAATTTGCTTTCGGCAAACATGTAGCCAACTGGTAAGCATTTATTGTAAATCCATTTTTTAAATTTACTTGCATCCATTATTTTCATCTGAACAGTTGCTGCCAAATTTTCCCATACCCTTGGCGGCGAAAAAATAAGATTTGGACCAATCTCTTTCATATCATTTTGAACTGTATCGTGGCTTTCAGGAAAATTTACTTTAAAGCCATACATCAGTGCACTTGCAACAGACATCATTTGCTCACCAATCCATGGTAAAGGCAAAAAAGATACAAATTCATCATCCGAATATTTAGGGTCCGCTTTCCCAAGGCTTCTGGACATGAAAGATAGATTTTTATGGCTAAGCATCGCAATTTTAGGGAATCCTGTTGTGCCGGAAGTAGTGCACATTACAGCCACGTCATTTAAATCAATATTTTCCATCATGCCTTTGTAAAATTCTTCAATTGACTTAACTGAGATATCTTTTTCAACAATATCTTTAAAGTATACAAGTCTATCATCACTATATTGATACATCCCCTTTTTATCATAGTAGATGATTTTTTTTACTGAAGGGACGTTTTCAACTACTTCAAGTATTTTATCCACCTGCTCCTGGTCTTCTGCAATAACGACCCTGGCATTTGTTTTTTCTAAAATATATTTAACTTCACTGACAACAGAATCCTGATAAATCCCTACGGGATAAGCTCTTAAAAGTTGAGTAGCCAGTTCAGATACAACCCATTCAGGTTTATTGTCACCGACTATAGCAACAGTATCCTGGGCTTTGACACCTATATCTGTAAAATAAATTGCTACTTTTGAAACAAAATAAAGGTAATCTTGCCATGTATATTCATTCCAGATTCCATAGTCTTTTTCACGAAATGCAACTTTTTCAGGGTGCTTTTTGAAATTTTCATAAAGATAGACGGGCAATGGCTTTAATTTTATATCCATTTTTCCTCTCCAAGATATGCAGAGATTACCCTTTTGTCTTTTGCAACCTCTTCAGGTAACCCTTCACATACCTTTTCCCCAAAATCAAGAGCCATCACTCTACTTGATAAATCCATAACCACATTCATATCGTGTTCGATAAGGATAACAGTAACCCCCATCTCTTCATTAATATCTATAATATATCTTGCCATATCTTCGGTTTCTTCGCTATTCATGCCTGCCATAGGCTCATCAAGCAATATAAGCTCTGGCTCAAGGCAGAGAGCCCTTGCAAGCTCTACCCTTTTCTGAATACCATAAGATAACTCAAAAACATGTTTTTTTCTGTAACTTGAAAGATTTAGAAAATCTATAACCTCTTCAACCCGTTTTCTGTGAATAACTTCCTGTTTGAGGGTTTTACCAAAATAAAAAATCGAAGAAATGAGGCCATAATTTAAAAAATTATGCCTTGACAACATAAGGTTATCAAGCACGGTCATTCCTTTGAAAAGTTCCAAATTTTGAAAAGTCCTGACCAATCCCATTGTAGACCTTTTATGAACAGGCATTTTTGTAATATCTTTGCCCTTGTATAATATCTTCCCTTTGCTGGGAAAATATATACCGGTTATTGTGTTTAAAATACTGGTTTTTCCTGCACCATTAGGGCCTATAATTGAAAAAATTTCACCTTTATAAACCTTGAATGAAACTCCTGCGATTGCAAGTATCCCACCGAAGTTTAAATATACTTTATTGACGTCAAGAATAATGTCGCGATTTGCCATTAATTAATCCCTTAAAGCAATTATTATCTGTTACCTATCATTACTATACCGTTGATTATTATTAATGACTTTATATCTGATTAGTTAAGTTTAGTTAACCAGAATTTAAGTTTAATTAAATTTTGTTTAATTTTGCTTTATTTTAAATTTTTTAACTTTTGCTGATAATATGATATTTTTTTTACTTGCTCCGGAAAAAGTGTAAACGCCTTACCAATCACCCTGTTTGCTTCGGTTTCATATTTTAATTTTATTGCTGCTTCAATATATGCAAAGTAAATCTCACTATCTTTAAAATCATCCAGATTAATTTCTTTAAATATTTTAAAACCTTCTTTTGTTTGTCCGGATTTAACAAGAGCAAATGCATAGTAAGCCTTTATCTCATCATCATAGGGGAAATTTTCATAAGCCTTTTTGAATGCATCAATACTGTCGTAAAGTTTACCCATATTGAGGTATACTTTACCGCTGCTTAAATACTGCTCTGCCGCAAAAATTTTCTTTGCATCAATCCTTGAACCCGAACTATTCTTATCTTCAGGGTTTGATATCAAAATATCGTAAGCAAATTTTATTGTTTCAAAAATTTCGTTTGCGATCTTTTTGGCATTTTCATTTTGAAAAAGATCAGGATGATACTGTTTTGAAAATTTGAGATACTTTTGTTTGATATCTTCTATATCAAGTTTATTATTGGTAACCCCAAAAAGCTCATGAGGTGTTTTTTTCTTAATATTATCAAGAAACATTTTCAAATCTTCTATCTTCACCTCTTCCCTTTCAACTTCTCTTACATATCCAAGTTTAAGCAATATGTTCAACAAGGCCACAAAACCGGTATCAAGACCTTTCAACTTGTTATGAGGAAAAATTCCATCAACAAATTCTTCAATCAGCAATTTTACACAATTTATACCGCCAAATTCCTCAAGAATCTTTTTTGAATCTTTGACAAGCTCGTAGTTTTTTGAAAAATCAAGCTCGTTTTCAAAGTAAGCTTCATTGTTAAAAACGGCAAATGCTACCATATAAAGCAGATTAAGCTCTATTGAGACATCATAAGGGAAGGTTTTTCCATGAATAAATATGGCAGAAATCGGTTTGTGCTTAACGACTTCATAAAATATCATACTTGAGTATACTTCAAAAATACCATTTAGATCACTACTAATAATAGCTTTTTCATCAATAAGATATTGAATTATTTCACCTACATCTTTTCCGCCTGAAAACTCCATGTTCAATTTTCCTGACTCCACAAGATAGCTTTCCAGAGAATATTTATCGGTGGATGAGTATATAAATTTAAGCTTCCCTCCTGAAAAATATGCTCTTGCTGAAATATTTGTGGTTATTATCTCCATTTCACCGGTAAGTTCTCTTGAATATGCGTTAAGAAATGAGTTTAATACGTTTAGAGTCAAAAGCTCGGTTTTATTCTCTTCCCTTTCTTTAAGCAATAACAATCCAAATTTGTGCAATTTATCTATTATAAGATACAGTTCATACCTTTCAATACTTACAACCTTTTCCAGCTGAACCACACAAGGATACTCATCGATTCTTGACAAAACAAATCCTTCAGTGGGTGTAATATATATTTTATCGTCCAGAAATTTTAACCTGTTTAATGCAAAACAAGAATTATCACCGCCAAACTTTTTGTAAAAATATTTTGTAATGAAAATCTTCAGATTGTCATAAAATTTTGTTACCTGCTCCCCTTTATACCCTTTTGAGATTATACCTTTAATTTTCTTATAAGATTCATATATTTTTCCTTTGTTAAAAAGTTCAAGTGCCACAAGAAATTCGAGTATAGGGTCATTGATTGTACTTAGGGTTTCATCATCCTTTTCAGTAATTATCCTGTAAACCTTATTTTTAAGCCCTTCATAAATTAGTTTGTATGTGGAAAAATAATCTCCCCCTTTCAAATAAACAACTTCTTTTACAGTTTTTTCACCGTCAAAAAGTCCTATCTTATCTTCATCTTCATTAATTACCGTTATTACAGAATTGTCATTGAAATAACGAAGCATGTTTTTCATTTCGTCACTTCTTCTAAGTCCTTCCATTAGCAGTGCATCAACAGAAATTTCTGTGGAAGTATTCAACTGCACTTCTCTCTCTCTAAAATTAAAGTATCCGTTTTTCCAGGTCAAAAGATAATATGTTATCTCCTCAATCTGATATGAGATTGCCTTTTCGAGCTGTTTTTTATCAATAAATTTGTTTTCAAGAAAAATTTGTCCCAGAGGTTTTCTATTTTTTTTCTGAATACTCAAAGCCTTAATAAGTTGAGCCTTAGTTATCATCCTATATCTAAGTAATATTTGACCCAATAAAAAACTTGGGTTATTGGAGCTTGCATAAACTATTTTCCCTTTTCTGAAAATCAGATTAACATCTTCGCTTTCGTGTTGAATAAACAATTCCCCCGACTTATTTGCCATGGAAATCCATTGAAAGACATCAGAAAGAGGCATAGATACAAGATCCCCTACAAGCCCTTTCTTAGAAACCATTTAGCACCTCAATCAATTCATTGTGTATATTTTTGTTTGTTGCCAAAATATATTCACTATCAAATAAATAATCATCCCCTTTTAAATCTGTAACCAGTCCGCCTGCCTCCTTGACAATCAAAACACCTGCTGCCACATCCCAGGGCTTTAGTCCACCTTCATAGTAGCCATCAAAACTCCCCTTTGCCACATAACATAAATCAAGAGAGGCTGCACCTGCTCTTCTTATTCCATGAGAATTTATAAGTATATTTTCAAGCTTGCCCAAAATGTCTTTTCTGTTTTTTTTCACAAATTCATAGGGGAAACCTGTAGCTATGAGGCTGCTTACAAGTTTTTTCTCCTTTGAAACCTTTATAGGAATATTATTTAAGAATGCGCCGCCACCTCTTTTGGCATAAAACATCTCCCCCAATATTGGATTATACACAACCCCTTCAATAGGAACCATATCTTCATAAACGCCGATAGAAATTGCAACAAAAGGGAAACCATGAACAAAATTCGTTGTGCCATCTATGGGGTCAACAATCAGACATTTGCCATCAAGATCAAGACTGTCAGAACTTTCCTCTCCAATAAACTTAAATATTGGCAGATGCTTATGAAAGTATTTCTTAAGAAATACTTCAATTTTTACATCTGTCTCAGTTACAAGGTCTGCAATCCCCTTATTGGAAACGTTTTTGGATTTAAAAAAATCCTCTTTCAAAATTTCACCGGCCTTTTTTGCACCGTTTATCAGTATATCTTTCACTTAACACCTTTTTTCTGTAATATTATATGTTAACAATTAGATATAAAGTTGTAAACTTTTATTTATAAAATTTTCAGTATTTTTATTGACACAATGAAATTATCTATTTAATATTGCCGAGGGTTGAAGATGAAAAAAAACTGTGAAAATAAAAATATGAGCCTTCCAACGAACTGTTGGGAGGCTTTTTTTTTAAATTCAAGGAGGTAAAATGAGAGAAAAAGAAATTTTAAATGCTCACGAAATTGATGGTATTGTAACAAGATTGTCATTTCAGATTATAGAAAAATGTCAAGATTTGTCCAATATGAAATTGGTTGGCATTAAAAGAAGAGGTGCAACTCTTGCTGACAGAATTGCGAAAAAAATAAACGAGTTTAAAAAAACAGAAGTAGATGTCGGTTATCTGGATATTACACTTTACAGAGATGACCTCTCTGAAATATCCGATTTTCCTCAAATACTTGGCACAGAAATAAATTTTGATGTAAAAAATAAAAACATTATTCTTGTAGATGATGTTATTTATACAGGCAGGACAGTAAGAGCCGCAATGGATGCAATCACCGACCTTGGAAGACCTAAAAAAATTATTTTTACTGCACTTATCGACAGAGGTCACAGAGAGCTTCCAATTCAACCAGACTTTACCGGGAAATATGTGCCTACAAGCCTTGATGAAAAAATAAATGTATATCTTAAAGAGTTAGACTTAAAAGATTCAGTATCAATAGAAAAAATGAAGTAGGAGCAAATTATGGCATATGTCAGAAAAGATTTGGTGGGATTGAAAGATTTATCCAAAGATGAAATACTGTTTATTCTTGACCAGGCTGAAAAGTTTAAAGAGATTAATCAACGTGATGTAAAAAAAGTCCCTACATTGAAAGGAAAAACAATTGTCAACCTATTTTTTGAACCTTCAACAAGGACACGAACTTCATTTGAAATTGCAGGTAAAAGGCTTTCGGCTGACACCATCAACTTTACATCATCTTCAAGCAGCACTACTAAAGGTGAAACCCTTATAGATACTGTAAAAAATATCGAATCTATGAACTCTGATATTTTTGTGGTAAGACACGCCTTTTCCGGGTCAGTAAAATTTATCGCAGAAAATACGAAAGCCGCTGTTGTAAATGCAGGGGATGGTACAAATGAACACCCCACCCAGGCTTTACTTGACCTTCTTACAATCAAGGAGCATAAGAAAAAACTTGAAGGGCTTAATGTTGCGATAATTGGAGATATAACACATAGCCGTGTGGCAAGGTCAAATATATGGGCAATGAAAAAAATTGGGATAAACATAAAACTTTTTGGGCCAAAAACGATGTTACCAAAAGAAACTGCTCCATTTGACAGCTATATTGCAAAAAATCTGGAAGACGCCGTGGAAGATTGTGATGTTATAATGATGCTGAGAATACAAAAGGAGAGAATGTCGAGTGTACTCTTGCCATCGGATAGGGAATATGCAAAGTTTTTTGGGCTGAATAAAAATAAATTAAAAAAAGCCAAAAAAGATGCCATTATTATGCACCCTGGACCAATAAACAGAGGTGTAGAACTTAGCAGTGAACTGGCCGATTGTACTCAGTCTGTGATTTTAGACCAGGTTGAAAATGGTGTTGCCGCAAGAATGGCTGTCTTATACATATTATCAAACAATATTTAAGGAGGGTATGAATGAGCTTGTTACTTAAAAATCTTAAAATCGTAAATCATGATAAAATACTTGAAAATACAAACATTTTAATAGAAAAATCCCATATAAAAGCAGTAACCGGAGAATCGCCAGAAGCAAAAGAGATTATTGATCTTAGTGGATTTTACGCTGTACCAGGCCTCATTGATATGCACGTTCATTTCAGAGACCCCGGGCTTGAATATAAGGAGGATATTTTTTCAGGAAGCAAGGCTGCCGTTGCTGGTGGTGTTACAACCTGCCTGCCAATGGCAAATACAAAGCCTGTAAATGATAACTCTGCCATTACGAAGTACATGATAGACAAATCTAAACAATGTGGTTTAATCGACCTTTATCCTGTAGGTGCTATTACCAAAGGGATGAAAGGTGAAGAGCTGACAGAGATGGGGGATATGTTGGAGGCAGGAGCCATTGCATTCTCTGATGATGGGCTGCCTGTCATGAACAGCGAGGTGATGAGAAGAGCTCTGGAGTATATCAAAACATTTGATAGCTTTATTATAAGCCACTCTGAAGACAAACACCTTGCAGGAAAAGGTGTTATCCATGACGGTAAAGTAGCTACCATAACAGGTCTTAAAGGGATTCCTGCTGAAGCTGAAGAAATAATGATAATCAGAGATATTTTACTTGCAAAATTAACCAAAAGCCGTATCCACATTGCCCATGTAAGCACCAGAGGTTCACTCAAGCTTATAAAATGGGCAAAAGAAGAAGGAATAAATGTCACCTGTGAAGCTGCTCCACATCATTTTACATTTGATGAAAACTCACTGCTTGAATACAACACAAATTATAAAATGAACCCGCCATTAAGAGAGCCAGAAGATGTCAAAGCAATTATTGATGGTCTCAAAAGCGGACTTATCGATACAATCGCTACAGACCATGCTCCCCACCACATTGATGAAAAGTTTGTGGAGTTTGATTTAGCAGCTTTTGGTATTACAGGTCTTCAAACACTTATCCCTCTTACATTAAAACTTGTAAAAGAAAATAAACTGACATGGCAGGATTTTGTAAGGCTTACCTCCTATACCCCTTCAAAAATTTTAAACCTTTCAGACAGGGGTGAAATTAAAGAAGGTAAACTTGCCGATATTACAATTATAGACCCTGTTTATACTTACATATTTGATGAAAAAACAAATAAATCAAAATCTGTTAACAATCCTCTTTTTGGAAAAGAGCTTACAGGAATCGCAAAACTCACAATAAAGAATGGTAAAATAGTCCACAAAATATAAGAAGCCATCCATTTGGCTTCTTATATTTATTAATACTAAAAGATTACCCTCTCAATAATTCTTGTTTTTCAGATATAAAAAATCCCGGCCATGCGCTTCAAGAGGGGAGGAGGGAAGAAGCATAGGATGACCGGGCCAATTGGAATTCTTTTTTATAATATCCTGTGTAAATTTGCAAGTATTTTTACATAAAAATTTAAAAATACCCTATTTGTAAGCATCCTTAAAAAGCTTGTACTCGATAGAATCTACCAGTGCCTGATAACTGGCATCAATAATATTGTGAGCAACCCCAACAGTGCCCCAAGTATCCACATCATCTTTAGATTCTATCAAAACTCTTGTTAAAGCCTTTGTACCATCCTTGCCGGTAAGAATTCTTACCTTAAAGTCCACAAGACTCATATTTTTCAAGTTTGGGTAAAATTTTTCAAGAGCCTTTCTCAAAGCCTGGTCAAGGGCATTTACAGGACCATTTCCGATTGCAGCGGTGTGTTCTATTTCACCCCCTACTCTGAGCATAACGGTCGCTTCTGCAAAAGGAGGCTCCAGTGCACTCCTTTTTTCATCTATAACCCTGAAGCTGAGAAGGTCGAAAAATTTTGTAAGACTACCCATGTGTTTTCTGACAAGAAGCTCAAAAGAAGCTTCAGCACCTTCGTACTGAAATCCTTTATTTTCAAGCTCCTTCAATCTTTCAAGTAATACATTCAATTGAGGATCATTACTGTCGATATCAAGTCCAAAATCTTTTGCTTTATAAATAAGATTACTTTTGCCTGACAAATCAGATACCAACACTCTCTGTCTATTTCCCACTAGTTCAGGTTCAATATGCTCATATGTTCTTGCATTTTTCAGAATCGCACTTACATGCACACCGCCTTTGTGTGCAAATGCTGACCTGCCAACATATGGCTGATGTATATTGTGCTTCAGGTTTCCAAGTTCATTTATAAGTCTTGATACAGACCACAACTTTTTTAAACTTTCTGATTTTACGCAATCATACCCGTATTTAAGCTGCAGGTTCGGTATTACGGAGCAAAGGTTGGCATTACCACACCTTTCCCCATAACCATTAATTGTCCCCTGAACATGGACAATGCCATTTCTCACAGCAAGTACAGAATTTGCAACCGCACATTCACTATCATTATGGCAATGGATTCCAAGTGGATAATCTCCGGTTTCTTTCTTTACAGCTGTAATAATTTCAACCAGCTCATCAGGCATCGTTCCGCCGTTTGTATCACAAAGTACAAGGCAATCCGCCTTCGCATCCATTGCCGCTTTCAGCGTTTTTAATGCATATTCAGGGTTTGCTTTATATCCGTCAAAAAAATGCTCCGCATCATAAAAAACTGTGTCAACTTTTGACTTGAGATAAGCAACAGAATCATTAATTATCTCAAGGTTATTATCAAGCGTTATCTTCAACGCCTCAGTTACATGCAAATCCCATGTCTTGCCAAATATGGTAACATTGGGAGCACCGCTTTTCAAAAGAGCCTGGATATTTTCATCATTGCTGCACTTTCTTTTTGCTCTTCTTGTACTTCCAAAGGCTGCAATATGCTTCAGGTCAACCTTTGACTTTTTTATCTCTTCAAAAAACTCAATATCTCGAGGATTAGACCCGGGCCATCCCCCTTCAATATAGTCTATCCCAAAATCCACAAGGACTTCAGCTATTCTTACCTTGTCCTTGACAGTAAAATTGACATCCTCAGCCTGTGTACCATCTCGAAGAGTGGTATCATATAAAAATATTTTACGAGACACTATCTCCCTCCGTTACAAAAGCTTCATGCAGCACTCTTACTGCAAGCTCTGAAAATTTTTCATCTATAAGACAGGAAATTTTAATTTCACTTGTAGATATCATCTGAATGTTGATATTATTTTCAGCTAAAATTTTAAACATTTTTGAAGCAACCCCGGCATGACTTTTCATACCAACACCAACAATAGATACTTTAGCGATATTTTCATCGCTAACAACCCTCTCAGCACCAATTTTATCACTTACAACCTTACAAACATCCATAGCTCTCAAAAGATCAGTCTTTTGTACTGTAAAAGATAGGTCTGTTCTGTCCTGTAGACCAACATTCTGAATTATCATATCCACATTTATATTCTGCTTAGCAAGCTCTCCGAAAATCTCGGCTGCAATCCCCGGCCTGTCAGGTACACCTACAATTGTTATCTTAGCTTGATTTTTATCGGATGTTACTCCTGAAACAATAACTTTTTCCATATCTTTATCCTCCTTAGTAACCAAAGTACCTGGTTTTTCTTCCAATGATGATAACACCATTATATCTACGTTATATTTCATTCCAAATTCGACACTTCTTGACTGCAAAACTTTTGCTCCAAGTGAAGCAAGCTCAAGCATCTCTTCATAAGATATTTTATCAAGTTTTTTTGCATTTTTGACAACTCTTGGATCAGCAGTATATACTCCATCAACATCGGTATAAATTTCACACACTTTTGCATCAAGGGCTGCAGCAATAGCAACTGCTGTTGTGTCAGAGCCACCTCTTCCAAGGGTAGTAATGTCACCAGTTTCTGGAAAAATCCCCTGAAAACCTGCAACAACACAAATTTTACCTTCTGCAAGAGCCTTCCTAAGTCTTTCAGCTGTAATTTTGACAATCCTTGCAGCAGAATGTGCACCGTCAGTTATCATTCCAATCTGAAAACCTGTAAATGAAATTGCATCATAGCCCATCGTTTTTAATGTCTGAGCAACAAGTGCGATACTTACCTGCTCACCTGTGGATACAAGCTGATCATACTCCCTCAAGTCATACTTCGTTGTTATTGATTTTAGCAAATTTATCAGTCTATCCGTTTCGCCTGCCATTGCAGAAACGGTTACTACCACATCATGCCCCTGCTCTTTTTTCTTGGCAATAATTTCAGCTACATTTCTAATTCTTTCCAGGCTTCCAACACTTGTACCACCAAACTTCATTACAACAATGCTCATCTAAGCCTCCTAAGTCTAATTGATATTTTCAGTTTTTATAAAATATTCAGCTACCTTATAGCCTTCTTTAAAAACAAAGCTTGGTACTATTTTTTCACTGTAAAATTTATTCGAATCAGGTTCAACCCCTTTACCATAGATTATTGCAGGTACAGGTTCAGCAACATGCGTCCTTAAAGAAATAGGGGTCGGATGATCAGGCGTTACCAGTAAACGAACGTCCTGATCCTTTATAGCATCAATAATTATTGGTAATACGATATTGTTGATATTTTCAACAGCTTTTATCTTTTCTTCAACACTCCCCATATGGCCTGCTTCATCCGGTGCCTCAATATGTACAAATACATAGTCATACTTACTTAATGCCTTTATGGCATATTCTGCCTTCCCTTTAAAATTGGTATCAATAAACCCTGTTGCACCGGGTACATTTATAATATCAAGGCCAGCATACACTCCAATCCCTTTTATAAGATCGACTGCCGCCACAACAGCACCATTTAATCCGTATAAATTTTTAAATCTCTCAATTGAAGGCTTTTTACCCTGCCCCCATAGCCACACCGAATTGGCATTATCAATATTGAGCTTTTTTATAACATCTCTCGATTTATTCATAATCTCAGTTATAAAATCTGCACCTTCACCGCTCGGCAAAAAAGTATCTATATATTTTCCCATTATATCGTGAGGAGGGGTGGTTTTTAAATTGAAATCCTTATTCCTGACTATCATTATATTCCTATAACCAACTCCAGGGTAAAACTCCACACCGGAATTGGCAAACTCCTTATTCAATGCATCAATAATTTGCCTTGCATCATCATTTTTTATATGATGAGCGCTAAAATCTTCCATTTTCTCAAAATCATCACTTAATTTAACAATATTACATCGAAATGCATAATCATCACCAGAAATATTTATACCTATGCTTGCAGCTTCTATAGGGCTTCTGCCAGTATATACATCCTTTGGATTGTATCCAAAAACGCTCAAGTTACAAATATCACTTCCCGGATACATCCCCTCAGGAGTAGTATGGATAACTCCGCACCTTCCGTTTTCAGCAAGGTAGTCAAAGTTTGAAGTGTCAGCAAATTCAAGAATTGTTTTATTGCCAAGCTCGGGAATTTCAAAATCTGTCATCCCATCACAAAGCAGTACAATATATTTCATTCTACCTACTCCCTTCCACTCTCAGGACAACTGTTTTATCCCTGACATATTCAAGGGAGTCTATTTCTGCAACCGCATCATTTACATTTCTCCCTTTTGTTTCATGGGTCATAAACACAAGTGGCACAACATCATTTGGAGCTCTGTCGCCGGGCTGAATTGCTGACTTTATACTTATCCCGTATTTTCCAAGTACCCCTGCTATTTTTGATAAAACACCAGGTTTGTCAAGCGCGGAAAATCTCAGATAAAAAGATGAATTTATCTCATTTATATCCCTTACAGGATATTGGGGTTCATAATCTGTTTGAAATCCCAAAGTAGGAACTCTCTTTTTGCCGCAAGAAACAATATCCCTTGCAATATTGATTATATCCCCTGCTACAGCGCTGCCTGTAGGCAGACTGCCAGCACCTCTGCCATAATGTATTGTTCTGTCAACCTTATCAGAAACAATATATATGGCATTAAAAACATCGTTGACTTTTGATAAAATATATCTTTCCGGTATAATCGTAGGGTGAACCCTGACTTCAATATCGTCAGCATGCTTTTTGGCGATAGCAAGCAGTTTTATCTTGCAATTTAATTTTTTGGCAAAATCTATATCCACCTGTTTGATATTTGATACCCCTTCCACAAAGACTTCTTCAAAAGGGACAATAGTCTGAAAAGCAATAGAAGAAAGTATGGCTATTTTATGAGCAGTATCAATCCCTTCTACATCAAAAGTAGGATCAGCTTCGGCATATCCGAGCCTTTGTGCCTCTTTCAATACCTCATCAAACTCCTTCCCTTCACTTTCCATTTTCGACAATATATAGTTAGCCGTGCCATTTATAATTCCATATATCTCGTTGACATTGTTGGCAGCCAGGTCTTCTTTAATCACCCTTATAATTGGAATACCGCCACCAACACTCCCTTCAAATCCAAGGTAAAGCCCTTTTTCCTCAGATTTTTTAAAAATATCTTTTCCATCAACGGCAAGTAGAGCCTTATTGGCTGTAACAACATGTTTGCCGTTATCAAATGCACTCATAATTATGCTTTTTGCTACGGTATATCCGCCTATAAGCTCCACTACGATATCGATTTCACTATCATTCAATATTTCATTCATATCTGCAGTTTTTACCTGGACACCTTTCAAAAGCTCAGAGCTAATATTGTTAATTTTTAGATCACAAACTGATTTTACATTTATATTAAGTCCTGTTTTGTTTATTATAGTTTCTCTGTTTTCCAGCAAAACATTTAGCGTGCCCATCCCAACAGTACCAAGTCCAATTATTCCTACATTAACATTCTTACGATGCACAACTACCTCCGGTCTTTTATAAAATTTCGTGGATATTACTACTAACTATTTTTGTTGTCAAGAAATGCTAAAAAATTTTAATATAATTATTTACTTATTACAAATATTTCATTATTTATATAAAACAATACACAAACTGGATGGCTATAATGCAATTATACAACCTTTTAACTCATTTTCAACCTATTGTCAGTCTTAAAGATAATAAGATTATTGGATTAGAAGCCCTTAGTCGAGGGATAACAGAAACAGGTGATTTGATATCTCCTTCAATCCTTTTTAAAAATGCAGATTTAAAAAATGAAACCCTCACTCTTGATAGAAATTGCAGATACAATGCTTTAAAAAATTTTTCGAAAATCAATAAATCTTGTTGTGATGAAATACTTCTGTTTTTGAATGTGGATATATCCATTATGGATAAATTCAAAATAGACTTTGGATGGACAAATACAAAAGTAAATGAAATGGGTTTAAAACCTTCAAATATTGTGCTTGAAATTATTGAAGACAAATGTGAAAATTCCGAGAAACTCATTGAGTTTGTTGAAAAATACAGAAGCCAGGGTTTCTTAATTGCCATAGATGATTTTGGAACTGATAATTCAAATTTTAACCGAATTGTCCAGATAAAACCGGACATTATCAAAATTTCAGGAAACCTTGTAACAGGCATAAGTAAAAATTTCATAAAGAAATCTATTGTCAAATCAATTGTTTCGCTCTCAAAAAAAATAGGTACGGTTATTATAGCCGAATGGGTTGAAAATGCAGAAGATGCGGTAAAGTGTTTTGAACTTGGAATAGACATGTTTCAGGGATTTTATTTTGGAATGCCTCAACCAATTGATGATCTGGATATTCTGCCAGAAAAAATGAAAAATAAATTTGAAAATATAAATGAAATGATAGAAAGTAAAGTTGAAATTCGAAACAACATCGTAAATTACTTTGGTGAAGTTTCTGTTTCCATAATAAACATTCTAAGAAGATACGAAGAAAATATGTTTGACAATATACTTGGAGAATTAAAAAAAGAGCTCACAGAGGTAGAGAGCATCTATATTTTGAATATTAATGGAATTCAAATAAGCTCCATATATTGCAGAGATTGTTCCCATATTTTGAAAAAAAATATAATTTTCAGATACGGTGATATAAATTCTGACCATTCACAAAAAGATTACTATTTAAACACTTCATGTTCACTCAACAATAGATATATAACCGATAAATATATTTCCCCGATTACCGGAAATCTGATTGTCACCGTTGCATCAAAGTTTAAAAATATTGATGACAAACAATTTATCCTTTGTATCAATTTTGATATTGCATCCATCGAGGACAAAGCTTATAATTTGAATAGTTATGAACAGACTATCATCTGAGCCTTCACTTTATCTTAGACAACACGCCGAAAATCCTGTCAATTGGATAACATTGCGTGACAGACCTTTTGAAATAGCAAAAAATGAAGACAAACCTGTATTTATAAGTATTGGCTATTCTTCCTGTCATTGGTGTCATGTTATGTCAAGGGAGGCATTTAATGATAAGAAGATAGCAGATTTTCTCAATAAAAATTTCATACCGGTTAAGGTTGACCGTGAAGAATATCCTGATATCGACAAAAAATATCAATTTTACATCCAAATTTTAGGGAAAAATGGTGGATGGCCATTGTCGGTGTTTGCAGATACAGATGGAGTCCCCTTTTTTGCAGGGACATATTTCCCCCAAAATGAAAAGTATGGAATCCCCGGCTTTATGGATGTCCTTGAACAGATAGTTGACTTTTACACCAATAATAAGAAAAAATTTTTAAAAATAAAAGAAGGTTACATCGATATTCTTAGTGAACGTAAAAAAATAGATTCTTTTAAGGGAATTTCAAGAGAGGATTTCAAAATAGGTATATTAAAAATAATTGATTCTGAAAACGGTGGACTAAAGGGTATCAATAAGTTTCCAAATATACCGGTGCTTCAAATACTAACAGACAGTTTTTTCTATAATGATGAAAACATAAAAAAATTTTTAGATAAAACAGCAATCAAACTTTGTACTTCTGGTATTTATGACCATATTAACGGTGGTTTTTTCAGATATTGTGTAAATGAGCAATGGAGTTTCCCACATTTTGAAAAGATGTTATACGACAATGCGTTAAATGTATCTTTCTTATGCAGAATGTATGACATCACTGACAACAAGCTTTTTAAATACACTGCCGAAAAAACTCTTGATTTTCTTATGGAAGAATTTTTCACCGAACATGGGTTTATTTCCTCAATGAATGCCGAATCTATTGATTTTATGGGTGAAATGTCGGAAGGCTTTTACTACAAAGTTTTTGAAAACGATTTTGAAGTTTTATCAGAAAAAGAAATCCATCTGATTAGCAATAAAATTTTTCTGAAAGAAAATTTTATCAATCTTGGCACCGAAAATTACGAAGAAGTAATCAAGTTACACACGATACTTTCTAAACTGAACAAAAACAAAGAAAAGCCAGAAAAGGATAATAAAATAATTATAAGCTGGAATAGCTTATTGGTCCTGGCAATGATTGATTATTTTGAAATCTCATCGGACGATTTTTATTTTAACGCTGCACTTAATCTTTTTGGCAAACTAAAGCAATATTTTAACGGCGATAGCTTGCCAAGAATCAGATATCCTGATTCACTTTTTGACCATAGTTGTCTCGAAGATTATTCTTTTTTTCTTGAAGCGGTCAGAAAAGTTTTTGAATTAACAAGGGATAAAAATCTTCTCAAACTTGCCTGCCAAATAATGGAGGCAGTCAATAGACACTTTATAAATAACAATATTGTTTATTTTGACAAAGCCAATTCAGTTTTTGATACATATGATGATGCCGTCTATTCAGCATTTGGTCTTTTTGTAAAAAACCTAATCTTTTTTAAGCAGTATACTGAAGTTGCAATAGATTTAGATGTTTTGATAAACATTTCAAAAGACAGGTTCAACAAATTTCCTCTGGCACACCCCACTCTTCTGAATTTTTTATAAAATTATTTTTTTATCTAAAAAAATTCAAAATATGGTATAATTAAAAAAAATTAAGGAGGTGCTTATGAAAAAATATCTATTATTTTTAATGGTTTTTGTTTTCTTTAATTTAAGCTTTGCCGCTGATGGTGAAAAGCGAATTGCTGCTGTTTGTGCAGGATGTCACGGAACAAATGGTGCATCGGTTGGCGACTCAATACCAATAATTGGTGGGCAAAGTGAAGATTATTTGAAAAAAGTTATGAAAGAATATAGTGAAGACAAAAGAGTCGGGTCTGTGATGCTAAAAGTTGCAAAAGGATACGATGACAAAAGAATAGAATATATTGCTAAGTATTTTTCCAAACAAAAATGGGTTAGTTCAAATAAGCCATTTGATAAGAAATTGGCAGAAGAAGGGGAAAAGATTGCTGTTATATGTTTTGACTGCCATGGTAAAAATGGCAAAGGTATGGATGAATATCCAAGAATTGCAGGTCAGCATGCATTTTACCTCAAGCAAGTTTTAAAAGAATACAAGGACGGAATAAATAAAAATGACGAAATGTCACTGTTAAAAGAATATTCAGATGAACAGATAGAAGCACTTGCCAATTATTTTTCTTCAATCAGGCAGTAGCAGGAGGATGAGTATGAAACTAAATAGAAGAAATTTTGTAAAAAATTCTGCGATATTGACTGCAGGATTTGGAGTATATGGAATTGCCAGAAATGCAACTGCTTCGATAATGCCTAAAAAAGGGAAAAGAGTTGTCGTTTTGGGTGGTGGATTTGGCGGATGTACTGCTGCAAAATATATCAAGCTTAATGATCCTTCAATTGAGGTAATTCTTGTAGAAAAAAACGATAAATTCATCTCATGCCCCATTTCAAACCTTGTAATTGTAGGCTTGAGGGGCATGGATTTTATAACATTCAAGTACGACCAGCTGCAAAAAAACTACGGAATTAAATTTTTGCAGGCAGAAGCTGTCCAGATTATCCCAGAAAAAAATCAGCTTGTAACATCAAAAGGTTCAATCGAATATGACAGGCTCGTTGTTTCACCGGGGATAGGCTTTATTGAAAATAAAGAGATAGGATATCAGTTATCGCTTGCAAACAAAATTCCTCATGCATGGAAAGCAGGCAAACAGACGGAAATACTGAAAGCACAACTTCAAAATTTACCAAAAGGTGGAAGCGTAATTTTGAGAGTTCCTAAGTCACCTTACAGATGTCCGCCCGGGCCATATGAAAGAGCATCTCTAATTGCAAACTATATAAAAAGAAATAATCTTGGTGGCAAAATTTTTGTTCTTGACCCAAATGACGATGTAACATCAAAAGGTAAACTTTTCAAGGCCGCCTGGGGTGATTTATACAAAGATATACTGGAATATTATAATCAGGTTGATGTAACAAATATCAATGCGGAAAAGATGAATATTGAAACAAATAAAGGGAATTTTACTGGAAATGTCATAAATTTTATACCTGACCAGAAAGCTTCTGACACTGCATTTAAACTTGGGCTTATCCCGGAAGGTAAATTGTGGGCTTTTGTGGACTCTTACACATTTGAGTCAGAAGCAATAAAAAACGTATATGTTATAGGTGATTCAACAAATACCGGAAGTGTAGGTACAGTGCCCAAATCAGGGTATATTGCAAACTCAATGGGTAAAGTTGTTGCTGAATCTGTTGTGGCATCTCTAAAAGGGGAAAAACCGCCAAAACCTTTTATGGCAAACGCCTGCTACAGCATGGTTAGTGATAGTGAAGCTATATGGGTAACAGCCGTGTATGAGTTTGATGACAACGTTAAAAGAACTATAACAATAAAAAATGCTTCAGGCACACCTCATGAAAGATCAAAAATTGATGCATTCCATCAAATTAGCTGGGCAGAAAATATATGGAATGACGTTTTAATGTAAAAAAAGGCAGCCATAGCTGCCTTTTTTTGCTGGTCTATAAGCCGGATTCTGTACCTGATTTACAGGCGGTGATCATTTATCTTGGACAAACATTGCTGTTTGCCTCCAGCAGCCTACCCGCAAGCATCGGACGAGCAGCCCTCAAGCGCTTGCCTATTTGGCCTTGCACCGGGTAGGGTTTGCCATGCCCTAACTGTCACCAGTCAGGCGGTGAGCTCTTACCTCCCCTTTTCACCCTTACCGAGCACCTCACTGTGTCTATTTGGCAAACAATAAAACTCATATTATTGAGTACTATTTTTAAGCCAAATACTATCAATGAGGTGCTCGGCGGTATATTTTCTGTGGCACTTTCCACGCCTCACGGCGTATCGGCGTTACCGATTACCCTGCTCTGCGGTGTCCGGACTTTCCTCCCGAATATTCGGGCGATCACCCGACCAGCAATGACTATTATAATAGTTACATTCAATTTTTAAAGGGCAAAATTCACATTTTGGTTTTTTACGACAGAAATCTTTACAAACATTAACAATCAAAGCATGATATTCTTTATAAATCTCCACATCATAGGTTATATGTTTATGAAACATATTTTGTAAGTCATCATAATCTTCGGATAAGTTTATACCAAGTCTTTTAAACAACCTTTTTGTATAAGCATCAACAACAAAAACCGGAAAATCAAGTGCATAAAGTAAAATAGAATCCGCCGTTTCCTTACCAATCCCATTTATTTCAAGTAAAGTCTTCCTTAAGTTTTGAAAATTCATATTTTTCAGTCTTTCAATATTACCATTACAAATTTTATTGATAGTATTTACAAAATTTTTCAGTCTTTTGGTTTTAAGATTATAAAAGCCTGATGGTTTTATAAGCTCTTTTAAAGCAAAATCATCAATGCCGCAAATTTTATTAAAATCAAGCAGACCAGCATTTTTCAAGTTATAGAGACTTTTTTCCACATTTCTCCAGTTTGTATTTTGAGTAAGAATTGCACCTACCATAACTTCAAAAGATGACTCAGCAGGCCACCAAAAAGTCTTGCCGTAAAATTTTTCAAGAAGGCTATAAATTTGAATCAATCTCTCTTGCATTTTGCCACCAATTTAATATTAATATGATATGTTTGACTTAACACAACTGAACAATCAAATCAATATGATGAAATCCGAAACCCTTTCAAGATATGGCAAAAGAGTTGATATAATAATTAAAATGATTGATAAAGAGCTTAATTTTTTAAACAGAAATAAGATGATATTGGATAAAATTGCCGTAAAAGTTAAAACTTCCAGACGAAAAAAGAAAAAAATTTATGAAAAGTTAGCTGAAAGGATACAAATAAAAATAAATAGCTCTTCAATAAAGCTGGAAAAGATGTATATTTTAAAGAAAAAATATATAGATGAATATAAACTGCAAAGAGAAATACTTGGCATATATGACCATACTTTCATTGATGATTTTTATGAATAATTAAAGTTTTGCCATTTTTAGCCGAATTATTTTAGAGAGGTTAAATATGGATAATATACTTTTTCCAACTATTACCACAATAAAGAGTGCCAATAACAACTATTTGAAAAATGAACCGAGAAAAAAATTCCGCTTTAAGGGGAAAGTTATTCATATGAGGCAGGCAAGAAATGATGAAAATGGTAATACAGTAATTTTAATATCTACTGATTTAAGCATAAAAGAGCTTGATTCTTTGAAAAATAAAGAGATTACAATCCTTTCAGAATAAAAAGAAGCCGGCATCCAGCCGGCAATGGACGATCCTTCTAACAGCGTGGTTGTTCCACTACTGCTACAAATTTTATAGCATTTTTTATGCCATTACAAGTTTATTTTTATCAATACTGCTCCCGAAAGAATCAAAAACGCCCCTACAAATCTTGTCACAGAAATTTTTTCTTTCAAAAAATAATATCCTATCAAAAGGCCAAAAAGTGAATTTACCTGTCTTAATGCTGTTGCATACGATACATTCATATAGGTAAGACCAATTCTATACGATAAAAACGAAAGAAATATTATTCCACCACCCAATAAAACATACTTTTTATTTTTTGAAAATTCCATAATATGGTTTCCATACTTAATATTAGCTTGGACAAATAAAAACAGCGTCATAAAAAATACGACTGAGTAAATGTAAAGCATAAAGCTGTTTGTTGTGACACCAAATTTATCTATAATAGCCCCAAATGAATAAAACAGTGAAGCAAGAAGAGCAAAAAATATCCCTTTGTTGTCTATCTTCCCTTTTAATCGGGACATATGCATCGTAAAAATACCTATAAATATTATTAATATTCCCAATAGGCCACTAACAGTAAATTGTTCACCAAGTAAAAGTCTTGCCCAGATAGCTACAAGAATGGGGGAAGATGTTGATACAGGATAGGCAAGCGAGACATCTGTGAAAACGTAACTATTTGATAAACTAAGATGATATAAAGCAAAAAAGACTGCAGCAAAGAAGCCTAAAAATATAGGCAAAAACTCAAAATTTATCATATCTCTACCAAAAAATACCATGAATATGGTAAAAATAATCAAGTTGATTATATGCATCTGGTAGTTAAATACAAACTTATTATTAGATTTTTTCAATAATATATTCCACAAAGAATGTGTAAAAGCACTAAATATAACTAAAGCCAATCCTGTCATAATTATTTTTAATAATTATAATCTTATTTTAAATCAAGCAGTATATTCAAAAGATGTTTATTTATATCACGATAGTTACGGATGTGATGATTTCAATTGATAAAATATATAAATACCCTTTATTTATTAAATAAATCATAAAAAATTTATATGTATTTATAATACATATTGTATACAATATACAACAAAAAGATTGACAATAGAAAAGTATAATGCTAAAAAATAAACAGCGGTTTAAAAACAGAGACACTAATTTAAGGAGGTTTATATGTCATTAAAAGAAGTATTAGCTAAGAAGATTGAAGCTCACAGACCAAGAACAACTAGGCTTGTCAAAGAATATGGTGACGTTAAAGTTTGTGATGTGACAATTTCTCAGGTAATTGGTGGAATGAGAGGGATAAAGTCATTGGTGACAGATATTTCTTACCTCGACCCAATGGAAGGGATCAGATTTAGAGGGATGACAATTGATGAAACTTTTGCTGCTCTCCCTAAAGTTCCTGGTTCAGAATATCCATATGTTGAGGGTTTTTGGTGGCTTCTTCTTACAGGCGATGTTCCAACCATGGAGCAAACTCTTGAAGTAGTTGCTGACTGGAAAGCCCGTGCACAGGTACCTGAGTACGTTTGGGATATTTTAAGAACTATGCCAAGAGATACACATCCTATGACTATGTTCTCAGCAGCTATCCTTGCAATGCAAAGAGAATCTATTTTTGCCAAAAACTATGCCGCAGGGAAATTTAATAAAATGACTTGCTGGGAAGATATGTATGAAGACTGTAACAACCTGCTTGCAAAATTGCCTACAATAGCTGCCTATATTTACAGGATGAAATATAAAGGTGATACACCTATCGCTCCAAATCCTGAGCTTGATTGGGGTGGAAACTTTGCTCACATGATGGGCATCGGCAAACCATATGATGATGTGGCAAGGATGTATTTTATCCTTCACTCTGACCACGAATCAGGAAACGTTTCAGCTCACACTACCCACCTTGTTGCATCAGCTCTTTCTGATGCTTACTACTCACTTTCAGCTGGTATCAATGGTCTTGCAGGCCCACTTCACGGTCTTGCTAACCAGGAAGTACTTGCCTGGACTCAAAACTTTATGCAAAAACTTGGTGGGAAACTTCCTACTAAAGAAGAATTGGAAAAAGCTCTCTGGGATACACTTAATTCAGGTCAAGTTATTCCTGGGTATGGTCATGCTGTTCTTAGAAAAACTGACCCAAGATATACTGCTCAAAGAGAATTCTGTCTTAAAACACCAGGTCTTAAAGATTATCCATTGTTCCAGCTTGTCAGCATGATTTATGAAGTAGCTCCAAAAGTTCTCATGGAGCATGGCAAAGCTAAAAACCCATGGCCAAATGTTGATGCTCAGTCTGGTGTTATTCAGTGGTACTATGGTGTTACTGAATACGATTTTTATACTGTATTGTTTGGTGTTGGCCGTGCACTTGGTGTTCTTGCTAACATTACCTGGGACAGAGCTCTTGGTTATGCAATCGAAAGACCTAAGTCTGTTACTACAGATATGCTTGAAGAAATCGCAGGAATTAAAAAATAAAAAACAAAATGGCCCCGAAAGGGGCCTCTTCTTTTATCTTAGAAATAACATAAAAATCAAATTATCATTGAATCCCTGGCAATAATAGAGTTAGGGCATTTTTTTAGAGACATTAAATGCATTTTTTCCAAGATATTGTCATCATATTCGGGATTATGATGAAACAGAACAAAATTTTTTACATTTGCTTTTTTGGCAATTTCACAACCTTTAACATATGTTGAATGCCCCCAGCCTCTTTTGGATACACCATCCATTTTCCCCTCATAATCTTCAGGCAAATATGTAGTATCATAAATCAAAAAATCAGCACCTTTTGCAAATGCAATCAGCTCTTCATCAGAAGATGGGGAATGTTCATAATCGGTAGCATAAATATATGTAATCCCATTGATATTTAACTTGTATATCTTTGATGTATTGGGATGATTACCATCAATATAGGTTAATTCAGAGCCGTTAAATATGTATTTTTTTCTTTCCTCAAGAATGTTAAAAGAAAGTTTGGCTTTAAAAACCTCCACACTGACAGGAAAAAATGGTGGCTTATAAATATTGCCAAGAAACTCTTCAAGAGTAGAAAAATTATAATTTTTGCTGAGGTAAAAATTCAGTTTAACATTATTATGAAAAATCGGTTTAAATCCGAGAATGCCAATCAAATGATCCCAATGAATGTGTGAAAAAAAAATATTATATTCTCTGATATTATTGATTTCTTCACTGCTTAGGCTTTGTACACCTGTACCCATATCAAGCAAAATTGCAGTATCATTGTGTACGCTGATAAGTGAAGAAGTGTAACTGCCATACTTGTTGAAACCTTTTCCATAAACGCTGTTTGTCCCTCGACATCCAAGAATTTTCAGCATTTAAACCTCTTGTAAAGAGTCACTGAATTACCCTTATCATTATACTGAACCCTGTCAAAATACATCCTCGTAATCATTATACCTCTACCGTGAAGTTTTAGCAGGTTATCGTCATTTATTTCCTGCACATTCTTCACATCAAAACCATTACCCATATCGGTTACTTTAGCCTCGAAATATTCACTGTTATAAAAGATTTTTACGGTTACATAACGTTTTGAATATTTTTCATTATTCAACCTTTCATTAAGTAAATCCATGTATATCCCTTTTTCAGTATTCTCAAACTTTTCATCACCGGTAATCTCAAGATTTCCGTGCTCGATACTGTTTGTAATGATTTCCGAAAGGCCAATCCTTAACTTTTGAATATCTGAAATATTGCAAAAATAAGCAAGCTCCCTTGTAATGTTATAAACTATTTTATCAACCTCAAAAATATTATTTTTTACAACAAATTCCTTACTGATAAAATTAGGGTAAAACTTTTCAGAAAAAAAACCTGCCTTACCACCATGATACACAGTATCAACAAGCGTTCTTAATTGAACAATATCAAAAGATTCGCTAAGCTCATAAATATATTTTCTCCCCTTATTCTGTCCTATAAAAACTAAAGGTAAATCACCCAAATCAAAATTTTTATCAGAATCAGCCACATCAGTTACATACAAAATAAATCCGTAATCAAGTTCACATGGTTGCTTAATAAAATCGACGCACTCAATCTCTTCGATTTTACTGAACTCTGAAATTTTTCCAAGAATGTTGTAATTTTTAATAAAACATGCTATTTTTTTCATAATTAGATTATAACATAATTTTTCGTAAAATAAACTTTTTTTTGAACTCAATCAAAGATATCAGGAGGGTTTATGCTACCAAAAGAAATTTTTAGACAGTATGACATTAGAGGGACGGTGCCTGATACATTCAATAAAAATATTGCCTGCAATATTGCAAATGTATTTGGATATCAGATTAAAGAAAAAACTAAAAAAGATACTCCTATCGTAACCGTTGGCAGAGATGTAAGACTCTCATCGGATGAGATTTTTCAAGGAGTATTAAAGGGGCTTACCGATTCAGGTTGTGAAGTGATAGAACTTGGTCATTGCCCTACCCCTGTCACTTATTTTAGTGCTTTTCACCTAAATCCTGACGCATATCTTATGATAACAGGAAGTCATAATCCAGCCAACTACAATGGAATGAAACTTGGTATAGGAAAATCTACATATCACTCCGAATTAATTACATCACTTTTTGATGATTTTCAGAAGTACGGCTACAGGACAGAAACCAATAAAGGCAAACATTCCACATTTGATATTAAAAAAGAATATATAAAATGGAACTTGAACCATTTTAGTGAACTTAAAAATAAGATAAAAAACCTTAAAAGAAGAATTACAGTAGTTATAGATGCTGGCAATGGTGTTGCTTCAGATGTGGCGCCTGAGATATTCAAAGGGCTTGGAGTAAATGTAATTGAACTGTTTTGCCAGTTTGACGGAAACTTTCCAAATCATCATCCTGACCCTACAGTAGAAGAAAACCTGATTGATGCAAAAAATAAACTAAATGAAACAGGTGCAGACTTTGCTGTTGCCTATGACGGTGATGCAGACAGAATTGGTGTGGTAGATGAAACGCAAAATGTAATCTGGGGGGATATGCTGATATTGATTTTTGCTAAAGAAATAGCAAAAACAAAGAAAAATCCTACTGTAATAGCTGACGTCAAGGCTTCTCAGGTGCTGTTTGATGAACTTTCCAAAAACAAAATAAGCGGGATTATGTGGAAAACAGGCCACTCTCTTATCAAGTCAAAACTTAAAGAAACCAACGCTGAGCTTGCCGGTGAGATGAGTGGACACATATTCTTTGCTGATAAATACTTCGGCTACGATGATGCAATTTATTCTTCAGTAAGATTTCTTGAAGCTTATGTAAATGAACTTATTGAAGGTAAAGTTACAAAGGTAAGTGATTTATTAAAAAATGTTCCTAAGGTTTATAACACACCCGAAATAAGATTTGATTGTGAAGAATCCAAAAAATTTCAAATAGTAGAACAACTTTCAGAAATTTTCAGAAACTACAAGGAAAATGGCCAATATGGAATAAAAAATATAATTACCACTGACGGAATAAGGGTTGTTTTTGAAAATGGCTGGGGGCTTTTAAGGGCAAGCAATACCCAACCTGTCCTTGTCATGAGATTTGAGGCCACTGATGAAAAGTCTATGAACAGTTATAAAGAACTTTTCGAAAATGAATTGCAAAAATTATAAAAAGAGGCAGGTTATCTGCCTCTTTTTTACATAAACTAATTGGTGTTTAAATTGTAGGTGCACCTTTCAAAACTTCTGTACTGTTTTCAACTTTAAACTTACTGAAATTGTCGATGAAGTTTTTTGCAAGATTTTTTAGATTTTCACGGTATTTACTTTTATCTTCCCAAGCAAGCTCAGGATGCACGACATTTTCAGGTATTCCAGGAATCTCTTTTGGGATTTCAAAGCCAAATATATCGTTTCTGATGTATTCGGCCTTTTCAAGACTCCCATCAAGAATCGACCTGATAATTGCTCTTGTATGCTTTATTTTAAACCTTTGCCCAACGCCATATGGGCCACCTGTAAGCCCAGTATTTACAAGCCAGCAGGTTACATTATGTTTGTCAATCTTGCCTCCTAAAAGTTCAGCATACTTAAATGGATGATGAACCATAAAAGGAGCTCCAAAACAAGCGCTAAAAACAGCCTTAGGCTCAGTCACACCTTTTTCGGTGCCAGCAACTTTTGCCGTATAGCCTGATACGAAATGATACATCGCCTGTTCTTTATTTAATTTTGCTACTGGCGGCAATACACCAAATGCATCATAAGTTAAAAATATAATATTTTTAGGGTGATCTCCTTTACCATTTTCTACTATCTTAGGAAGATGCGTTATAGGGTATGATGCCCTGGTATTTTCCGTTAAGGAATCATCATCAAGGTCTATCCTGCGTGTTTCAACATCTATTGTAACATTTTCTAATATTGTGCCAAACCTTCTTGTAGTTTCATAAATATCAGGCTCTGCTTCTTTTGACAAATTTATTACCTTGGCATAGCAACCACCTTCAATATTAAATACGCCACTATCATTCCAGCCATGCTCGTCATCACCGATAAGGTATCTTTCCGGGTCTGTCGAAAGAGTGGTTTTCCCTGTTCCTGATAAACCAAAAAACAAAGCCACATCCCCTTTTTCTCCAACATTGGCAGAGCAGTGCATAGACATAACCTTTTTTTTAGGCAATAAATAATTCATTACTGTAAAAATTGATTTTTTTATTTCCCCTGCGTAACTGGTACCACCTATTAAAACTAACCTTTTATCAAAATTAACTATAATAAAGGTTTCTGAGTTTGTTCCATCTTCTTCTGGATTTGCATGAAACCTTGGCAAGTCTATTACCGTAAAGTCAGGTTTAAAAGTTTCAAGCTTGGTACTGTCAAGTTCTCTTATAAACATATTTCTTGCAAACAATGAATGCCAGGCATATTCGGAAATAACTCTTACATTAATCCTTGTCTTTTCATCACTACCTGCATAACAATCCTGTATAAATATCTCTTTGGTTTGCAGATAAGCCTTTATTTTGCTGTAAATTTTCTCAAAAGATTCTTCGCTAATTGGCTTATTGTCCTTTGACCAATAGACATCCTCCGCACTTTTTGTCTCCACAATGTATTTGTCATTAGCAGACCTTCCGGTATGATGCCCTGTCCTTACCACCACCGGACCAAGATGCGCTATAATCCCTTCACTGCGCTTAATTATCGCCTCATAAAGGGCAGGTGTGGACAAATTTCTATGAACTTGTGCCACATTTTTGAACCCATACATACTTAAAATGCTCTCTTTCATCTTTCCCCCTTTAAAAAAACTGTTGAAAAAGCGAGTCATTTTAATATAATTCCTGAATGTTTGTAAACCACTTTTTTACTTCAGATATTTCTGAAGCGGAAATAAAAAAAGAAAAAGAAAAAGCAAGACAGCTTAGAAAAAAACAATGGTGGAAAAACCAGGTTGCAAATGGTGTATGTTATTATTGCAACAATAAATTTCCTCCATCTGAGCTAACAATGGACCATATTGTTCCACTTGTCAGAGGAGGAAAAACCACAAAAGGGAATGTTGTACCTGCTTGCAAAGACTGTAACAATAAGAAAAAGTACATGCTCCCTATTGAATGGGCTGAATATCTTGAAAAATTAAAATCTAAATAAACATCAGGAGAATATATGACTGGTAAAGAAATCAGAGAATTATTTTTAAAATTTTTTGAAGAAAAAGGGCACAAAAGGGTTTCATCCTCATCGCTCGTCCCTGAAAATGACCCTACACTTCTTTTTACCAACGCCGGTATGAATCAGTTTAAAGATTTATTCCTTGGAAATGAGAAGAGGGATTACACAAGGGCTGTAACCTGCCAAAAGGTTGTAAGAGCAGGAGGCAAGCATAATGACCTTGAGAATGTTGGAAGAACTGCAAGGCATCACACTTTTTTTGAAATGTTAGGTAATTTTTCTTTCGGTGACTATTTTAAGGAAGAAGCGATAGAGTACGCTTGGGAGTTTTTGACAAAACGGCTTGGATTGCCTGAAGATAAGCTGTTTGTGTCAATATACCACGACGATGATGAAGCATTTAAGATTTGGAATAAAAAAATAGGTATTCCTGCTAACAAGATAGAAAGACGCGGAGAAAAAGACAATTTCTGGTCAATGGGGGACACAGGGCCATGCGGACCATGCTCAGAAATTCATATTGACCAGGGACCTGAAGTAGGTTGCAAAAGGCCTGACTGTAACCCGGATTGTGATTGCGACAGACATCTTGAGCTTTGGAACCTTGTATTTATGCAGTTTAACAGAGATGAAAACGGTAATTTAACACCTCTTCCCAAACCAAGCATAGATACCGGAATGGGGCTTGAAAGGATAACTACCGTTGTTCAGAAGGTTTCAAGTAATTACGATACAGACCTTTTTAGGCCAATACTGGAATATATTGCAAAACTGGCAAATAAAACTTACGGCCAGAATGAAAAAGACGATGTAAGTATAAGGGTAATTGCAGACCATAGCAGGTCAACCACCTTTCTCATATCAGATGGGGTGATACCATCAAACGAAGGAAGAGGATATGTGCTTAGAAGGATTATGAGAAGAGCTATGCGACATGGAAAAATGCTTGGCTTCAATGAAGTATTTTTCCATAAAATATGTGAATTCGTTGTAGACTTTATGGGTGACCACTATATCGAACTTATTGATAAAAAATCATATATGTCAAAAGTGGTGCTAAATGAAGAATTGAGGTTTAAAAACACACTTGAAACCGGGCTTAAAATAATTAATGAGCTTTTGGAAAAATATAAAAACAAAAAAGAATTACCAGGCAATGAGATTTTCAGGCTTTACGACACATACGGATTTCCTACGGATTTATTGCAGGACATTGCTGAGGATAATGGCTTTACTCTCGATATACATGGATTTAATGAAGAAATGCTAAAACAACAGGAAAAGGCAAAAAAATCCTGGGCAGGAAGCGGCGAAGAAAAAATCAATCCTGTATATCTCAACCTGGCCTCAAAATACGCTTGCGAATTTGAAGGGTACGACAAATTGACCATAAACTCCAAAATAATCTCTATTTTAACTAACAATAAAGAGGTACAAAACTTAAATAATTCTGAAAAAGGGATTATTGTTCTTGAAAAAACTACATTTTACCCTGAAGGCGGCGGACAGGTTGGCGACAAAGGGGTTATAAAAACTGAAAACGGCATTTTTAGGGTAGAAAATACAAAAAAAATCGCCGATAAGCTCATAATTCACGAAGGAGCTGTTATCAAAGGAGTTTTAAATACAGGTGAGCTGGCTGAAGCAGCTGTTGATAACAGCCTGAGAAAAGCAACTGAAAAAAATCATACGGCCACACATCTTTTGCACAAAGCACTTCAGATGGTATTGGGTGATCATGTAAGACAGGCAGGTTCACTTGTTACACCTGAAAGGTTAAGATTTGACTTTGCCCACTTTTCGCCACTTTCAAAAGATGAAATAGCACGAGTAGAAGAAATTGTTAATTCAGAAATACAACAAAACAGCGCCGTCAATAAGACTTACAAATCTCTTGATGAAGCAATAAAATCAGGAGCCATGGCGCTTTTTGGAGAAAAATACGGTCAAACGGTAAGGGTAGTAAAAGTAGATAATTTCTCAACAGAATTATGCGGTGGCTGTCATGTTAATTATACAGGGGAAATTGGCCTATTTAAAATAGTTGGCGAATCAAGTGTTGCTGCTGGGGTTCGAAGAATAGAAGCAGTCACCGGGCTTGAAGCATTTAGATATTTATCAGAATGTAGCAATATACTAAATGACCTTGAACTTAAACTGAAAGTAAAAAAAGACGAACTTATTTCAAAAATTGATGATTTATCTATTACTATAAAACAATTAAATAAAGAGCTTGACAGACTCAAATCAAAAGAAGAGGCAAACAGGCTCGATGACATCCTTAACAATACAAAAAACATTAACGGGACAAATGCCCTTGTAATTGAGCTTGGGGAAACAGACATATCCCATTTAAGAAATACAATGGATATTGCAAAAGCCAAGCTAAAAACCGGTGTAATACTTATTATCAGCAAAGGCGATAACAAAGTTACTTTTCTATGCGGTGTAACTGATGACCTTTTAAATAAATATAATGCCGGTGATATTGTAAAAGAGGTATCAAAAATTACTGGCGGAGGTGGAGGCGGTAAAAAAGACCTTGCCCAGGCAGGTGGAAAGGATATAACAAAGGTTAAACAGGCTATAGATAGATTTTATCAATTAATTTAAAAGGCTGGTGATTGCCAGCCTCTTTTTTACAATGATTATTAATAACCTAAAAGAAGAATTAAAATATAGAAAAATCAAAATAATTAATCAAAAAAGCAATTTAGCTGCTGTCCTTATTCCTATTATAAAAAACAATGATACATACGAACTGATTTTTACCAAAAGACTCAACACTCTGCCAACACACGCTGGTGAAGTCTCTTTCCCCGGCGGACTTATGGATTTAAATGACACTTCCCCTGAATACACAGCCATTAGAGAGGCTGAAGAAGAGATAGGTATTTCAGGTAAAAATGTAGAAATTTTAGGAAGACTTGATGATGAACTGTCGATACACAAATTCAAAGTGTTTACCTATGTGGGATATGTAAACTCCAACTCAAAAATCAGTGATCTAAAATTTCAAGAAAATGAGGTTGAGAAAGTATTCACAGTGCCAATCAGTTACTTTTACAATTGCAACTGCTGGACAGAAAACTGGGTCAGAAGAAATGAAAAAGTAAAAGTCTATTTTTATCCTTATGACGATGTCATTATCTGGGGACTAACCGGAAGAATTTTGTCAAAGTTTTTAAAAATTTTTTCAAAATACTTAAAATAAAAAAAATCATTCAGTTTTTATGATATAATTATGGAAGAGGTAACAAAAATCTTACAAGATTATGTTTTAATGGATAATTAAATAATTTTTTAATTGTTTAATTAATTGCTTGTCATTAAATAGTTTTTGATATAAAAGGGATTAACAAAAAAAAAATAAAAGAGGTGTAAAATGTATAACATTACATTCTCACGAGATTCAGAGGCTGAATACAAAAAGAACGAATTGTACTATGAAAACAAAATAGCTGAAGTATTTTCACAGTTTAAAAAGATCAATGAGCCTTTTTACAATTTTTCCAGAATTTTTGTAAAAAATATCCCATTTAATCTCATTGAAATTATCAGCAACAAAGACCTTCTAAACTTAATGCAGACTATGTACGAAGTGCTCAATAACAGAAAAAAGAAAAAATATCTGCAAACAATAATTGAGCCTTACTCCAACGATTTTTTCATCGGAAATTTTGCAATATTGATTATGAATACAGATGACAGGCCATTTCTTGTAGACAGTATCAGGGAATATTTCTATGAAATTAATCTTAATCAGCAGTTTATACTTCACCCTATTTTCAGTGTCAAAAGAAATGCCAAAGGGGAAGTAATTGAACTTGATAAGCCTCAAATTGGTACAAGAAATGAATCTTTTGTTGCTATTTTTATTGAAGGTATTGAGTCAGATACACTGAAAGAGGTAGCTGATGAGTTAAACAAAATATATGACGAGGTTTGCCTTACTGTTGATGACTATTCCGAAATGAGCAGCATGCTTAATAACCTCTCATTATACTACAAAAACAAGTCCGCAGAAGTATCAGAATTTCTCAAATGGATTGGTGAAGGGAATTTTATATTACAGGGGATAAGAGTTCTTAATGACATAAACCTTAGTGATGAAACATATAAATTGGAGCAATACGGTGTTTACAAACTAAACAGAACAATCGGTCTAATTCCAAATATGATAAAAGCCCTTAAAAACAAATCATTTAGATTTATAAACGGTTATCCTGTAATTTTTGACAAAGCCCTTTACAGATCAAAAGTTAAAAAAAGAAAAAATTATGACAGAATTATTATTGTAGACGACAAAGGTGAGCAAAGCACACTGGTATCCATGATAGGTATTCTTTCAAAAGATGCCTTGAAAATCCCACCTTACAACATTTCCCTGGTAAGACATAAAATTGATGAAATTATCGACCATTTTGGCTTTGTAAACGGCTCTCACGACCACAAATGGCTTCTTGATATGATAGAATCATTTCCCAAAACTGAAATCATATCCCTTGACAAAGAAACCCTTATAAACATTTTCAAAACCGTTTTCTCAATGCAGGGGAAAAACCAGATAGTTTTTTATACAAAAAATTTCAAACCTCTAAAAAATTATTATGTGTTTATGGCATTCCCTCAAGAAAAGTTTTCAAATGAAATCTTGCAGGATATAAAGAAAATTTTCCAAAAAGAACTTAATGCACATACCCTTGATATTTCAGTAAGAAATGACGAGCATGGATATGTATTTGCCCATTTCCACTTTTACCTTAAAGACCTTGAAATATTGAAAAAGCTTGACTTCAATAAAATTGAGCTGCAAATAGCTGAGCTTATAAAAGATTGGAAAGATGAGCTTTATGAAGAGTTAAAAATCAGATTTTCCGGCGTAAAAAGTGACCAACTGTTTCAAAAATTTGCAGACAGTTTTTCTGAAACCTATAAGACCAAGTGTACCCCTCATGAGGCTGCCGAAGATATCTCTTATCTGGACAAACTTATTGATGTATCTGCAAACCTCTATGCTGACAGTACAAAAGTTACACTAAAGCTCTACACAAGAAACAAAATATTACTGACTGACATTATGCCGATTATTGACAATATCGGTATAAAGGTAAATGAGGAATTTACTTACAAAGTGAATACAGAAAGTGGCAAATATTTTATAAATTCTATACACCTTGCAGAAATTGATGATGCAGCCACCTTTAAGGAAAAATATTCAAAGCTTTTACCTGAGCTGGTTCTCAAAGTAATAAAAGAAAAAGTTGAAAATGATAATTTAAATAAGCTTTTGATTCTGGAAAATCTTAACTACAAAGAGATAGATTTTTTAAGGGGAGTCAGAAACTATATTGAGCAAATAAACCCTCTTTACAGAAGGGCAAGTCTCAATGAAGCCATTATAAACAACAGCAGCATAGGTAAATATTTTATCGATTTCTTGTATGAAAAATTTGAACCTGGCAAAAAAAGCAGAAATTTTGAAAAAATAGAAAAAAATATACTTGAAGCGATTGATAAAGTTGTTTCTGTTCAGGAAGACGGCATTCTACGCCACTTCTACAAGGTAATTACCGCAATCATCAGGACAAATTATTTTATACCTGGCAAAGATTACATCTCATTCAAAATAAAATCAAAAGAGCTTGATATTCTTCCTGACCCAAAGCCAATGTTTGAAATCTATGTTCATTCGGCACAGATGGAAGGGATTCACTTAAGAGGCGGAAAAGTTGCAAGGGGTGGATTAAGATTCAGCGACAGGCCGGATGATTTCAGAACAGAAATTTTAGGTCTTGTCAAAACCCAGATGGTCAAAAATACAGTTATTGTTCCTGTTGGTTCAAAAGGCGGATTTATTGTAAAAAAACGTTATGAAGACAGGGAGCTTGACAAAGAGCACGTAATAAATCAGTACAAAACGCTTATCAAAGGTCTTCTTGATATTACTGATAATTACAAAGGGAAAAAAATAGTTCACCCGGAAAATGTAGTCATTTATGATGAAAAAGACCCATACCTTGTTGTGGCAGCAGATAAAGGAACGGCCACATTCAGCGACATTGCAAACAGCGTATCTATTGAATATGGGTTTTGGTTGGGTGATGCCTTTGCTTCTGGTGGCAGCGCCGGATATGATCATAAAAAGGTGGGAATTACTGCTAAAGGTGCTTGGGAATCTGTAAAAAGGCATTTCAGAGAATTGGGCAAAGATACACAAAGCGAACCTTTTACAGTCATCGGCATAGGGGATATGTCAGGAGACGTATTTGGAAATGGGATGCTTCTTTCCGATAAAATAAAGCTCCTTGCTGCTTTTAATCATATCCATATTTTTGTGGACCCAGACCCTGATCCTGAAACAAGCTTTGTCGAAAGACTCAGAATGTTCAAGCTCCCAAGGTCTACATGGAAGGATTACAACCATGAATTAATCTCAAAAGGTGGCGGAATTTTTGAAAGAAGTGCCAAAAAAATAGAATTATCCCCTGAGATAAAAGAAGTATTTGATATTGATAAGGATGTCGTTACAGGGGAAGAACTTATAAAATATATTCTCAAATCCCGTGCCGAGCTTCTGTGGAATGGTGGGATAGGAACTTATATCAAAGATGACTCAGAAACAAATGAAGAAGTTGGAGACAAAGCAAATGATAATGTAAGGATAAATGCTTCAGAACTCAGAGTAAAGGTTATAGGTGAAGGTGGTAATCTGGGGCTTACTCAAAAAGCAAGGATAAGATTTGCTCTAAATGGTGGTTTAATAAATACCGATGCCATAGATAACTCAGCTGGAGTTGATATGTCAGACCATGAGGTAAATTTGAAAATTCTATTTGATGTCCTCATGAAAAATAAAGAACTCAAAGATATAAAAGAAAGAAATGCTCTAATTGCAAAGCTGACCCCTGAAGTTACAGACCTTGTTTTAAGAGACAATTATCTTCAGACTCAAATCATAAGTTGTGATCTTTTAAAAGCAAAAGAAAACCTCATTTCTTATATAGATACCGCTGAATATTTGAAAAATATAGGACTGTTAAACTTTAAAATTGAAAAAATAAACTTCATCAATGAAAAAAGAAATATTACCAGACCTGAGCTAAGTGTTCTTCTTGCATACACAAAGATAATGCTTTTTGATAACACCGTAAACGAATTTAATCATAACTCGGAGCTGTTGAAAGAGGAATATATCAAATATTATCCTAAAACTGTAATCAAGAAATATTCCAAATATTTTGATGAACACAAGCTAAAAAATGAAATAACCGCTACAGTGGCTGTAAACAAGGCAGTAAATCAGGCAGGCATACCATTTTTTATTGAGTTGCACAAAACAACTGGGCAGCCTTACGCAAAATTAATAGAAAGATACCTTTATGCTGACAAGTTGCTTGGTACTTCTGAAGTAAGGGAAAAGGTAGAAGCCCTTGACCTCAAAGTTGAGGCAAATTTACAGTATCAAATGCTGATTGAGCTTGAAAAGACATTGAGGGTGGCCACCAACTGGCTTATAAACGACAATAATTTTGCAATGATTAATGAAAATATGGATACTTTCAAGAAAGTATGCAATTCAATTACGACAAATCTTAAAGGTATTTTTAAGGACAACTACGATAATTTGCTTTGCCACTTGAATAATTCTGGCTGCAAATCAGGTATCTCAAAAAGCGTCTGTGATATAAAATTTGTAAAGCCTGCATTTGATCTTTTTGAAGTTATTATTAAAAACAACCTGGATATAACCAAAACTGTTAAAAATTATTTTACAATTGGCTTAAACCTCAATCTCCCATTGTTTATAAACGGCGTAAAGCAGACTGAAATAAAAACCACCTGGGATAAAACAAACAGAGAAAACCTGCTGAACAGAATCAAAATATTCCAGAAGGAATTCTGCGCAAAATACACCCAGAACGGTGAAGGATGGCTTAAAGAACTGCAAAAAACGGAACAAATATTTTTTATGAACTATAATAAGTTTCTTGAGTCTATAAGTGCAGGAGAGTTTGAAAGCCTGGTGCCTTATAACGTAATGCTTGACTCTCTGTTTAATATGTTGAATACAAAATAAATAGAGGTTTTGAAGTGGTAAAAAAGTTTTTGCTTGTATTGCTGCTAATAACAATAATGGAGGTCAGTTTGCTTGCACAGGTTAAAGAGACAAAACTTCCTAATGGGATTGATTTCGTATATAAAAATATCCCTGGAGTTAAAGTAACTTCTGTCCAAGTATGGATGAAAACCGGCTCTGTAAATGAAGATTCCAAAATAAATGGGATTTCACACTTTTTGGAGCATCTTGTATTTAAAGGTACAAGCAAATTCAAACCTGATGAAATAGACAGCATTGTTGAAGCAAATGGCGGCCAGATGAACGCTGCAACAAGCAAAGACTACACATTTTATTATATCACTATCCCCACTTATAACAGTAAGGTTGCATTTGAAGTCCTCAGTGAAATGGTCTTCAATGCAACCTTTATTGAAGAAGAGATAGATAAGGAAAGACCCGTTGTAATCCAGGAAATAAAAAGGAAATATGATAATCCCACATACGATATGTGGAAATATGTTTCTGATACCCTATATAAAGATTTGCCATATTCTATGGAAATCATTGGCACAGAAGATAACATCAAAAACTTTACCCGCAAACAGATAGTGGATTATTATAACAAGTATTATCATCCGCAAAATATGACACTCGTTGTTGTCGGTGATATATCTTATGATGAGGCAAAAAAGTTTGCAGAAACGTATTTTAACAAAACAAAAAGTGTTTCTGCCGGCAAAGCCTATTCTACCGATACACAAATAAAGCTGTCTGACGACCAATTCAAAATTTTCAAGAAAAAGCTTTCACAAACGTATGCTGCGATTGTATATCCATCTTTCAGCATCCTTGATAAAAGAAACTCCTCTCTTGACGTATTGACTGAAATTTTGAGCAGCGGAGAAAATTCAATACTAACTTCAATTCTAAAAAACAGGCTAAATCTTGTAACATCGATATATGCCGGCTCTATGGGGCAAAAATATGTGGGCAGCTTTGTAATATATTTTACTTCTGAGGACAAAGACTTTAAAAAAGTTATAGCCGAAACGGATAAAATAATTTCCGATATTCTTGAAGGAAAAATTGATGAAGATATGATAACAAGGGCAAAAAACAGGCTTAAAAGTCAGGTTATTTTCCAGAGGGAAAAAACATCTTCAGAGGCAAACGACATTGGATACTCTTTTACTCTCGGCATAAGGGACTACTACTTTAAGTACACTGAAATGATTGATAAGGTTACAAAAGAGGATATTGTTAGTGTGGCAAAAGATATATTTAACAATCACAGATTAATCGTTGCAACATCGAAATCAGACTTATCACTTTAATATAAAATACCTCCTTTAGTTAGGCGGGAGACTTTCTCCCGCATTTTTTACAACAACTTAAACAACTCGTCGATTGTTTTTTCAATACCTGCAGCCACTTCAGATATACGTTGCCCGAGCATATACGCCGGCGTGGTCACTATCTTATTTTCTTTATCAACAACGGCCTCTTTCACTGGGCAGGAAACATGATTTGCACCAAGAGAGTTAATAGCACCTGCCACCCCTTCATCTGTACCTATTGTAAGAGAAGTTTTTATATTTGTGCCTTCAAGAGCTTTCGCAACAAGGACAGGGGCAATACAGATTGCAACAAGCGGCTTTTTCGCCTTGATTACATCCTTGACCAATCTTTTTACATCTTCATTGATCTGGCAATTAGCACCATCAACTGCAAATGTAGTTAAATTTTTTGCAGCACCAAAACCACCCGGAAAAACCAGAGCGTCAATATCATTAACAGAAACATCTTTAATATCCTTAATATTGCCTCTTGCAATCCTCGCAGATTCTACAAGAACATTTCTCCTTTCACCTTCGCTTACTTCCCCTTTAAGATGGTTGATTACATGCATCTGTTCAATGTTAGGGGCCATCATAACGACTTCTGCACCCTTTTTATCGAGGTACAATAATGTCAATACCGCTTCGTGAATCTCACTTCCATCAAATACACCACACCCGCTTAAAACCACTCCAATCTTTTTACCCATCTAACACCTCCTAAAAAGTTGTTTTAAAAAAGCAGTATACTTTAATTTTATAATGAAAAAGGATAAATTCAATAAAAAATATCAATTATTCTTAATCACAATTCTACAATGGTTATTGCTTGCCCACCCTCATTGTTTTCAGCAATACGGTAAGACTTTATTATCCGATTTGTTCTCAAATACTCATGAATCCCTTTCCTTAATGCTCCTGACCCTCTGCCATGGACAATATAAAGATAAGATAAATTTCCTATAAGTGCCCGGTCTATAGCCTTTTCAATTTCATCTACAGCTTCCTCAACGGTTTTACCGATAACAATTAATTCAGTCTTTGCAGCTGATTTTATCTCTTTTTTTACCCGTACACTTTTTTCTTTATCGTCATTTATCTTTTTTCCTATAAGCTCATTTCTCTTCAGATTGACTTTTATCCCTTCAAGGTCAACCAAAACATTATCTTTTTTAATTTCAATGAGTTTTGCAATCTTATTGTATTTTTCAAGAAAAATACAATCCCCTTCCTTCAGCTCATCTTTTAATGCCTTTTTATCCTTAATAGATTCAAGTCTCTTTTTTACGTGTGCAATATTATCGTCAACGTATTTTTTTTCAGATTCTGCTACCTTTGCGTTTTCAGCCATATTTTTGGCCTTGTTGAGCAGGAGATAAGTTTCTTCAAGGAGTTTCATTTCTTTAAGTTCAAGTTTCCTGTTAAGCTCAGTTTCTCTCTCTTCAATTTCCCTTTCTTTTTCCAGCACATTTTTTTGAATTTCGGAAAGTTTAAGTTTTTCTCTTTCAATTTCAGCCTTCATAAGGTTTAACTCTTCGAATACCCTTTCTTTTTCACTGATTTTCATCTGAAGAAACTCACTTGCAAAATTAATTGCCCTCTCATCAAAATTAAGCTTTTTTGCAATCACTATCGGGCTTGATTTCCCCACCACACCTTTAAGAAGCTTATATGATGATTCAAATGTGGAATAGTTAAAATCCACTGAATAAACCTCACAATCATTTCTCATAAGCCCATATGTCTTTATATCAGAAAAATGCGTAGTAACAATGACTTTGGATTTTTTCTCCCGCAACCTTTCCAATACTCCAAGGGCAAGCGCAGCGCCTTCTGAAGGCTCCGTGCCTGTGCCTATTTCATCAAGCAAGACAAGAGAATTGCTGTCAGCAATTTCTATAATATTTTTAATGTTTAAAATATGCGATGAAAATGTACTCAAACTCATTATTAAAGATTGATTGTCACCTATATCTGCAAGCACATTATTGAAATTAACAAACTTCGCATGTCCTCCAAAAAGGGGAAGCCCGCATTTGGCAATTATAGTGTTTAGACCTGCTGTTTTCAAAGCAGCAGTTTTCCCACCGGTATTTGGACCGGTAATTATTATCAGATTTGACCCTTTTTTCATTTCAAATGAAATAGGCACTGCCTCATCGTTTTTAGCAAACAAAATTAATGGGTGATAAATATCTTCAAATATCATTTCATCTGAAATTTCCGGAAGACAGTATTTATATTTTGAGTATATTTCAGCCGTATTGAACAAAAAAGCCAGTTTACTGAAATGCTTTGATGATTCTACTATTTCAAATATATGAGACCTTATTTTATCCAGAATATCTTTCAAAATTTTCTTTACTTCCAACTCTTCCTTTCCCGTCATATCCTGATATAAGTTATTCAAATCTATAAGAGTATTAGGCTCAACATAAAGGGTTTGTCCGCTACCTGATGATGTATGAACAATTCCATCAATATATTGTTTAAAATTTGTCTTACATAAAAGCACATACCTGTTGTTGTACTCTTTTATAACCTTTTCCTGGATAAATTTGTCAGAGTCACTTCTGTACAAAATTTTATTTATTGAGTTGGTTAAATTTTTTCTCAATGTTCTAAGTTCATGCCTGATTTCAGCAAGTGTCATACTTGCGTTATCTTTAACCTTTGCGTCATCAGTAATTCTTTCGGAAATATAAGATGTAAGCTCTGAAAATGAGTAAATATTTGACGTTATACTTTTAATATTTTCAATATTCTCAAACTCAAGGACTTCTTTTTTGAAATTATTGAGAGCTATATGAAAATTTTTGAAAATAATGAAATCCTCTGGAGTAAAAATTCCGTGGGGATCTTTTATTCTGTGGAAAAGTTCTTCATATTCGCTGTCTTCAGGCAGCTTCAAATCACTTTTCTCAGACAGAATAAAAAATACTTCTTTAAAAGACTGTTGTGACTGTAAAATTTCATCTTCACAAAAAAAAGGCTTTAATTTTTTAAGATAAGCAAGGCCAAATTTGGACGAAAACCCATCTTCAAGGTAATTTTTGAAGGAGTCAAATTCAAGTGATTCAGAAAAAATCATTTTACAAAATTATCAAGCAAGCTCTTTTGTTTAAATGGATTATTCCTTTTATCTTTTGGTATCTTGTTTAAAATATCAAAAATGTATGGTGTAAATTTAATCAAAGTGCCTGACACATATCCTTTTTCAAGATTTTTTGCAAAGTTTGAGTTTCTCGGTGTAAATGAAATTAACAAAGATAAAAGCAAACTAAGTATAACTGCGGATTTTAAAGCGCCAAATACCGCTCCAAAAGTTTTATCAGCCCAGCCAAGTTTGATGGTTTTGAAAAATTTGGCCAACAACTTCCCAATAATTAAAATAACTATATAAATTAATAAAAAAGCAATTACAAAACCAATTGCACCTGAAAGTTTGACATTAACACCCATATTTTCAAAAAATTTTCCAATAGGTGTATATATCTGAAATGACACCACATAACCTAAAATAAGCCCCAAAATTCCAAAAACTTCATTAATAAGCCCTTTGATAAGCCCTTTTACCGCAAAAATACCAATTATAATTAATAATATAATATCAGTTATTTCCACTTAACATCTCCTTTACAAGTTGATTTACCAGCTTCCCTTCTGCTCTCCCTTTTACTTTTTCCATCACGGCTTTCATCACAATACCAAAATTTTTATTATCAGATTCAGCTAAAACCTGATTTATGATAGCTCTAATCTCATCTTCACCAAGTTGCTCAGGCAGATACTTTTCCAGCACTTTTGCTTCCATAAGTTCTTTTTCCGCCAATTCATCCCTTCCGGCATTTTTATACTGCTCCGCAGCCTCTTTCCTCTTTTTTATGGCAGTCTGTACTACCTTTATAACTTCTTCCTCTTCAAGTTTACCCATTTTCTGAATTTCCGCATTTTTTATTTCAGCCCTCAACATTCTTATAGTGTTAAGAGCAATACTGTCTTTATTCTTCATTGCTATTTTCATATCTTCGGTAATTTTAGTCACTAAATCCACGACACACCCCATTTTCTTTTTTTCCTATTACCCTTGCCATCATAAAAAACACATCCGACAATCTGTTTATAAATCTTAAAATATTTTTGTCAACATCTTCCAGTTTGGCAAACTCCACCGCCCTTCTTTCAAGTCTTCTGCATATTACTCTGCAAATATCGCACTTGGCAGCACATTTTGACTCGGAAGGGATTATAAATCCGCTAAGCTTGCCATATTCTGATTCAAGTTTATTAAGCAAATTATCCAAAAAATCAACATCGTCTTTAGTTAGAAGAAATTTTTCTTTATCTTTTGTTGAAGCAAAGTAAGAATTTAGCCTGTATAACTTTTTTTGAATGGTAATGAGCTCTTCATTAAAATAACTGCAGTTTACTCTCAAATCTCCAATAAAACTCATAAGCTCATCACAAGTCCCGTAGACCTCCACCCTCAAGTCCGATTTTGAGATTCTCTCACCGGTAAATAGAGATGTTTTCCCTTCATCCCCTTTTCTTGTAGATATACTCATCTACTCACCTGCTCAAGACTTCGGCAATTTCTAAAAGTTTTTTATCTATCAATTTTTTGTTTCCCAACACTTCGTCAAATGGTACAGCTTCTATTCTGGTTTTCTGCAGCCCCATCATTACTCCGGATTTTCCTTCCATAAGTGCTTCTACTGCTGCCGTACCAAGTCTTGTAGCTAAAATTCTGTCAAAAACTGTTGGACTTCCACCCCTTTGAATATGACCAAGCACAGTTATCCTTGTATCAAAACCTCCAATCATACCAAACACTTTTCCAAAATCATATGCAGACCCTACCCCTTCTGCCACAACAATTACGCTTCTTGTTTTACCTTCTTCATATCTCTTCTTTATTTTCTTTATTATCCCTTCAATGTCATAAGCTACCTCAGGAATCATTACGGCTTCAGCACCACCTGCAATAGCAGACATAAGAGCAAGGTATCCGCAATTTCTTCCCATAACCTCAATTAAAAATGTTCTGTCATGGGAGCTTGCGGTATCGTTTATTGTATCTATGCATTTTAAAATCGTATTAAGTGCCGTATCTACACCAATTGCCATATCGGTGCCGTAAATATCATTGTCAATAGAACCGGGAAGACCCACCACATTGATTTTAAAATCATCATATAGTTTTTTTGCACCTGTAAGCGAACCATCCCCGCCTATTACAATAAGGCCATCAATTTTATTTTCTTTCAATACATTGACAGCCATCTGCTGCCCTTCAACTGTTTTAAATGTCTCACTTCTTGCACTTCTCAAAATTGTACCGCCACGCTGGATAATATTCGCAACACTTTTGCTGTCCATCTTAATTAATTTATTTTCAATAAGCCCCTTATAACCCTGCTCTATTCCATAAACCTCAAGGTTTAGACTTAATGCTGTCCTCACAACGCTCCTTATGGCGGCATTCATACCAGGACAATCCCCTCCGCTTGTAAGAAGTGCAATTCTTTTCATACACACCCCCGTCATATTTAAGTTTAAGTTATTTAATCAGATTATATCATAAAAATCAGGGTATTGCCTGTATAAAATAGGGTCTTTAATATTTGCTTCCTTAAAGCCTCTCAGCCTTAAAAAACAACTATCGCAATTACCACAGGCCAAATCTTCACTTTTGTAGCATGACCATGTAAGATTAAGTGGCGCATTTAGTTTTATGCCAAGCTGTACAATCTCTTTTTTTCTCATTTCAATGAGAGGTGTGACAATTTCTATGTTATTTTGAGGATTTATCCCCACTTTTAAAAGATTGTTAAATGCCTCATAGAAAACTTTTCTGCAATCTGGATACCCGGAACTGTCTTCCTCTACTGCACCAATAAAAATTTTTTCCGCTTTTATAACTTCAGCCCAGGAAGTAGCAATGGAAAGTATATTTGCATTGCGAAATGGGACATAAGTCTTGGGAATGCCGACTCTGTCAAAAGCGCCATCTTCCACGTCAATATTTTTATCGGTAAGGGCGGAGCCACCTATCTGTTTTAAGTAAGATATATCAACCACAAGCCTTTTTTCCCCGCCATAAAAGTCCGCAATATCATTAAATGCCTTTAACTCCCTTTTCTCAGTAAGTTGCCCATAATTAACATGTAAAAAACACGGCTCAAAGCCAAAATCTTTAGCAACGGCAGCAGTGACACAACTGTCAAGACCACCGCTAACCAATACTATTGCTTTTTTCATTTACTTCACTTTTCCTTTTAAAAATTTGCTATATTTCTTATCTTCAACTTTAATGTGATTTAATAACCAGCTTTTTAAAAACTCAAGAAGGTTAAATCCAATAGAAACTTTTCCGCTTTTCAAATCATTCAAAAACTTTCCTACCTGGGCTTTCAAAGCTTCATGTATTTTTTTATGCTCAGAATATTCAGGGTAATTAAATTTTTGAAATGCATTTTCTTCATTGTCAAAGTGATATACTGTATATTCTACAAGTTCATTTAAAATACTTTCAACTTCATTTTGAGCCCTGTTTTCTCTAACGGCAGAATAAATCCTGTTTACAAGCTCAGCGAGCTTTTTATGTTGATTGTCAAATTCACTTATACCTGTTTCAAAACTGCTGTCCCATTCTATAAAATTTTTCATATTGCCTAAATTTATCCCCTGCATAAGCTCATTCAAATTGACTGCTATCTTAAAAAGGTTATCCCCTGCCATGGAGTTATCGGCGGCAAGTGATTTGATTTCCTCAATGGAAGATGCCACATCATTCATACTTGCAGCGATATCTGAAATAGCAATATTCTCTTCTTCTACTGCAGCTGTAATATTCCTCAGCGCTTCATTAATCTGGCTAAATTTCTCATTAACAATATTAACAGAATCTTCGGTCATATTCGAATACTCTATCCCCTTTTCAACCTCTTTTATTTCATCTTTTACAGTATTTACAATCAGTTTTACTTCTTCATTAAGATTTCTTATCACATCTTCAATTAGTTTTGTAGAATCAGTAGTCTTATTTGCCAGCTTCCTTACCTCATCGGCCACCACAGCAAACCCGCGTCCTGCTTCCCCAGCCCTTGCTGCCTCAATTGCCGCATTAAGCGCAAGCAAATTAGTCTGATCAGCAATATCATTAATAGTTGTGATTACTCCACCTATTTCCTTGGACAAAGATTCAAATTTTTTAACTGTACTTGATACTGCCTCAGAGGATTCATTTATTTTAAGCATTTGTCTTTTGTTTTCTCTGATACGTTCAACAGTCTTTAATAACTCATTTTGACATTCTTCAGACAAAGAAAAGGTATTATTTGTATTTTCAAGAATATTTACACTTGTAGCTGAAAGCTCTTCGGCTGCAGAAGATACACTCTGTGTTTTGTCATTTATCATCATCACGCTGTTATTTATATTCTCACTTATTTCTATCAAATCGTTGGCAGCGCCTTTTAGCGAAACAGTGGAATCGAGAAAGCCCCTTAAAATACCTGCAAATTTATCTACAAACGAATACGCCTGCCTTGATAAATCACCCAACTCATCGTTAGAAATACTGTCTGACTTTTTTATTGCAAAATTACTATTATAAAGATCTTTGCAAATGGCACTTATTGTATTGATATTTTTAAAAAGGTATTTAATGAAAAGGAAAATAATTACAAAATTTATCAATGTACCAATGACCATTACCGCTATAATAAGGTAGAAATATGTATTAACTACTTCGGCAATATGGTCATAATTAGTCAAATTCCCAATTTTATACAGACAATATAAACCAAAAAGTCCTATAATCCCACCGATTGAACCAATAAAAAGAAATGAAACAAAAAGCTTTGTTTTTACCCCAAACTTCATAACTGCCTCCTTTTTAACTTCCAATTTATAAAGCTTATTCATAAAATCTTCAACTAAAATTTAAAACAACTTAAAATATCTGAAAATATTCTAATCTCATTATATATGAATAAATTATTTAACTTTTCTTTAAACTTTTTCTTGCAAAAACAATCTATATAAAATATCTTTCGCTAAAATATTTTTGGAGGGCAAATTTATGAAAAAAACTCTACTTGCGGTTTTAAGCGTAATATTACTTGTGTCAAATATTTTTGCTGCCCCGGTTGAAGATAACCTAAAGTCAGCGCTTATCGATAATTTTAAGAAAAGAGGCCTTAATGAAATTGAGCTAAAAATTACTTCTCTTAAGGCAATCGATGATTTGAAGGGGTTTTATTTTTTTAAGGTAGATATTTTTGACAGGGCAAGAAACAGATCTGCAAAACAGTATATAATTTCCGATGGAAAGTACATTTTACCTGATATTATCAACATAAAAGAAGGCAGCAGTATAATAAAAGATTATGCTTTTGAATACGATATTGAGCAGCTTGATTTATCAAAACTCACCTTTGTTAAAGGAAACAAAAACTCAAATAATATTATTATAGATGCCAGCGATTTCCAATGTCCATTCTGCAGAAAGGCACACACTTACTTGGAAGAAAAATTGAAAAATGTTAAAGACTACGCATTTTATATGCTCCACGTACCACTTTCAATACATGACAAGGCTGTGCTCTATGCAAAAATATTCGAAGCCGGCTTAAAGTTAAACAAAAATTTTGCCGATGAACTTTACTCTGGCAAATACGACAATATGCAGACTGAAGAAATCATAGCAAAATTTGCGGAAATGTCTGGAAACCCGGATAAATTCAAAAAGTTAGTTGACGATAAATTTATTGAAGATAAAATAAAAAGCGAAGAAGCATACGCCCAGTCACTTGGCATTCAATCCACACCTGTCCTGTTTTTTAACGGAAGAAAAGTTGAGGGCTACAATACTCAGTTAATTGACAAAGGTCTTAACCTCTTTAAATAAATTTCAGGCGGCCTAAAACAGGGCCGCTTTTTTTTATTTTTAATCACCTCAAAAATATATGTCTTCAAATCAAAATAAACTTCGGTTTTTTATTTATTGCCTGCCATTATTGTTTTGCAGTTACCGCCGAACATTCTACCATTTTTGTCAAATATTACAATTTTGTAAAATATTTATTAGTAATTTCAGACTCAAAGTATAAAAACATCATCCTACCAGTCAGCTTAAGGTGCATAATATTTATATTATATCAATATGTTATTTTCTATTAATTTTTTTTCAATTTCTGTTGCAAACCACAAATCTATGGCATATAATTTTCTATAAACTAAACAACAAAAAACCGTAGGAGGTAAATATGAAGAAAACTAAAAAAGGTTTTACATTGATCGAGCTGCTCGTCGTAGTAGCTATTATCGGTATCTTAGCAGCTATTGCTATACCACAGTTTGCGAAGTATAGGACTAAGGCTTATGATAGTGCTGCCCAAAGTGATTTACGAAATGTAAGAGGTGACTTAGAAGCCTATTACGCCGACAATCAACAATACCCATCAGGACTTTAGGAGGCAAATATGAAAAAAATTACATTAATTGTGTTAATTTTTGCACTTCCAATTATAGGATTTTCAGCTGATACATGGTACGGCGACGATAACTCAACAAAAAATTTTAGCTCTACCCCTGTAATTGATTTTAAACCTTCTAAAGGCGTTCAAATAGGTTATGAAAATTTGAACTCTCAGCAAGGATTTAGCTTAGGGGCTCAGCATAAAGCTGGTGAATATATATATGGAACATCTAGCGATACAACTAATGTTTATATTAATGACGCTGATAAAACAAAAGGCACTGTTAATAGCACCATCAATATACCAGACAACGAATCATCTTTTAGTGGTAATTGGTCAGCCAATTAATACTTTTAAGTTTAAGGTAAAGGTATCCCTGGAATCGTAGGGATACCTTAAAATATTAGCGATAGGGGAAAGGACAGGCATTTATTTATTGACATTTTTATCTGATTACCTCACTCTCTGACCCCCTTCAAGAAATAAAAGGACAGGCATTTATTTAGGGCATTTATTTATTGGGCATTTATTTATTGACTTTTTTGCCCGAATTTGCTACTTTTTATCTATCAGGAGGTAGCCATGACAAAGCCAAGAAGCAGCTTTGTTTCCCTTGAAGATACAAGCTGGTATCATTGTGTATCAAGATGTGTCCGTAGAGCGTTTCTGTGTGGTGTTGATTCTGCTACCGGTAAAGACTTTGACCATCGCCGCCAGTGGATTGTGGATAGAATGAAGCAACTTACGGAAATTTATTCTATTCATATCGCAGGTTATGCTATCATGAGTAATCATTATCATATAGTTTTGAAAATCGATCAGAATTCTGTCAATGAATTGTCGGATGAAGAAGTTTTATTAAGATGGAAAAAACTTTATCAAATACCCTACTATGCTAATGAATATCTAAAAAATAAAAGTAAGTTACCTTCTTATGACAGAGAACTTGCAGAAAACTATATTAACAAAATAAGAGAAAGGTTATATAACATTTCCTGGTTTATGAAATCCTTAAACGAATACATTTCCCGCAGTGCCAATAAAGAAGATGGCACAAGAGGTCACTTTTGGGAAAGCAGATTTAAATGTCAGGCCTTGCTTGATGAAAAAGCAATATTGTCTGCTCTTGCCTATGTTGATTTAAATCCTATTCGTGCAGGAATCTCAGATTTACCCGAATCATCAGATTTCACTTCCATAAAAGAACGTATAGAATGTGAAAAAGAATCAAAAGTTCCTGATAAATTAATGAAATTTGATACAGAAGAAAAAGAAAAAAACGCTATTCCTTTTGGATTTAAAGAATATTTAGAACTTGTTGATTGGCTTGGCAGAATCATTAGAGAAGATAAAAAAGGTAGCATAGACAAAAGTAAACCTAAAATCTTAGAAAGGCTTGGTATATCTGTCGACGGATTTGCCGAATATTCAGATAAGCTGCTGAAAGAATTTGGAAATGCTGTTGGGTCTCCGGAACTTATTCTTAATATTTGTACTTCGAGAAATCTTAAAGGTATTAAGGGAATTAAAGCAGCTAAAAAATTATTTGCGGCATAATACTTAATTGGATTTAAAGAATAAAAGGAAGTCAAAAAAAACATAAATTTTTTCTCCATTTATTTAACTCCCTCAATCCCTGCATACCTCAAAATAAAATCTGTTGACAACAATTACTCAAGCCAATATTATTTTAATATGAAAAAGTTACCTATTGGGATACAGACATTTTCTGAGATAATAAAAGAAAATTATGTTTATGTAGATAAGACTGAAATTGCATATAATCTTATTAATGAATTTAAATATGTCTTCTTATCCCGCCCCAGAAGATTTGGTAAATCTCTGTTTCTTGATACCTTAAAGGAACTATTTAAAGGCAATAAAGAGCTTTTTAAAGGGCTTTACATTTATGATAAATGGAATTGGGAAGAGAAATATCCAGTTATCAAAATAAGCTGGGACGGTAAGAATAGAACCATAAATGACCTGGAGCAAAAATTAAAAGAGATTTTGAAGGATAATCAGGAAAGGTTACAAGTTAAATGTGAAGATGAACTGGATTTGATAATCTGCTTTGAAAGACTTATTAAAGAAGCTTATAAAAAATACAATCAAAAAGTAGTAATCTTAGTAGATGAATATGACAAGCCTATCCTTGATGTTATTGAAGATTTAGAGCAAGCTAAGCTACACAGAGAATTTATCAAAGGTTTATACTCTGTAATCAAAGGCAGTGATGCTTATATAAGGTTTACTTTTTTAACAGGAGTTAGCAAATTTTCTAAGGCCTCAATATTCAGCGGTCTTAATATGCTGACAGACATATCTTTAAATGAGAGATACGGGAATATCTGCGGCTATACTCAAGAAGATTTGGAGACAGTATTTGCTGATTATCTAAAAAATGCAGATATGGAAAAAATCAAAGAATGGTATAACGGCTATAATTTTTTAAAAGATAATGTTTACAATCCTTTTGATATATTACAATTTATTGCAAATGGTTTTAAATTTAAAAATTACTGGTTTTCAACAGGCACACCTACATTCTTGATTAAACTTATCGAAAAAAATAAATATTTTCTGCCAAAGTTGTCTGATTTGATAGTAGATGAAAAGTTGGTTGATAGCTTTGATATAGAAAATATCGACATAGAAGTGATTTTGTATCAGTCAGGATATCTGACGATTAGTGAAGTAAGAGAAACTCCATTTGAAACCATAGAGTATAAACTGTCAATCCCAAACAAGGAAGTTAAAATATCTTTAAATGATTTTATCATAAAATATTTATTGAATACATCTGACTCAAACAGAGAAAAGTCTTCCCTTTATTTATCCCTTTTGAACGCAAATCTAAAAGAGTTTGAAGATACATTAAAATCAATATTTTCATCAATCCCTTACAATAATTACAGCAACAATTTCATTCAAAATTATGAAGGTTTTTATGCAAGTGTTGTTTATATTTATTTGCAGTCATTGGGACTTCAGATAATAGGTGAAGATGTAACTAATAAAGGCAGAATAGATTTGACCGTTTTTATAGGGGATAAGATTTATATAATTGAGTTTAAGGTGGATGCCAATAAAGGTGAAGCCTTGAATCAGATTAAAGAGAAAAACTACTCACAAAAATATTTAAATAAATCTTTAGAAATTTACCTTGTAGGTATTGAATTTGATTCAAAAGATAAGAATATAGTTAATTTTGAATACGAGAAACTGAAATCGTGACCCGAAAATCGTGAATTAAAAAAGGATAAAAAAGGACAAGGATAAAAAAGGACAGACAATTTTTATTATTTAGACACCCTGCTTATGAATCTCTACTTTCACTTTTTCACTTGCATTCATTTAATTTCAAATTTAAAATAAATTTATGAAAAAACTACCTATCGGTCTTCAAACTTTTAGTGAAATCATTACTGAAAATTACTATTATGTGGACAAAACTGAATTTGCATTCAAACTTTTAAGTAAAGGGAAGTATTATTTTCTGTCCCGCCCAAGAAGGTTCGGTAAGTCACTTTTTATTGATACTTTAAATGAAATCTTTAATGGCAACAAAAAACTTTTCAAAGGCCTTTATGTTTACGATAAATACGATTTTAAGTCCCACCCCGTTATCAGAATATCTTTTGGAAGTGGAGATTACTCAGAATCCAAAGAGCAGATTTTTAGCGAAATTGAAAGGATACTTAAAAGAAATATAAAAAGGTTAGACTTAAATTGCGGTAACCCAGGTGACTACAAAAGTTGCTTTGAAGAATTAATCTTAAAAGCCTATGAAAAATATGGCGAAAAGGTAGTAATTTTAATAGATGAATATGACAAGCCTATTCTTGATAATATTACAAGCATTGATAAGGCAAAGATTGCAAGAGATATATTAAAAAATTTTTATTCAGTGATAAAAGACAACGATAGATATATAAGACTTGTTTTTATTACGGGGGTAACTAAATTTTCCAAACTAACCCTTTTTAGTGGGCTTAACAATCTTGAAGATATCACATTAAACAAAGAATTTGCAGAAATCTGCGGTTATGCTCATGACGATCTTTTGACGGTTTTTGCCGACCGTGTAAAGGATGTAAACCTCGAAATGGTAAAAATGTGGTATAACGGCTACAATTATTTTGGCAAACCTCTTTACAACCCTTTTGACATACTACTATTTTTTTCTGCCGGATGTGAATTTCGTAACTATTGGTGGCAAACGGGTAACCCTTCTTTTCTGATAGAGATATTGAAAAAACAAAATCATTACATCCCTGAGCTTGAGCATGCTGAAATTACAGAAGAAGGGCTTAATGCTTTTGATGTGGACTACATAGACTTGAGAGCTCTTTTGTGGCAAACAGGATATTTGACATTTGATAAAAAAATTATGGACAATCTCGGTGGGTATACCTATAAGTTAAAGGTTCCAAATACCGAAATACGTATTTCACTGAATCAACTTTTTACAGACTACCTTACAAATCAAAGGGAATATAAGGCTAAATACAGGCTTAATATGTTTGACTGCCTGAACAAGGCTGATATTGATGGTTTTGTTGATATATTTAAGGCAATATTTGCCACTATTCCATATGCTAATTATGCAAACAACATCATTTCAAAATATGAAGGATATTACAGCAGTGTGATATTCGTATATCTTACTGCATTAGGCTATGACGTTATACCTGAGGATATAACAAATAAAGGCAGAATAGATTTAACTTTAAAGGCCGACGATAAGATATTGATAATAGAATTTAAAGTGGACTCTAAAGAGGAACCTATAAATCAAATAAAACATCGAAAATATTATGAAAAGTATCTGAATGACAAAAAATCTATATATCTGCTGGGGATAAATTTTGACAGCCATAAGCGAAATATTGAAAATTACAAATGGGAAAAGTTTTGTTAGCTATTTTCTTCAAAAAAATCTATTCAGATATACTCTTCTCTCATAGGAGAAAAGATTTCAATTATTTTGGAATCCTCGATAACTTCCAAAGAATGCTCCACATCAGATGGGATTGTCCAGGCATCTCCTGGCTCAACATTGTAAGTTTCGCCGCCAATATTAAGCACTGCTTTGCCGTATATCATATATCCTGTTTGTTCATAAATATGACTGTGGGGTGGGACTTTTGAGCCTTTATCGAGAAAGATTTCAATAGAAAGTGTTTTTTCTGCAAAAGTAAGTGTTTTTCTTTTTACCCCTGGAAGCATCTGTACAAATTCACCACTACCTGATTTGATAAATACTCTTCTTTTCATAAAGCCTCCCAAACTATTTTTTGCCCGCTATCTCCACAAAAATATCTTCCAAATCCTTTTTTACAGGCTCGATATCGACTATTTCAATTTTAGTCTCTTTAATTTTTTCCAAAAGTTCTATTAGCTGCTCTTTTTTACAGTAAGATTTAAAAAGGTCATTTGATATCTTTTCAAAATTTACACCTTGGAGATCAAGAGCACTTTTTGTAATAATATTAAATCCTGAAGTTGTGCTGTATTTTATCTCCTCCCTTGATAAATCAGCTACCACCCTCCCCTTATTCACTATCAAAACTCGACTGCAAATATCTTCTATATCAGGGATAATATGAGAGCTGAAAAAGATTGTGGCACCATTTTCATTTAACTCCTTAAGTTTTTTCTTGAATAAAACTCTTCCCATTGGGTCGAGCCCGCTCATCGGCTCATCCAGAATAAGGATTTCGGGGTTGTGAATAATAGCAGAAGCAAATCCTATTCTTTGAATCATACCTTTACTGTAATTTCTTATAGGCCTTTTTGCAGCCTCTTTTAAATCAAATTCCTCCAAAAGCTCCCATGCCTTTTTTATTGCAAAGTTTTTATCCATACCAAAAACTGATGCTGTAAACATCAAAAGTGAATAACCCGTCAAAGTATCATAATACTGTGGATTTTCAGGCATAAAGCCGATTTTTATTCTTGCCTGAGGCATTCTTGAGTCCACATCATCAATCTCCACATTGCCACTGTCAGGTCTTATTAAATCCATTATTGTTTTAATTGTGGTGCTTTTCCCTGCCCCATTTGGACCTAAAAACCCGAGAATTTCCCCTTTCTCAACACTAAAATTTATCCCGTCAAGGGCTTTGACAAATTTGCCTTTTGTCTTAAATGTCTTATGTAAATTATTTATTTTCAGCATTTCCATCTTTCTTTACCTCTTTTTCTTCCGTTAATTTACTTGTAGTCCTTACTTTTGCATCTTTGTCAAGGTAAAACTTACCTCCATATGGGTCATCCGGGATATTATCAATAAAACCACTTTTAACCAAATCGTTAATATCTTCAGGCAGTTTGCCATATTTACCTTTATAAGCTTCAATAGCCTTTTCTATTTCATTGATTGCTTCCAGTGATTTAAGCCTTTTTTCATACACTTTTTTGATATTTTCTTTTCGGGTCATCTTTATCATTGCTTTCAAGTGTGCTATACCAAGCTCAGTTTGCCCGCCTTCATAAAAATATCTCGCTGCAAGATTGGTAAAAAGTGGCGAGCCTGAAAGCTCAGAAGCTTTTTGATAGTATTTAGCCGCTCTATTATAATCTTTCAAAAAATAAGCATAATTAAATCCAAGAAAATAAGGAATTTTAAAATCCCAGGTACGATATTTAAATACATATTCCAGTAATGAATTAACTTCTTTTACACGGCCGATATCCCATGTAAAAGCTCCCTGAGCAAAATAATAGGCATCTTCGTTATACGGGTTAAGTAAAATAGAGGTCTCAAGCGTCCTGTACAGGTTATAATATTCTACTTCCTTGAATCTTCTTTTGCTAATTTTGTCTATATTACCCCCGTAGTAAATTATTGATTTGAATGAAAGATAAGACCCCACAAACCATCTAAACTCTCCAAGAGCTGATTTATACAATTTCCCCTGAGGTGTATATCCCAACTTTTCAAAAAGCGGCCTCTGCATCATATCATTCTTAAAATGCGGATAAAATAAAGCTAAAATTAGCGCAAATAACACCAATAAAAATGTTATTTTTAAACTGTATCTATCTTTAATCACTTTAAATCCCGCCTGTTAAATATCAATACTGCAAACGTCATAACAATACTTAAATAAAAAACAAAATAGATAATCGAAAACATCACGGATTTTATATTCATATTAATGGAATAAGCTGCATATGAAGTCATATCAAAAGCAGAAAGATTTGGCAGAATATAATAAAATATGCTTACTACCCACTTTAAAAAGGCTGATGAATTTTCACTTTCTTTCAAAACATATTCATAGATACCTTGAATTGAATTTCCTGCCAAAAATATTGCAATCGTAGAAAATACGGGGGTAAAGAAAGAAGTCGAAAAAGAAGCAAATAAAAATCCAAAGCCCAGCACAATACAGTATTTTAAAAGAGAAAAAAAGTAAGCAAGAGCTATGTTGCTCCACAAAATAGGTAGCTCCGATTTATAAAAACCGGCAGAAATTTTTATGGCAATAAGCCCCAATATAAGATTAATAACGGTAATGAAAAATAACACAGAAACAAAACCTATATACCTTCCAATAAAATAATTTATTCTTGTTACAGGAAAACTTAACGTCGTAAATGTGTATTTTCTTTCAATATCCCTCCAGATAGTATATATGCTTCCAAATAAAGACAATATTAGCAGTATGAAAGAATTAAGAGATATCGACATGGTAATTGAAATTTCCTGCAATTGGCGCATAGAAAAATAGCTAAAAAAAGGGATAGCGGCATATACAAAAACAAAAGACAAAATCATCAAAAATATCCTATCCCTAAAAACATTTTTTATGGTAAAAGCTACAAATTTCATCCTACTACCTCACAATAAATTCATAGAATAAATTAATATTATATTTGAGATTTTGCAATAACTTCTTAAAAAACAAAAGCAAGCACCCGTTTAACTTTAAATAAAATAATTTTATTTCATTTATCGGTGAAAAATGTTGACTTTTGGATATAATAGTAATAACAGTTCAAATTTATAAAAACCTATACTCGTGAGGTGAAATATGGGAGAATTTGTTAAAAAAAGTGCTTATAATGTTGCGATAGCAGGTGCAACTGGAGCGGTTGGAGATACTTTCCTTCAAATCCTTGAAGAAAGAAATTTTCCGATAAAAAATCTCAGGCTCCTTGCTTCAAAGAGGTCTGCCGGAAAAACGTTAAAATTTAAAGGGAAAGAATATATTGTAGAAGAATTGACCCATGATTCTTTTAAAGATATAGATATAGCGCTTTTCTCTGCGGGTGGCTCAAGAAGCCTTGAATTTGCTCCTTCTGCTGCAAAAGCAGGAGCCCTTGTAATCGACAATAGCTCAGCATTCAGGATGGACAAAGATGTGCCGTTGGTTGTACCTGAAGTAAATCCTCAGGATGCATTCAAACATAACGGAATTATTGCAAATCCAAACTGTACCACAATTATAATGGTTGTAGCCCTAAAACCACTGCATGATTATTCTAAAATAAAAAGAGTAGTAGTATCATCATACCAATCAGCCTCTGGAGCTGGTGCAAAGGCAATGGAAGAGCTTATGCAACAGACAAGGGACTGGGCAGCAGGAAAAGAGCTTAAAGTAGAAAATTTTGCACATCAATTGCTTTTCAACGTTATTCCTCATATAGATAAATTTACTGAAAATGGCTACACAAAAGAAGAGATGAAGATGTTTAACGAAACAAGAAAGATTATGGGGGACAATAACATTAAAGTAAGTGCCACCTGTGTAAGAGTGCCTGTTTTGTCTGCGCATTCTGAGGCAGTAACTGTGGAAACTGAAAAAGAGATTACTGTTGAAAAAGCAAAAGAGCTTTTCAAAAATGCAAAAGGCTTACAAGTAATAGATAATCCGAACAACAATGAGTATCCTATGCCCCTTTTCGTAGCAGGAAAGGATGACTGTTATGTTGGAAGAATCAGAAAAGATATTTCCACTGAAAACAGCCTGACTTTCTGGGTGGTGGGTGATCAGCTTAGAAAAGGTGCAGCCCTTAACGCAATTCAGATAGCTGAGCTTTTTATAAAATAGTTTAAGCACCCGAAAGGGTGCTTTTCTTATCTTAGCTAATTGGTTTAATTTCTTGCAAGTGCAGTGTGCAACAAAATACTTGATTTTAAACTCTTAAAAGTTTATTGCTTCTTTATACTATAAATATAGGAGTATGTTATGATTGTAGTCACTGGTGCAGCAGGGTTTATCGGCAGTTACCTTGTCAGTTATCTTAACAAACTTGGTGAAGACAGAATTCTTCTAATAGATAAACTTGGCACTAAGGAAAAATGGAAAAATCTGCTCGGCAAAAAATTTATCGACTTTATCGACAGGGATTATTTTATTGGAAATATAGAAAATTTTAAAAATATTAAATTTATTTTTCATATAGGCGCTTGTGCTGACACAACTGAACTTAATCTTGACTATTTGATGAAGATAAATTTCGAATACAGCAAAAAGCTTTTTAAATTTGCTGAAGAGCAAAAAATACCTTTTATTTATGCAAGCAGCGCAGCCACTTATGGTGCAGGTGAATACGGATATTGTGATGATGTATCTTTTATTGAAAAACTTCGCCCGTTAAACCCTTATGGTTTTTCAAAGCAAATTTTTGATGAGTGGGTGTTGAGACAAACCGACAAACCACCATTCTGGGCAGGTTTTAAATTTTTTAATGTATTTGGCCCAAACGAATATCACAAAGGTCGAATGGCAAGTGTGATTTTTCATGCTTTCAACCAGCTAAAAGAAACAAAAAAGATAAGACTTTTTAAATCCCACAGGGAAGGATATTCACACGGAGAGCAAAAAAGGGATTTTGTCTATGTCCATGATGTGTGTAAAGTATTGAGCTTTTTCTATGAAAAGCAACCAAAGTCGGACATCTACAATCTCGGAACAGGAAAGGCAAGGACGTTTAATGACCTGGCAAATAATGTTATTAAATACAGCAAAATTGATGGCCAGATAGAATATTTTGACATGCCTGAAGATTTGAGAGGGAGATATCAGTACTTTACAGAGGCAGATATGTCCAAACTTCAGAGCATAGGATATGACAAAGATTTCCTGAGCCTTGAAGAAGCTATCAAAGATTATGTTACAAACTATTTAACGCAAGATTATAAAATATTTTGAGGTTAATATGGCAATATCAAACTGTTTTATCGGATGCAATAAAGAATTTAAAAATGCAAATATTGCTGTATTGGGATTGCCTTTTGATGGCACCTGCAGCTATAGACCTGGTTCAAGATTTGCTCCAAATGCAATAAGGGAAGCATCTTACGGGCTTGAGACCTATTCCCCGGTTTTTGACATGGATATTGACGAAGATTTGTATATCTGTGATATAGGAGATGTTGAAGTCCCCTTTGGCGACACAAAAAAGGCTCTTGATATAATGTATAACAAGGCAAAATCACTTTTGCCCAAAAAGATTTTTAGTATTGGCGGTGAGCACCTCGTAACTCTGCCTGTTTTTCAGGCAGTCCATGAAAAATATCCGGATATTTTTTTAATACATTTTGATGCCCATGCAGATTTAAGGGATGACTATCTTGGCGACAAGCTTTCTCATGCAACTGTAATAAGAAGAGTTTCTGAAATCATCAGACTTGATAAAATATTTCAATACGGGATAAGAAGCGGCACCAAAGAAGAATACAATTTGATAAAATCTAACAATACATTAAACAGACCTTTGAGTGAAATTAAAAAAATAATTGGCAACAACCCGGTATACCTGACAATTGACCTGGATGTGCTTGACCCTTCTATTTTTCCTGGCACAGGAACCCCAGAACCTGGCGGTTTTGCATACATGCAACTCATCGATTTTATAAAGGAACTTGGCAATATGAATATTGTAGGCTGCGATGTGGTAGAATTATCACCACATTACGATACATCAGGTGTATCAACTATTGTAGCTGCAAAAGTCATCAGAGAACTTTTTTTTGTAATTTCCCAAAAAAGTATTTGAAATGTCTTTAAACATAGGCTATACATTGAAAGCAGTGATTTTAAATCAGGAGGTATAAATGAACAAAAAAGAATTGATTGAAAAGGTAGCAGAAAAAGCTGGTAATGTAAAAAAATCTGAAATCGAAAGAGTATTGAAAGCTTTCGAAGAGTCAGTAGTTGAAGCTCTTAAAGGGGGAGACAAGGTTACTTTGGTTGGCTTTGGAACTTTCTCTGTTTCTGAAAGAAAAGCAAGAAAAGGTAGAAATCCTCAAACTGGTGAACCAATTGATATACCAGCAAAAAAATCACCAAAATTCCTACCTGGAAAACTTTTTAAAGACTCTTTAAATTAATAAAATGAGCCCTCAAAGGGCTCTTTTTTTTGAAAATGATTCAAAAAAACTTCCATATAAAACTAAAAGCACTTAGAAAGTCTCAGGGTGTAAGTCTTTTACAGCTTGCAAATGCAATTGGAAAAACAAAAAGCTATATCTCTATGATTGAAAACAACAAAGCAGTGCCATCCATTTCTACCTTAAAAGAGATTGCTTCTTTCTTCGGACTTACACTGGCAGAGTTTTTTGAGGATGATGACAGCAAATTACATATAAACAAGGAAACATTTAATATCAAAGACGATGCCCGTTTAATTTATTCCAAAAAAGATGAGTACAATCTTTATCTTTTGATAGACAACCCAAAATTAAAAATGAAAACTTATCTTGTGGAATTGATGCCATACGGTGGATACGAACAGGAGTTAAAACACGAAGGTGAGGAGCAGGGTTATATTCTGGAAGGGGAAGTAGAGCTATGTCTTGACGGAACAACTCATAGACTAAAAAAAGATGAATATTTTTACTTTGACTCATCCAAAAGGCACATAATAAAAAATCTCAGTGCCCAGATATCAAAAATTTATTGGGTTTATCTCCCTTAAAAATTGCTATTTCCTGGAAAATATTGAAAGCACTTTCCTTGCAAAGCCGCTATTTTTATCAAGCTCTTTCAGATAGTTTTCAAGCTCATCCGAATTGAAGTTTAAGCTCACAGCCTTTTTAAAATTTGTAAGAGCAGCATTTTTGAGCTCTGCCTTATAATAAATCTTGCCAAGTATAAAGAAATTTTCTCCGTTGTAATCTTCAAGTTTTATAAGTTTTAGACAATAATCTTTTGCCTCATGCAATCTTCTTGGCTTTTCCATAAGACATTTTACTACCCCTCTCAGGTAATTAGGATTACTCTCATCTCTTCTGTAAGCATTTATATAACAGTCAAGGGCATTGTTGATATCCCTTTCTTTATAAAATGATACCGCTTTTAAATAATATGCTTTGGCTATTTCAGATGGTGAAATTTTTGATTTCTTTTCTTCCTTGTATAATGAGGTTGAACCAGTGTTAGTATAATTTTTGATAGCGTTAAAAGCAGCATTAATCTCTTTAAATCGCAGTTCATAATATTTTTTATCAGATTCGCTGATAAGGAAGTGACTATCAGGATGGTACTTTTTAGAAAGCTCAAGATAACGTTTATGAACTTCACTAAAAGGCGTATCAGGTTTTAAACCCAAAGTACTATAACATTCATTTATATCCATAGCTCTCCACACATATCCATTATTATAATCAATATAAATACTTTGGGTATAATCTTTACTTATTAAAAAAATTAAACTATGTCAAACTATTTTTTCATATAGTTACCTTATACTCATTACCCCCTCACTCATTACTAATTACTGTTCACAACTTCCTTATTTCACTGCATCTCCAAGCACCTGCTCTTTTAATTTACGTTTTAAAACTTTGCCAGTAGCAGTCAGTGGCAATTCGTTAACGATATAGATATGTTTAGGAATTTTGTAGTTTGCCAGGTGTTCTTTTAGATATTCCTTAATCTTGCCAGCATCAAGCTTTGCACCTTCTTTTGGTAAAATATAGGCCACAGGCACTTCACCGCTTGCTTTATCAGGAATACCGATAACTGCAGCAGCCTCAACACCTTCATATGTATAAATAAGCTCCTCAATCTCTCTCGGATAGAGATTTATCCCTTTTACGATTATCAAATCTTTCTTTCTGTCAACTATATAAATAAAACCATCTTCATCAAGCTTTGCCATATCCCCGGTAAACAACCAGCCGTTTTTAACAGTCATATTTGTAGCCTCGGGCATATTCCAGTACCCTTTCATTACATTTGGACCTTTGACAATCAACTCACCCACTTCACCTACAGGAAGCTCAACTTCGTTATCATCTACCACTTTTACCTCTACACCCGGTAAGGCAGGACCAACAGAATAAGGCCTTTGCTCCTCTTCTCTGTTGACTGAAACTACCGGTGATGCCTCTGACAAACCATAGCCTTCTAAAATAGGTCTTTTGAATTTTCCAACAAATTCTTTTAAAATTTCTTCAGGCAATGGCGCCCCGCCACTAACATGAATTCTTACAGGGTATAAAAACTTAATAAACCAATTTGGTAATTTTGCTTTACTAAGAGCAGTATATACCTGAGGCACACCAAGAAAAAATGTTGGCCTTTTGAATAGCAATACCTTCTTAAAACTCTTCTTCTTTAATTCCATTACCGACTTTAAAATAATAATTGAACATCCCGTAAATGTAGGCAACATAATACATGTGGTAAATGCATATGAATGAAACATCGGTAAAAATAGTAAAAACCTGTCATTTTTCTTTATCTTAAAAGCAACATTGCAAGCATCACAGTTTGACAAAAGGTTTTTATGAGTAAGCATAGCACCTTTTGGATTTCCGGTCGTGCCGGATGTGTAAATTAAAATCGCAATATCATCAAGATTCATTTCCGGTATTGTAAAATCAGCACTTTCCCCTTCAGCAAACTTTTTCAAATCCGGCAATTTTTGCGAGCCAAAAGAGAATTTGTTTTGTAAACTTTTCACGTTCAAGTCTTTAATCTCATCGTAAAACACATCTGAAGAGATTAAAAATTTAGCCTCACAGTTTGACAAAATATATGAAATTTCATCTTTTTTAAGAAAAGTATTTATAGGTACAGCAACAGCCCCGTTAACAAAAATAGCAAAAATGGCAAAAATAAATTCAGGGGAGTTTTCAAGAAGCACCCCTACCCTGTCCCCTTTTTTAAGTCCTTGTTTTTTAAGTGCGTTTGCATATTTTAAAATCAAATTTTTCGCTTCAGAATATGTATAAACATCATTTTCAAAAAATATATACTTCTTGGAGCCTTTTTTTGTAGCAACACTTAAAAACATTTCACCTAAGTTATTATAATTCATGAAATCCTCCATAAGGTCTTATTCCAAGTTTTGCAAAAGTTTCAAGAAGTTTACCTGCCGGTAGTCCCACAACATTATCATAGTCCCCATGTATCTTCTCAACCAGCAAACTCCCTTTCCCCTGAATACCGTAAGCTCCAGCTTTGTCAAGAGGCTCTTCTGAATCAATATACCAATTGATAATCTCATCATTTAATTTTTTAAAGTAAACATCAGTTTTTTGAAAAAATCTTTCACATATACCATTTTTTTTATTTACAACTGCCACGCCGGTTATTACTTCATGCATTTTACCGCTTAATAATCTTAAAATGCGCTGTGCGTCATAAGCATCTTTTGGCTTTCCTATTATCTGATTTTCAAGATAAACAACAGTATCAGCTCCGATAATAAATGCCTCATCATAAATGCTTGCAACCTTATAAGCCTTCATTGCGGCAATTTTCATCACCTGGTCTTCTACATTCTCATTTTCATCAAATTTTTCTTCAACTTCAGAGGTAACATATTGAAAATTAATACCAAGTTTAGTAAAAATCTCCCTTCTACGGGGGCTACCACTAGCCAGAATAATTTTTTGCAGCATTATCCACCTTCAAAAAATTTTTTATTGTATATTCAGCAATAAAGCCTGTTAAAATCCCACTAACAAGGCCAAGTAGCGAAAAATACGGTATTATTTTGTAAATATCAAGATATTTTATAAAAAATATTTTTATAACAATAAGTTGAAAAATTATATGAAAGTACCCTCCCACTGCCGCTACAGAAATTGCAGTTAAATATTTTGACAAAAGTTTAAAAATAATTAACATAATAATTGTGGCAGCGATAGTAGCTGGCATCCCTATTATGAGTTTAACAAAAAAATTACCGGTAATAACAGGCACCAAAATCGACTTTAAAACAGCCACGTAAAAAACATATTTTTTTTCTTCAAAGATAAATATTCCGACTACAATGGGGATATTTGCCAGGCCAAGTCTCAAAAAAGGGATCGGATTAGGTATAAACATTTCCATAAAACCAAGCACAATACAAAAAGCTGTCAAAATCCCTGTATAGGCAACTTTACCTTGAAATTGCATCAAATTCACTCACTTCACATTTAATCTCGAGTGCAACCTTATTTGGAAGACAAACTGCGATATCGCCGCATTTATCTATAAAACCGGTCTTAATACAGATTTTGTCCTGGCAGTTTGATTCAACAAATCGCCCTTTTCCATCTATTAGCTCAATAACTACACTTTTATCGTATTTTTTTAAATCAATTACCCCTTCATTGCCATTCAGTTTTATTTTTTTATTATCAATATGCAAATAATATTGTTTTTTCCCAGACTCAGTCTGCGAGAATATTATAAAACCAATGGAAACAAAAACCAGAATAAAAATTATCACAATGTCAAGCGGCCTAATTAATTTCAAAATCTTCCCAGCCGCAAAATTTTAACAGTTTGTTATCCAATGTATATACAAGCACCGGTGTACCCTCTTTTTTACAAATACGACTTATTTCATCAACGCTCATCAAAAAATAAACGGTAGCAAATCCATCGGCTTTTTCCACATTATCGGCAATGACACTAATGCTTTGATAATTGTTTGCATTCTCACCTGTAAGTGCATCAAAAATATGTATATATCTTTTACCGTTTATTTCAAAATACCGCTCATAATTACCACTTGTAGCAACCGCCATATCGCTCAATTCAATAGCACTTAAATATTTTTTTTCACTTTCCGAATTTTTTATCGCTATTTTCCATTTTTTGCCATTTTTATTTCCCGATGCGTATAAATCTCCACCTGCATTTAAAATAAAATTTTTTAAGCCGTTTCTTCTAAAATACTCACTAACCTTATCCACAATATAACCCTTGGCATAAGCTCCCATATCAATTTTAACTTCTTCGCTCCGTTTTATATATCCATCAATTATTTCAAATCGGTTTTTATGTATTTTTTCAAGAGATTTGCTTATCTCATCAATATCAGGAATTTTATACGGGCCTTCAGGAAAACCATAAATATAGCCAATAGTCCCCACGGCCATATCAAATCTGCCATTTGATATTTTCTTATAATATTCATTCTTACTGATGAGATATTTTATATCTTCATCAACTTTTGCTTCACCTTTTATGTTTATATCATTTGTAAATAAAGCGATTTTATCTTCCAATGTCTTCAGGTATTTTAGACCTTCATCCACAATATTGCTTTTATCTACATCAAACGTAATTTCAACAATTGTCCCCATCCAAAAACCGGATTTTGACACAAATGTCTTATTGCAGCCTGTGACAGCAAAAATAATCAGAATTGAAAGTATAATTTTTTTAAACATTTATTGCATTTATCTCCATAATTTAAAATTTCAGTCAAATATCCCGCTCTTTTCACAAGAATGCTTCCACAATCAGGGCAAAATGTATCAAGTGCTCCTTCAATATTCACATTACCAAGATACACATAATTAAGATATTCTTTTGCCAATTCATAAAATTTCAACATCATCCCAATATCCGTTGCAGGCTCGCTGCATTTGTAGGTGGAAAAATATCTCGAAATATGAAGCGGCAAATCAACACTGATATTTTTCAAAAAATCGAGCATAAGTTTAAAATCATCGATATCGTCATTTTTATTTGGAACTAAGAGAAAAGTAACTTCCGTATGAATATTGTTATCAAAAAGAGTTTTTATCGTATGTTTTACTGTTTCCAAATCCCCTTTTACCCAATCGTAAAACTCTTTGGTAAAACCTTTTAAATCAATATTTGCTGCATCAATATATTTTATCAGTTCAAGCAAAGGCTCTTTGTTAATATTACCATTGCTAACTATAACATTCTTTAACCCATTTTCCTTAAATATTTTTGCAGTATCTCTGACAAACTCATACCATATTGTCGGTTCATTATATGTATACGCAATCCCTATGCTGTTATGTTTTTTTGCAAGCATTACAAGGTCATCTATTTTCACTTTTTGCCTGTTTGTCTCTTTTGTGCTTATTGAATAATTTTGACAAAAACTGCACCTCAAGTTGCAACCGTTTGTCCCTATTGATAATATTTCACTGCCCGGATAAAAGTGGTAAAGAGGCTTTTTTTCAATCGGGTCAAGATTTACGGAAACAACTTCTCCGTAAGCTGTTTGATAAAGGGTGCCATCTATATTTTTTCTGATAAGGCAGATTCCGCTGCCCTTGTCTTTTATTATGCAAAGATGTGGGCACAGAAGGCATTGTACACTGTTATCAACAAGTTTTTTATAATAACTTGCCTCTTTTTTCATTATCTGTCCCTTTGAATTACATATTCTGCCAAAAACTCAAGGGCGTCCCTGTATTCATTCTCCGGAAAAATTTTTAGTAACTCTTTTGATTTGTTGACATAGTCGTCTACAAAATTTTCTGCTTTTGCCTTTATATCGTATTTTTCCATCAATGAAATGATATAAGCCAAATCTTCATCCGTTGCACTCTCAGAGACAATTATGTCACGAAGTTTTTTCTTCTCGTCCCTATCAGCCAAATCTCTCAGCAATATTAGAGGTAAAGTCATTTTACCTTCATTAAGGTCAGTTCCGGGTTTTTTCCCTGTTTTTTCTGGCTCACCAAGATAATCTAAAATATCATCACTCATCTGAAACGCAAGACCAACTACTTTGCCAAACTCTGCCAGATTTTTTACTTTTTCTTCTTTAATCTTGCCCAATATTCCGCCGATTTCACAGCACGCAGAAAAAAGAACAGCAGTTTTACTGTATATAATTTTCAGATAATCTTCCAGTTTCAAGCTAAACTCGGCAGTTTTGACAAGCTGAAACACTTCCCCTTCGCTCATCGTTTTTGCGGCGTTTGCAAGAATCATCTGCACTTTTGGGTCACCGTCTTTTACAAGGTTCATAAATGCCCTTGAATACAAAAAATCGCCACAAAGCACAGTAATATCGTTACCAAATACATTGTTTGCGCTTTTTCTGCCCCGCCTGAATTTAGCGCCGTCAATAACATCGTCATGCAAAAGTGTAGCGGTGTGAATATACTCCACAACCCCGCTTAAAACAATTGCCCTATTGCCTGAATAGCCAGCAAGCTTTGATGCCAATATCATAAAAACAGGCCTCAAACGTTTCCCGCCACTTTCAAATACGTAAGATGCCACTTCATTTACCATATCCACATCAGAGTCAAGATTGGACAACAACTCTTTTTCTACACTTTCTACTTCGGTTTTAATCATCTGATAAACGTAGTTAATATCCATTTTATCCGCACACCTCATAAATTTAAAATTTGGGTATTGATAAATATTTAATTATGCATATAATTTTTAGGCAAATATACATTATGTTTTTTTTTAAGTAAAGGATGTTTATGAATTTTACAAAAGCAGAAGAGAAATTTCTCACTTATCTTAAAATTTTTGACGGATTAAATATTCAGGGGAGCAAAAACCTTACTGTGTGTGACCTCTCTTTTAACGACTATTTGACGGCAAAATACCTCAAAGATAAAAGGGTTTTTAACACAATTTATAACGTGGCATTTTCCCAGATAAAAACAATTGATGGTATATTTTCAGTCCCTGTTCAGAGCAATCTTGCATTTACGCTTAACAAACTTAAATGCGACCTGATTATTTCCATGGGCGGTACATATAAATTTCAGCCCCTTTATGATTGCGTATATTCGCTTCATAGGGCTTTAAATCTTGCTGGAAGGCTTATCCTTGTAGTTTATCCGGATGTCTATGATGAATATGGCAAAGATATTTTAAATGGTCTGAGTCAGATTTCACAAAATGCGGTAAAAGAAAAACTAAACAGATGGTTTGTAACTCTAAAAAATTCATTGAGCAATATTTTTGTGGATGTCAAAGAGGAAACAATCATGCAGGAAACAAGCCTTGAAGAGATAAAATCAATTTTCGGCAATGAAAATTTCTTTAATACATTGTTTAAAGAGCAGGAAATATTTGATACATTTTTCAAGCCAATCGAAACCACAAACAAAAAATACACTCTCTCATGGAGAGTGATAAGAGCTTTAAAAATTTAGGGGGAAATGATGGAATTTGTAAACACAAAAAACGCTCCGGCAGCAATAGGGCCTTATTCTCAGGCAGTAAAAGTTAACAATATGTTATTTGTATCCGGGCAAATCCCTATAAATCCAAATACTGGTGAGCTTGTATTAACAAATATTGAAGATGAAACAAAACTTGTCCTTAACAATCTCAAAAATATTGTAGAGCATGCAGGATTTAAGCTGACAGATATTGCTAAAGTAACTGTTTTTATAAAAGATATGAATAATTTTGGAAAAATTAATGAAATTTATGAATCATTTTTTGGCAGCCACAAACCAGCCAGAGCAGTTGTAGAAGTAGCAAGATTGCCAAAAGATGTAGATATTGAAATAGAAGCTATCTGCGTAAAAATTTAAAATTATTAAACAATAAACAAATTTGCCTATCATTATTCAAAATCTCCACTCCCCCTTGCCTAATCTTGAATCTTGGCTTATATTTACTAAACAAAAATTTGCGGAGATAATTATGCAAAAACTAAAAAAGCTCCCCATCGGCATACAGACATTTAAGGAAATAATTGAAGACGGTTATGTCTATATTGATAAGACTGAAGAGGCCTTAAAGCTAACTGAAGAATATAAGTATGTTTTTTTATCCCGTCCCCGCAGATTTGGTAAGTCGCTATTTCTTGACACATTAAAAGAGCTATTTGAAGGCAATAAAAAGCTTTTTGAAGGGCTTTATATTTACGATAAATGGAATTGGGAAGAAAAGTACCCTGTAATAAAAATAAGTTGGGATGGCAAAAATAGGTCAATTAAAGATTTGGAATCAACACTTAGAGAGACTTTATTGGAAAATCAAAGAAGACTCAATATAAATTGCGAAGACGATTTGGATTTGGTTATTTGTTTTAGAAGACTTATCACAATGGCGTCAGAAAAATATGGTCAAAAAGTGGTAGTTTTGATAGATGAATACGATAAACCAATCCTTGATGTCATAGAAGATACAGAGCAGGCAAAAGAACACAGGGAATATATAAAAGGGCTGTACTCCGTTTTAAAAGGTGTAGATGCCTATATCAAGTTTGCATTTTTAACTGGTGTAAGCAAATTTTCTAAAGCCTCAATCTTCAGCGGGCTTAATATGCTTACAGATATATCCCTTAATCCGGAATATGGTAACATTTGCGGTTATACCCAAAATGACATTGAGACTTCATTTTTACCATATTTTAAAGATGTAGATCTCGATAAGGTAAAAATGTGGTATAACGGTTACAACTTTCTGAAAGACAATGTTTATAACCCTTTTGATATTTTACAGTTTATAAGCAGCAAATTTATGTTCAGAAATTATTGGTTTGAGAGCGGCACACCATCATTTTTGATTAAACTTATAAAGGAAAAAAATTATTTTTTACCCAAGCTGACCAATCTGATAGTTGATGAAAAATTGCTATCAAGTTTTGATATTGAAAATATAGACCTGGAAGTGCTTTTATACCAGACAGGATATTTGACTATTGAAAAAATGATAAAAGACGAGCTTCTTTCTTCAATAGAATATAAATTGAAAATCCCTAACCTCGAAGTTCAAATATCTTTAAATGATTATATAATAAACTATCTGTTTAATGGAGACAGCAGTGTAAAAAAATCCCTTATCAAATCACTACATTATGAAAAATTAGAAGATTTTAAGATTGCTTTAACCTCTTTGTTTGATTCAATCCCTTATACCAATTTTACAAAGAATAAACTCACTCAATATGAAGGATTTTATGCAAGCATAATTTATTCGTATCTTGCTTCCCTTGGCATTAAAATAATCGGTGAAGATGTAACAAATAAAGGGAGGATTGATTTGACACTTTTTGTAAATGACAAGATTTATATCCTTGAATTTAAGGTAGACGGCAGCAAAGGTGAAGCCTTACAGCAGATTAAAGAAAAACATTATGCTGATAAATATCTAAATGAATCAAGTCAAATCTATATTGTAGGAATAGAATTCAGCTCAGAGGAAAAAAATATCGTTAATTTTCAGTGGGAGAAAGTTTAGCGAGAAAAACTGCCATAAAAAAAGTGTAGTTTTAGAGTAGTTTTTACCATGTTTGATTTTTCCATTTTACTTGATTTTTTCTATTACGACCTCTTTTTTTTCAGGGTCAAAGACAAATTTACCGTTTTTTTCAAGTTTATTTAATTCAAAAAAGTATTCTCCGATTACGGCAACCACACCCGGCATTGCTTCTTTGTGGAACAAAATTTCCGTATCAGTCCCTTCCTTAAGCTTCAACTTAATTTCGTCAATACTTGCATATATGTGATAAAGATTTCTCCTTACTTTCCTTTTTTCATCTACCAATTTTGCAATCCTTCTTTTCTTCTCTTCATCAAGAGTGTCCATTCTCTTTTCAATGCTGCCTAAAAAATTCAATATCTGCTGCAAAGTCCTTTCAAGATGCTCTTTATCCTGCATTAGTTTTGACAGCCTTGACACATATTTTGCCGAAGCTCCCACAACAATCTTGGTTTTGACAAAAGATGCAGAGCCCAAAATATTTGCCTCCACCCCTTTTGTAGCATAAAAAACACCACCATAGATATTCCCAGGCTTTCCAAAACATGTTATTTTACCATCAGTAATTATCATTGAGTCTCTTATAAGGTTTTTTACCACGACACCTTCGTTTGTTGACACATCGGCAAACTGTATAAATGTAGCTTCTATCATCCCTCCAGCCCTGATTTTACATCTTTTGGCGTGGCTACTTCCTATTATCCCCTCTTTGACAATAATATTACCCTTTGCATGTGCCTCTCCTGAAATTGCTTTTGCAATAATATTTTCACCCGATTTAACTGAAAAACCGGCCTGAAGCTCACCTGAAATTATAACAGAGCCTGGAAACTCAATATTTCCTGTCTTATAATCAACATTCCCCTTTACAATGTATACATTTGTAATTTTCATCTCAACAATATTTCCGAAAAAGTTATACTCAAGAAGGCCATCAATTAGTGAATAGTATACATTATCCCTTTTCACAACATTTTCATTTAGCTTTACAATTAAATCCACACCATCATTTGCCTCAAGAATCTCACCGGTAACAGTAAAGCCTGGCTGCCCCTTTGTAGGCGGATTGTAATAAGCAACAGCAGAATCTTTATATACAACCCCCAAACGGTTTTTTTTTATATTTTTATAATCAACTCTGTCCAAAGATTCTTCTACCAAAAACTCATCTTCTTTTTTTTCATCTGATTTGATAAGCACTTCAGCATTATATCCATCAACTGCCTTTTTACCTTCAGCAACCAAAAATGTCGGCTCAATTTTGCTACTTTTTGAATCAAGCAGATGAATAAGCAAATCAACCCTGTCCTCCATAATCCCTTTTACCACACCATTTTCCTTCAAAAGTTCAAAGATATAATCACGGTCAACCTGTTTTGGATGAGGAGGAATTAAAATATAAGCTTTCATTTTATCTTTAGAAATCAATACATCAAAATCATCAAGAAAGACATCGTCAAAAAGTCTTCCTTTTCTGCCATCCTGAGAAGATTTCAGTGAAAATTCAAGCAAGTATTTCTTGTCCCCCTCGCCATTAGAAGAGATAAGTTTATATTCAAGCTCGTGCATCTCTTTTTTGAAATATTTTTTGGCCTTTTCAAACCCTTCGTTGATGCTGCCGGCATAAATCCTAGTCCTGGTTAACTCTGCCAAAATCAATCCCCCAAAGTTTATTTATTATTGTAACATAATAAATATTATATTTCTATTGAAGTTTACCATATTATATTTTACTATTAGAAAAACAAGAATTTTTCAAGAGGTAGTTTATATGTGCAGTAATGAAGCGTTAAAAAAGTATAAAATTATTTTTGAAACATCAGGGATTCCCATTTATACCGTATCAAAAGATGAGAGACTTTTGGAAGCAAATCAAGCTTTGGCAGAAATTATGCAAACTGACCTTGAAAATCTCATCGGAAAACCTGTCGAAAATTTTTACCTCAATAAAGATGACAGAAAAAAATTTTTGGAAGATTTGCAAAAATATAAAAAGCTTAGAAACTACAGGCTAAAATTTAAAACATTAAAAAATAAAATCATTACTGTCCTTGCAAATGTGCAGCTATGGGATGATGAAAATAGCGAAATCATGCATCACGGTGTGTTGATAGATATTACTGATGTTTTAAACCTGCATGAAAAAGTTAGCGCCATTGAAAACCTTGAAACCAATAACAAACTGTTAAAAAACTTTATAAAAGATTTAAAAGATGGTTTTACGGAAAGACTTGGGCTTGTTGATTTGCTTTTAATAGATTATCCGGATAATGAAAAATTATACCGACTTGAAAGCGGTATTGAAAAAAGTCTCAATCAGATAAACAGATTTGAATCGCTTTTCCCCGATGAAAATGTTCTGGTATCCGATATTGAACTAAACAGCTTTATAATTGAGCACAAAAAGCTTTTTGATGAATTAATCCCTGATAATATTACCATTTCTGTCACTACCACATCATCTGACTTAAATATAAAGGGGGATTATACAAGGGTTTTGCAGATTTTTACAGGTATTATTCAAAATGCGGCTGAGGCCATTGAGAAAAAAGGAATTGAAAAGGGGAAAATCAATATTACTTTATCAAAAATAGATTTAACAAATCATCCATACCTGCCTGATGGCAAATACGCTGAAATTGTGATATCTGATAACGGTATAGGAATAAAAGAGGAGAATATTAACAAAATTTTTTCGCCAGACTTCTCAACAAAGAGTAATAAAGGATTAGGACTTGGACTGACAGCAATATTTTCTACTCTTAAAGAATACAAAGGTGATATCACTGTCAATAGCAAAGAGGGTGAAGGGGCAGAATTTACAATATATTTACCATTATCCGACAAATCTGCAGAAAATACCGACATAAACGAGTCTGAATTTTTAAATGAAATAAGCAATTCAATAACAATATTTTTCGTGGATGATGATGACTTTATCAGAAGCGGTGTATCAGCAAATCTTGAAAGGGAGGGATTTAACGTTATCCAATCTGACAGCCCCAGAGATGCCTTGAGTAAGCTCGAAGAATATTTCCCTTTGATAGATATAATGATTCTTGATGTAAAAATGGCTGGAATGAGTGGCGGCAAACTCTATGAAACAATCAAAGAAAAATTTGGCCAAATACCGGCAATATTTATTTCCGGTTACAGTGATGATGAGGAAATTTTAAGACTGAAGCAAAATTTCACTTTTCTAAAAAAACCTTTTACCACGAAAGATTTGGTCAGAGAAATACACAAGGTAATAAATGCAGGTGATGAATGGATGAAATTGTAAAAAGTAAAATACTTGAAACAGTTTTAAACTCAAGTACCAGGGGAATCTGTATTATTGATAGTAATGGGGTGTCTGTTCTTATCAACAATGCAGGTCTTGCAATCTTAGGCTATGAAAGAAATGACATTTTAGGCAAAAATTTTCACGATATTGTTCATAAAACAAAAAATTTTAAGATAAGTAATAAAGAATGTATTGTATGTCAATCCCAAATAGACGGCTTAGCTTATAATAATGTATGTACCAGATACAAAAAAAGTAACGGAGAAATTATACTGTTACAGATAAGTGTTTACCCTTTCAAAATCGAAAGCAATGATTCATGGTGGATTTTGCTTTTATTTGAGGAAATTACAGATAAAAATCTTGCAATATTAAACCTTGAAAATATTATCGAAATGGTTGAGCAATCTGAAGCAGGCTTTGTAATTACTGATATTGAAGGAAATATTGTATATGTAAATAATGGTTACACAAAAATTACAGGCTATGAAAAAAAAGAATTACTTGGAAAAAATCCAAGGATATTAAAATCAGGCAAACATAATAAAGAGTTTTATAAAAGACTGTGGTCTACAATATTATCGGGAAATACTTTTAACGATATTTTTATAAACAGAAAAAAAACCGGAGAAATTTATTATGAGGAAGATATAATATTCCCGATAAAAGACTCATCCGGTAAAATAAACAAGTTTGCAGCATTAAAAAGAGATATTACAAAAGAAAAATTGCTGGAAGAAAAATTATTTCTTGTACAAAAACTTGAATCAATTGGTCAGCTCGCCAGCGGCATAGCCCATGATTTTAACAATATTCTGACAGGTATCAATGCATATCTTGAAATGTTTGGCTACCTTGAGTTGCCTCAAAAAGCAACCGAAGTAGTGGAAAAGATAAAGGAGCTTGCAAAGAGGGCTGAAAATCTGGTCAGTCATCTTTTGGGATTTAGCAGAAAACAGATGTTTTCCCCTGCGACTACAACATTTAGCGCGCTTATCAACGATTCGCTAAAAATGCTCAGAAGATTAATTCCTGAAAATATTGAGCTTGTTTTTGAGAAAAACATTGATGACGAATGCCCTATCGATATTGACAAAACGCAGTTTAGTCAGATAATTATGAACCTCGTTATAAACAGCAGAGATGCTCTGCTCGGGTCAGATAAGGATAAAAAGTTAATCAAAATCATTCTTGACAAGCCTGTTTTAAGTGATTTTGACCTTGTAGAGGAAAAAAACTATCAAAAATTTATAAAATTTTCAGTCTATGACAATGGGACTGGAATAAAAGAGGAATTTATAAATAAAATATTTGAACCTTTTTTTACCACCAAACAGGTTGGAAAAGGCACAGGGCTCGGTCTTGCTAGTGTGTACGGCATAGTAAAACAAAATAAAGGTTATATCTTTGTAGATACCAAAGAAAGTGAATATACGAGATTTGATATTCTATGGCCCTGCTTTGACAGTAATAATAACAAAAAAACCGATGCCAATAAGATGTCCATATTTGAAGATATTCACGGTAGCGAAAATATATTGATTGCCGAAGACGAGCCTGGACTTTTAAATATAGTATCTGAGCTTTTTGAAAAATCAGGCTATAATGTATATAAAGCCAAAAACGGGTCTGAAGCTCTTGAAATATTAAAAAATACCCCCATCGATTTTATAATTACTGACCTCGTAATGCCGGAACTTAATGGAGATAAACTTCTTGCTGAAGCCTGTAAAATTGGCATAAAAGTTCCTGCAATTATAACCACAGGCTATGAAAAAGATATAAGAAAAGATATCATTGACAACTGCTTTAATTATCAAGTAGTTACAAAGCCTTATAGACCTTTGAATATACTGAAGCTTGTAAGGGGAATACTTGACAATAAAAAATAAAGTAATAATCACTTTTTTAATCTTCCTGACGTTGGTTACTTCTTCGTTTGCTCAAAAAATCAAGGTAGGTTTCTGGGAAAATAAACCACTATCCTATGACGAAAATGATGGTTATAAAGGGTTTATTGTAGATATTTTCAAATATATTGCAAAGAAGGAAAATATCGACTATGAAATGAAAAAAGGCAGCTGGAGTCAGCTTTACTCTGATATTTCAAACGGAAATATCGATGTCTTTTTCCCAATTGGATTTGCAGAATACAGACTTCAATATATGAACTTTTCCAGATACCCTCTTTTTGAAAATTGGGGTCAGATTATCACGACAAGAGACAAGAAAATAAAATCATTTTACGATTTGCAAGGAAAAACGATTGCCGTGCAATTTAACGATATCTTTTTGATGGCCACAAATGGCCTTGGGCTTGTATTGGACAGACTCAATATTGATGTCAAATACTATTTTGTGGATAATTATGAGGAGGCAGTAGACGCCGTTATTAACAAAGGTGTTGATTGCGCTCTTGTGGCAAGAAACTATACATTTGCAATTGTCTCGGAAAATATTACAACCACTCCGATTATCGTAAAACCGATAAAAACTCACTTTGCTTACAGTAAAAATCTCAATGAAGATATAATCAATAAAATTGACAATGCGATAAAAAGCCTTCTCGAAGATGAAAATTCTTATTATTACAAGAGGTTAAAATATTTTTCAGAAGGTATGTATCTGCACAACCCCATTCTGCACTTCATCGAGGAAAATTATATTTTTGTATCATTGACAATTTTGCTTATTTTCACACTTACGGTTATAATAATCCATACTTTCAAAAAAAAGCTTTATCTTGCTACAATTGAAGTTAAAAATGAGCGAAAAAAAATTGTAAAAATATTAAACAATCTCTCTGATCCGGTAATTCTGTTTAATCACAAAGGGATTGTTGAGTTTTTAAACATTGCAGCAAAAAATACTTTTGATATTTTAGATTTTGGCAAGTCAGTAGCCGATTGCCAGTATCAAATTGAAGATAGAAATAAAAATATAATAAAATTTGAAGAATTTTTTTCTTCAGAAAGTCTTGAAAACTACTATACCATAAAAAATACACGAAAAGGGGATATTATTGCTGAAATCTCCATTACAAAAGTAAAAAATGAAAATACAAATGATAATGACTATATAGTAATGATAAATAACATTACCAAAGCAATACAAAATATCGAAATCCAGACAAAAATTGACAAACTTGAAACAGTGGGAAAAATAGCTGCAGGCATTGCCCACGATTTCAATAACTATCTTGGAGCAATGTCAAACTATATTATAGCAGTAAAATCAAAAGGAATTATAACTGAAGAAATACAAAAGGTTGAAAATCTCATATTCAAAAGCAAACATTTAACAAGGCAGCTGCTTACATTTGCAAAAGGGAGCAGCCTTGAAATAAAAAATACAGATATTAACAAACTTGTAAAAGAAGCGGCAGAATTTGCACTGAAAGGGAGCAGCACATCTTTGAATTTTGATATAAATCAGCCAGAAACACAAGGTAGTTTATGCGCTGATGTAGACGAAAATTATATCACGCAGGTTATTACAAATATTGTGCTAAATGCCAGCCAGGCAATGAATAACAAAGGGGAAATAGATATTTCAACTTCAATTGAATTTTTTGCAGAAAAAAACGAATACAATCTCTCAAAAGGGGAATATATAAAAATTGCAATAAGGGATTACGGCAGTGGAATACCGGAAGATATCAAGAATGAAATATTTGAGCCATTTTTTACCACAAAAGAAACCGGCAGCGGGCTTGGCCTTGCAATTTCGCATTCAATTATCAAGAAGCACAGTGGTTATATAACATTTAAAAATCTTGACAAAGGGTGTGTTTTTGAAATCTTTTTACCAAAAACCGAATGCAAGCTAAATAAAATTTCTGAAACAAAAGATGAAATCGATATTAAAAAACTGAAAATTTTGTATATGGATGATGAAGCCGACTTAAGAGATTCTTTTAAAATGATACTTGAAATTCTTGATTGCAATGTAACTGTTACTAAAAATGGAGAAGAAACGCTAAAAGAGGTTGAAAACAAAAAATTTGATATAATTGTCCTTGACCTGACGATAAAGGGCGGAATGAATGGTGAGGAAACAATTAAAATGCTTAAAGAAAAAGGTATTGACTCATATTTTGTAGTTTCATCGGGCTATTCTGATAGTGATATAATTACCGAATACAAAAAACATGGATTTGATTTTTACCTGCCAAAGCCTTTTGCGGTAGAAGACTTGAAAATGATGCTCGCTCAGGCATCAATAAGAGTTTAATATCTCTTACTCTTGAATATAAGATACATCGTAAAAGCTGTGAAAATTATCACGGCTGATAAAATAATGCCAAATTTTGAATAACTTATTGAATTTGCAACCCTGTAATTTATAACCCTTATGGATGTAAGTATCCACTCTACTATACTGAAAAAAAGTGCCCCTTGAATAATATAAAATGCAACCTTTTTTCTTATAAAAAACAAAACAGGCAAAAATAAAAAAATTACCACAAAGATAAGTTGCTGAGCTCTCAAAAAGTGTGCTGCGGTAAGAAGTGAGCAAAGTAGTAAAAAAATAAAAGGCAAAACTTCATCAAACTTTTTCATTGTTAGCTGTCCATTTTTTTCAAAGCTTTTAGCATAAATATAACTTCCATTGCAATAAGTTTTATCGACGATTTAAAATAATCAGAACGACTTCCAGTTTACTTTTAAAATAATAAACTAAAAAATGAGAGTAGCCTATATCGGCTACCCCCATTTATATATTTATATAATTTGTATACAATAAATTACTAAAATTTATCCATATTCTCCTTAGTAAGTTTTCTCAAAAGCAATGACAACCCTAAAAGCCCTATAAGGTTTGGGATAGCCATCATTCCATTGAAAAGATCAGAAATATCCCATACAAATGCTGTTTTCCTGTATGAGCCAAAAAACACTGTAAAAAGAAAAATAAGCTTGTAAAAATAAGAAAACTTTCCTCCAGTTAAAAATTTCATACACTGTTCGCCATAGTAAGACCAACCCAAAATAGTAGAGTATGCAAAAAATATCAATGCAATAGCCAAAAACCAATCCCCAAGGTTTCCATAAAAGCTGTTAAATGCAAGTGCAGTAAGCTCTGTACTACTTTTGCCTGACTCCCATGCACCGGTAGAAATAATTACAAGAGCAGTCATCGAACAGATGATTATTGTATCAAAGAAAACACCTGTCATTGCAATTAGCCCTTGCTTTACCGCATTGTCAGTTTTGGCTGCAGCATGTGCAATTGGAGCACTACCAAGACCTGCTTCATTTGAAAACACACCTCTTGCAACGCCATACCTAATTGCATCTCTTACCATCGAACCTGCAAATCCCCCTACCGCAGCAGCAGGTGAAAAAGCATGACTAAGAATAATTTTAAATGCCGCCAAAACTGCTGAAAAATTTGAAATTATCAAAATCAAAGAAATAACAATATAAAAAACTGCCATAAAAGGAACTAATTTTTCAGTTACCTTACCTATTCTCTTGATTCCTCCAATTATTACCAATGCTGTTATTACAACAAGGAAAATTCCAACTGCAATTTTTGGCACACCAAATGCATTATTTACTGCCAGAGCAACAGAATGACTTTGAGCCATGCTGCCTATTCCAAAAGATGCAAAAACTCCAAATATTGCAAACAATACTCCAAGCCACTTTTGCTTTAATCCTTCTGAAATATAATACATCGGGCCACCGATAGTAGAGCCGTCACTTAACTGTTTTCTGAAGTGAACAGCCAGCACAGCTTCGGCGTATTTAGTAGCCATACCAAAGAATGCTGTTACCCACATCCAAAAAATAGCACCAGGCCCCCCTGAAGCAATAGCAGTAGCCACCCCTGCGATATTACCTGTGCCAACAGTTGCAGAAAGAGCTGTGGTTAGTGCCTGAAAAGGTGTAATTTCACCTTTTTCACCAGAGCTTTTGTTGGACTTTAAAATAAGACTTAGTGCTTTTGGAAGTTTAAATATCTGAATAAAGCCAAGCGTAACCGAAAGCCACACACCTGTACCAAGAAGAAGTACAAGCATAACCGGCCCCCAAACATACCCATCAAGAGTCAAAATAATATTGTGAAGTTGCTCCATTTTTCACCTCATATTTTTTAAAAGAACGAGAAATATAGCATAATTAAAAAATTATTCAAGTTAAAATACAGATTATTTAAATTTGTTTAAAGCTTATTTATAAAATAGTTAGCAGTATATAAATCAAAAGCTGCACTGCCCACCGATTTAAAAATAGTTTTAGTATTGTTAAATTTTTTTACACTATTAACGACAATACCTAATTCTTTAATATCTTCTTTGTTAATTATACCCTTTTGTATAGGAATTATCAAATCGCCGCTCTCTTTCAAAGCAGACTTGCTATCTACAAACACGTTAAACGATTCATAAATGTTTTCTGAAATTTCTTGCATGTAAGGCCTGAATGAGCCGATAGCATTTATATGGACATCGGCTTTAAATTTACCTGAATCAGCAGCAAAAAGCGGTTTTTGACTGTTAGTTGCAGCAATAATTATATCGCTTTCATATAGATTTTCTTCTGATTTATAGCAATTTATATCTGCATCGGTAAATTTGTTGATTTTTTCAATAAAATTTTCAGTTTTTGATTCATCTCTGCCACAAATATATATTTTTTTGATATCCCTTACAGAAAGTGCAGCTAAAATTTGTGTTTCGGCCTGTGGCCCGGTGCCAAAAACAGTCAAAATTTTCGCTTTTTCAGAGGAAAGTATGTCTATGGCTGCTCCCCCTATTGCACCAGTCCTTATAGCGGTAAGTGTGGCTCCATCAAAAAATGCCTCAGAAATGCCGGTAACAGAATCGGCAAGCATTACAAAACCATTTATGCTCGGCAAATTGATTTTCAAATTCTCAGGACATACGCCTACATATTTAAATGCAACCTTTTTCAACTTTTCACTTAAAACCGGCATAAATAAAAATACATTTTTCTGAGATTCAATATGTTCACGAAGCGGGACGATAATTTCGTTATTTGCCAAATCTGACATTGCATTTTTCATTTCTTGAATTATTTCTTTAAAATCAGCCTTTAATATCATATCATCAGGAGAAATATACTTATACATAATAATCTCCATTTAAGTTTTTGTTAAAATACATAAATTTTCTTTAGCTGTAAAATATTTTCTAAAATATATAACCTATTTGTTCGAAATTTTTACAACATAACACTTAAAACATAAAATCATTGACTTTTAATTATATACATTCTAAATTAAATTCCAGCACAAAAATAAAAATTATGCTATAATAAAGTATACTAAATCAGGAGGTTAATATGGCAATTAGTGAATTTGTAAAAAGCGCAGACTTTAAGAATGAGAAACATGTACCGGTAATTGAATGTCCAAGCGGACTTAAAAAGGGTGAATTTTGTGACGTGGTTGTTACTGTAGGCAAAGATATTCCCCACCCTAACACTACCGAACACTTTATAAACTGGATTGCCCTGTATTTCAAACCTGCAGAAGGAAATATTTACAATCTTGGCAGAGCTGAATTTTTAGCTCATGGCGAATCTACAAAGGGGGCAAATCAGGGTCCAGCTTACACCAACCCGGTAGCATGTTTTAAAGTAAAACTTGATGAGCCAGGAAAACTTATTGCCGTAAGCTACTGCAATATCCACGGATTATGGGAAAGTGAAACAGAGGTAAAATTTTAATAAAATGCCGGCTTATGCCGGCTTTTTTAATAACCAAGACAACCAATGCAGCCGTTAAATTGAGAATTTTTCAAAGGTAAAATTTCAGTATTTATCTCTTTCTCAAGAAAATATCTTACAGCAAATATTGAAGCAACACCGCCTGACATAAAATATTTTTCAGATTTCATCCTTTTTACAAGTGGTGCAATTCTTTTTGCAATTGATTCATTAACACCTGCAGCAATTTCTCTGAAATCAACCCCTTCTGCAATTTTGCCGATTATCTCACTTTCACTGAAAATAGCACAGGTTGAATTTAATTTTACCGGATTTTCTGTGCATTCACCCAATTCTTTCAAATCCATTTTCAGAATATTTGCAGCCGTTTCCAGAAATCTTCCTGTGCTTGCTGCACATTTGTCATTCATTATGAAATCTTCGATAAAACCTTCGTCAACCTTTATTACTTTACTATCCTGTCCCCCAAGGTCAATTAGTGTAAAATTTTTAAGCCCCGTCTGCTCTTTTGCCCCCCTGAAATGAGCTTTAATCTCAGAAATTATTTCAGCATTGGCAAACGATAAAATATTCCTCCCGTAACCTGTTGCCACAACACGTTCAGGTTTATCTTCCAAAAAATCAAAATTTATCTCAATCTTATCATTTTTCCTTTTTACAAAATCTTTATAGAAAGTTACAGTGTCAATAATCTTAAAATTTATATCATTATTTTCCCTTATCGCTACCTTCACAAATCTGCTGCCTAAATCTATCCCCACATCAGCCATTTTTACCTCTAAAAAAATTAATTTTTCCTTTCATTAAGCATTTCTATAAATGACTCAAGCCTGATTTTTGTCCTTGCGTCAATATTTCCGGGGTCATTCCCTTCAATTGTGATTATCGGAACATCCAGACTCTTTTTTATTATGACATCCTGTATCTGTCTGTAACAAAAAGACTGGACATAGTGGATAATACCGTCAATTTTTCTATCTCTTACCTGTATTTTTATATCCTCTATCCTCTTGAAGATGTCATACGGATAAGTATAATCAAGATATCTTTGCACGTAGTCTTCTGAATTTGAAGGGATTGAAAACTGTCTTTGCACCTCATTAAAAACAACTGAAGCCCCCTTTTCTTCAATAAACTGATAAATATTGTCAAAAATTGGAGGCACTCCAATAAAGCCAAGTCTTATATTATTGTCCGCCACATTTCTTGATGTAGCCTTCTCAATAAAACTATCCAGCTCTTTTTCATACGTTTCAAAATCACCATTAAAATCAGTTGAAGTTACAAGCCACAGATGATTTTCAAATCCGCTAACCTTGCCATCAATAGTCATTTTATCCAAAATTTTCAACTTTCTTCTTATTTTATCTATTCTATCTTTTACTTTAATTACTTTATCAAATGAAACATTTAATCTCTTGCAGATTGTCAGAATTTCATTCTTGAGAAATTGATACGGATTTTCGTTGCCAAATGGATAGCCAAAAGGGTGCACCTTTATCCCTTCACTTTCAAAAAGCTCAATTAAAGCATGAGTATTGCTGCAATCCCCTTGAGTAACGGCTATCACTTCATCCACAGACCTTTTCATAACCGCTGTGTAAATACCTTTTATCCAATTGCAACTGTTTCTTGGTATTCCATTGTCTTCGGCATACTCCAAAAATTTATACGGAGATTTTGAAGTAATGAAAATATTGTTTAAATCCACAGGAATATTATTTGATGCAAAAACAATCTCCACAGGTATAGTTGTGGTAAATCCGATTTTTTTCATAAAGTTAATTCAGGCTAAACTCAATGTATCTTTTTATTTCGTTATGAAGACCTTTTCTATTTTTAAATATTATCGTATTGTTTTCAAAGTGTTTGTCTATTTCATTCATATCAACAATATGCACTACTCTTGCATCCTGAAGCTCTACTTCATACACTTTTGAAAACTCATTATATTTCTTGATTTTACCTTTTAGATTAAAATTTTGCTTTATAATATCAATATCGATATTGCTACCTGTGACATTAAATTTAACATCATCCCAACGCATATTGCTGAAAATTATCATCCATCTTTCCATAATTACCCCTTTATCACACAAACAGGCCTTAGCCTTGCAACTTTATTGGCTATATTAAGTCTATCAACCACTTCCACCACTTCCAGGACATCTTTATAAGCCTCTGGCATCTCTTCCATGAGAGATTTTTTCCCGCGACCTATTGCGTAAACTCCAGACTGAAGAAGCTCTTTTGCAATATTTCTGTTTTGCGAAGCCTTTATGGCAGCATTTCTGCTTAAAACCCTTCCAGCACCATGGCAGGCAGAATTGAAACTCAAAACTTCAGCATTTTTTCCACCGCACAAAACATATGAATATCTTCCCATATCACCCGGAATAATTACAGGCTGTCCGGTATTTTTATATTTGTCAGGCAATTCATAATGATTTTTATAAAGTGCCCTTGTAGCTCCTTTTCGGTGAACAAGCAAAGTTTTTTCTTTTCCATCAATCCTGTATTTTTCAAACTTTACAATATTGTGAGCCACATCATACACAAGTCTTGGCTTTAACCTTTCTACACCAACACCAAGAAATTCACTTATCGATTTTATGGCCAAATTCTGCAAAACCTGTCTGTTTGCCCAAGCATAATTTGCAGCACATTTCAGAGCAGAAATATAACTTTCCCCTTCCCCACTTTTTACCGGAGCACAAGCAAGCTGAATATCCTTTACCTCTATTTTGTATTTTTTTATAGCTTTTTCAAAAAGTTTTAGATAATCGCTGCAAACCTGATGACCAAGCCCTCTTGAGCCTGAATGAACCATAAGGGTTAGTTTACCCTTTGTAATCCCCCACGTGTAACTTTTATCCTCGTCATAAATTTCCTCGACAACACCTATTTCAAGAAAATGGTTGCCGCTGCCAAGTGTCCCCACCTGGTCATAACCTCTTTCAAAAGCTCTACTGCTTACCATTTCAGGATTTGCTCCTTTAAGACAGCCGCCAGATTCTGTCGATGCCAAATCATCAAAAGACGCAAAACCTTTTTTGAAAGCCCAGTTTGAACCTGTTGTCATAATCTCTTTTATTTCATTTTTGCTCAGTTTAAATTTTCCACCCTCTCCCACTCCACAAGGGATATCTGAAAAAAGCTTATTTACAAGCCTTTCATAATTTTTAATCTCATCAGCAATAATATCAAAGACAATCAACCTGACTCCACAGTTTATATCAAAGCCAACACCGCCAGGAGTAACCACCCCATTGTCCACATCTGTTGCAACTACACCGCCAATAGGCAGACCATACCCGTAATGTATATCAGGCATCGCAATAGAAGCCTTTACTATTCCAGGCAAGTATGCGGCATTCTTTACTTGCTTTAAGGATTCATCCCTTAAAATATCTTCTATCATACTGTCTGAGGCAAAGATGCGTCCAGGTACGAGCATCTTGTCCTCTTGTGGAATTTCGTAAATATAATCAGATACTTTTCTTAACTTCGTCATACCTTTTCATAACCTGATTTAAATTAAGCCCTGCCATCCTTATAATCTCCTCAAATTCTTCCCTGTTTACAGGCTGAATCGATAGTCTCATCCCTTTCTTTACAAGAAGCATACCATTTAAATTTTCATTGGTTTTAATAGAAGATAAACTAACTATTTCAGGAAAATCCATCAAATATTTTACATCCACCAAATACCATCTCGGATTATCTTTATCACTTTTTGGGTCAAAATATTTTGAAATTTTATCAAACTGTGTAAAGTCAGGATATGGCTTGCTTGCCACCAACGCAAGACCAATGCCACCAGGCACTTTGCAATTTGAATGATAAAAAAGCACCATATCCCCAATTTGCATATCATTTTTCATAAAATTTCTTGCCTGATAATTTCTTACACCATCCCAGGGTGTGGTTTGATTCTGTGCTTTTTTCAAGTCATCAAACGAAAAAGATTCAGGCTCAGACTTCATTAACCAAAATTTCATAAGATTTGAATATAACGATTGGAATAATTAAATCAATTGAAAAATCATAAATTGCACTTAAATGTCCTGACCTCTTCTACAAAGTCGGTTATCATTTTAATATCACTATTTTTTGCAATAATAAACTGGACACCGCATTTATAGTGCATTCGCCACATTACTTCACCTATTATTGGAGAAACCTGGGAAAGTTTATAAATATAAACACTTTGAGTATCATCTGGCATCCGCATATAGATATCGTTTTTAAACCTTATTTCAACATTGTCCTGAATATCGGGAATTATATCTTCCAAAGTTTCATCAAATTCCAAACAGCAGCCCTTAGAGCTTATATTTGTTATCCTGGCAGGGTAGTATTTTTCCCAGTCATTATTAAAATCAAGGTCAGATAGCGGCAACACATTTGCATTAAGTATAATGTTTATCCTTGGCTGCATTCTCTTTTCAAAGGCACTTTCCTTAATTATGACAGGTTGAAATTTATATTTGGCATTTTTGCTATATTTTGGGTTGTGCCTGCATTTGTAATTATCACACTTTACACACTGAAGTATAAAATTAATCTCTTTCAACACATCAATGTGTGTAACCCTGTAAAACCTTTCAGGTGTTACACACAAAAGCTCAGAGTTGCCGGTACTCACCTCTTCAAGCCAAAACCCGTAGAGTTTTTTTCCACCCGGCAAAATATAGGCACTGCAGCCAAATGTTTTATAATTTTGCGACGCCATTAAAAGGTTATAACCTGATAGCCTTCTTTGATTAGGTTTGACACGTAATCGCCGACGTATATAACATTTGCACCTTTTTTCTCAAGGCGGTCGGTTATTCCAAATTCATTGGAAACAAATTTACAATAGGCCGTATTCTCCTTATCGTTGATAAGATTAAATAACTCATCATCTTCAAGAAGCAATTTTTCACTCTCACCAAATACCACAAACTTTACATCTTCAAGCCATCCATGTTTTTTTGCATTTAAACCGTACAAAATCCCTGGCTTTAGCTTTTCTTTTTCCCCTGAAGCAAGCCAAATCAATACTTTAGACATAATTTCCTCCTACTTAAAGCAATTGTCAGTTATAATCTTTAAACAATCAAGTAATTGAGCTCTCACAAACTCAGAATCGTCAACAATCAATATTCTTTTTAACATGTTAGAATCTCTTTTGATTTTTTTTGTATTACTGTTATTATTTTATATGGATTATATATTTTTGACAACAGAAATTCATACTTTTTGTATCGATTTTTTAAAAGTTGATACTGTTGCTGAAACTGAAAACATCAAGAAAATCCCGCTGCTGTAAAACCCTCTTATCACTTTTTACTATTTTGACAATAAGATATGTCCAGTATTTGACCTTGGCACACTTTTAATGAAAGTTTGGATAAAATAAATTTTTTAGTTGTTTTGGCAAAAGAAAAGAAAAAAATAACTCTTGCAGCAAAAGAAGTAGATATCATCAAGGAAAAAGATATAAGCTTTGCAAATGCGAAAAATTATCAGGAAAAAAATTAAAGTACTCACATATTCTTGAGGAGTCCTTAAATGGATAAAAATATTTCAAGTTGTAAGACTGACGCAATTAAATTGACCTTACCGTTAAAATTTATATATCATTAGGTGATATATTTGATGAGCAGATAATCACGAAATCTGCTGTTAGGTTTAGAAACAGCCTTATCCACGGAGACAATTTATGAGATATAAGTACAAAATAGTGGCAATTGATGATGACAAAACCGTCCTTGAGGCTTTAAAGGCCAATATTTCCAAGCAGACTGTATTTGACTTTAAAGGGTTTGATAATTTTGACGATGCTCTAAAATATCTAAAAGATAACAAGGCTGACCTGATACTCCTTGATATAATTATGCCTGGTAAAAACGGATTTGAATGCTTTACCATCCTGAGAAAAGACAAAGATTTGATGGAGATACCTGTAATATTTCTCACTGTCAGCGCCGATGAAGAGACAGTCAATACCGCTTTTGAATTGGGTGCGGAAGACTATGTAGTCAAGTCAAAGTATGAGGCAGAGCTTCTTGCAAGGATAAAGAGAATTTTGGCGGAAAAAGATGCAAGAGAAAAACTTATGCAGTATGAAAAGGATAAGGTAGTGTTGCAGTTTGCAGGCTCGGTAGCACACCATTTCAATCAGCCTCTTACGGCACTTACGATGATTAATCCGATTTTGCAGGAGCTTATGTCAACAAAATACCCAGAAGCCTACGAATCTATAAAAAAATATCTTAACTTTATCGATGAAGCTACAGAGAGGCTAACAGAGCTGGTAGCCAACAAACTCAGAAAATATTCTACCATAGAATATATTCAAAATATTGATATTTTGGATATTGACCAGCTTGACAAAAAACAGCAGTAATTACGTATAAAAATAAACCGATACAAAATGGGCTGTTGTCCCCAATATAACAAAAATATGCCAAATTTCATGAAAGCCAAATACCCCAGGAATGGGATTTGGCTTTTTAATTGCGTAAATTACGGCGCCAACTGTATAAAAAATTCCGCCTGCAACAAGCCATAACAATCCAGAAGCGCTTAAGTTTTTATAAATTGGATATATGGCTACAATTACAATCCACCCCATTATCAGATAAATTGACGTGTAAAGTATCCGGGGAGCATTTATAAAAAAAAGTTTGAAGATAAGTCCAGAAAGTGCAAGCCCCCAAATCGTGCCAAATATTGACCACCCCCATCCGCCATTTAACGTTATAAGGCAAAACGGAGTGTAAGTGCCTGCAATCATAAAGAAAATCATAATATGGTCAACTTTTTTCAAGATTAATTTTGCTTTTGTATTTTTAGGAATCAGGTGATAAAATCCACTTGCAAGATAAAGCAAAATCATAGAAGCGCCAAATATGGAGTAAGAAACAATGTGATAAGGGCTACTAAGCCTCACACCTTTAAAAATGGCAACAACCGTCAAAAAAACGGCAACGGCAGCATACAACAAATGCGTTAGGGAGCTTACCAATTCTTCTCTTTCCATACTTAGATATTAAATAATATTGACATAATGTCAAGAGCAGATGAATAGCCATTCAAACTATATTGGACGATTAAATAAATTTTATTTAAGAGATTAACAAGATTTACATTTGAAAATTACATAAAAGATGTAGTATAATTTTAAAGAAAAAGTAAGAGGATGGAGTATGAATGATAATTTGCAAAAAAAGATACTTGATAAAGTAAAGACATTGCCGCCTATGCCACAGATTGCCGCAAAAGTCATACAAATATGCGAAAAACCTAATTTTAATTTTTCCGAAGTTATAATGCTGGTATCAAAAGATATAAGCCTTACAAGCTCAATATTAAAATTTGCAAATTCTGCCGCATTCTCTCCTGTTTCAGAAGTTACAGATTTAAGGCAAGCTACCACCTATATCGGTGTAAACAACTTGAAAAACCTTGTTATATCTATATCATTAAAATCTGTTTACAATAAAACTTTTGACTTTATATCTCAAAAAATATGGGAGCATTCAATAGCTGTATCCATATTCTCAAGACTTCTTGCCCTTTTGAAAAAGCCTGAAATTGCCACTGAAGTGTTTACCCTTGGAATGATGCACGATATCGGGCAGATAATATTTAAAACTTCCGTGCCAGAGTACAGTGAATTTGTTGAAACGGCTTTCAACAACAATATCCCTCTATCAGAAATCGAAAAAAATTTTATAGGATTTGACCATGCCGAGCTTGGCGGATACACAATGAAAACATGGAAAATGCCTCATCTTTTTATTGACGTGGTCTATTTTCACCATCAATATTTACAATCAAAATTCAAAGACCACAGTGTCATACTTACTTACGCCAATAATATTGTAAAGTCTCTTTCTGACTGCATAGACAAAGTAATAAACGAGGCTGATATTGAATATTGTGAAGAGGTTTTGAAAATATCAAAAGCTGAAAAAGACGAGCTTATCAATAATTTTATGGAAATTTACAAAAAAGAAAAAGAAATTTTTGAATTAAAGTGAGGAAATTATGAAAATTTTCTGGACAGATGACTTAAGTGTAGGCTTTAAAGCTATTGATGACCAGCATAAGACACTGATTAATATTATCAATAAATTTGCCAACGCACTCCTTGAAGGTGAAGGTGCCGAATCTATAGAAAGTGTTGTAAATTTCCTTGATTTATATACAAAAGTACATTTTGCCACTGAAGAAAAATATATGGATGCTTTTAATTACCCTGATATTGCAATACATAAGTCAGAACACAAAAAGCTCATAGACTATATTGATGAACTTCAATCAAAGGTCTATACGAATATAAACAATCATAAACTTGCACTTGATTTGTGTAATGAGCTAAAAGATTGGTATGTCAATCACATTGGTAAAATAGACAAGACACTTGGAAGTTTCTTGAAAATCAAAAAAGCCGAGAGAAATGAAATTATAGAAAAGAAAATGAAGGGCAGCTTATAAGTGCTGCCCCACTTGTTTGCTACTTATCTTTATTGTATGCGATAAATCTGCTGCCTTGAGACGAAACTACTTTCAAACCCACCACTTCATCCACTTTTATTGAATCATAAATTTTATAAAAATCATCAGCATCTTTTACCTCTTTCCTGTTAATCCACACAATAATATCCCCTTTTCTAAGACCTGCCTCATAAGCATTTGAAGTCTCTTTTACATCAACAACTTTAACGCCATAGTTTAAATTCAGGCTTCTTTTTTCATTTTCTGATAAATCCTGAACACTAACAGGCACATCATCTCTTATTTCAGGATTACCAGCAGTCACTGTGCTTTTTCTCTCCCCAAGCTTTACTTTAACATCAATCTTCTTACCATCTCTTAAGATTTTTAATGTAACCGTGTCACCAGGTGATTTTGAGCCAATTATGTTTATAAGCTCTTTATGATCTTCGAGTTTTTTATCATCAACAGCCAATATTATATCCCCAGCCTTTACGCCAGCCCTGTCTGCAGGGTCACCTTTAATTACATCCGCTACCAAAGCACCTTGTGGTTTATCAAGACCAAATGTTTTGGCCAGCTTGTCATCCATTTCCTGAAGACTTACTCCAAGCCACCCTCTTTTTACTTCCCCTTTCTTCAACTTTGGCAAAAGCTCTTTTAACATATTGACAGGTATAGCAAATCCAAGCCCTTGTCCTGAGGGGATAATCGCAGTGTTGATACCTATAACTTCGCCTTCAAGGTTTACCAGAGGGCCGCCGCTGTTTCCTGGATTAATTGATGCGTCGGTCTGCATAAAATTATCATATGGTCCCTCGCCAAGCTCTCTTCCTTTTGCGCTTATTATCCCAGCAGTAACAGTCCATGAAAGACCAAATGGATTACCGATAGCCACTACCCAATCACCCACTTCTATTTTGTCAGAATCTCCAAGCTTGATTTCATGAAGCTCCTCTTTTGACGGGTCGATTTTCAACAGTGCAAGGTCTGTCAGGGGATCACGACCAACTACTTTAGCAGGTATCTCATTGTCGTCAGTAAATTTTATAAGTATCTCATCAGCGCCATCAATAACATGGTTATTTGTTACTATATAACCTTCTTTAGCATCAATGACAAAACCTGAACCAAGCGATTTGGATTTATATTCCCTCGGGATATTATTATGAAACTCCTTAAACTGGTCACCAAAAAATTTTCTGAAAATATCATCATTGAAAAAATCGGGAATCGCCTTACGCTTTACAATTTTCGTGGTACTAATGTTTACCACACTGTTTTTGGTCTTTTTCACAACATCTGAAAAAGAATCAGGCGTAAAAGCATGGCTTTGGGTCACAACAAACATCACCATCAACAGCAATACACCAACTAATTTTCTCATACTAATTTCCTCCTTTTATATCCAACTTCTTATTATTTATAAATTTAATTACATTGTCCATTTCATTGTAAGGAATTGTCCCAACTACTGTATATGTAGCATTATCATAATTTACAGAGTAAACATAATTTCCCAAAATGATTCTTTTCACCTGCTCTTTCATAACTGCCGGAACAGTTATAAAAACGCTGAAAGTATTTACTCCATCATCATAAAGGATATGAACCGCTCCATTTTTTAACCTCTTTATGTATTTTACATCAAACCCCTTGTATGTAAGCTCGCTATAGTCTGACCGGCTCACATTTGTTTCATCCGAAAATTCAAAATTATGCTTATCCGGCACATCTGCAGCATGTCCATAGGCATACATAAGTTTTCCTTTCAAGTCGTAAACCTCTTTTCTTACAACGAAATTTTCAGAAAGCCATAATGTCTGACTAAAACGATCCTTCAAAACAGAAAAAAGTTCATAAACATTTACCGATTTACCGTTAAATTTAATGTCAGGTTTTTTACGGATGTTATAAAATTCTTTTTTTGCATTGTTTATATCGAAAATTAGATCCTGATACCTGCTGAATATAAAATGCAGGTTTTTGTTTATGTTTTCTATTTCTGAAAATTCAAAAGTTGAATAGTGAGAATCATCTACGGCAATTTTAAAAAAGATTCTGTCAGCAAATAAAAATTGCGGCAGAAACAGAAAAAGCAATAATAAGTATCTCATTTTTCATAAACAACACTTGAAACATTAATTGTATTCACATTATTAAAATTACTTCTGTCAAGATGCTCGAGGACAAGCTCCTTCAACTTTTCTTCAGAAGCGGTCTCAATATTTTTATTTGTATTGTCAGCCATATAACTACCTTTAAAATTACTCTCATAAAGTAAAGCCGAAATACCTAAAATTGCAAAAACAATTGATGCGGCTACAAAATAAGGTAATCTTCTTTTTTTGGTTTTTGCAGTGACACTTATCTTTGACATAACTGAAGAGGTCACATCAATTTTATAGGCGTTAACGGGATAAGAAGATTTTACAAAATCTTTCAGTTTAAGCTCGTTAAGGTAAAATTTTTTACAATCAGGACAATCAGCTATATGTTCAAGGACTTCACTGACAAGTGATTCGGCAAGAACATTGTCTGCATAATCTGCAATTAATTTACGATACTTTAGACACTTCATCAGCCAACCCCTGCCTTATTAGTCTTTGTTTTATAAATTGTCTTGCGTTAAACAGCCTCGAACGTACAGTCCCAATAGGAATATTGAGCATTTCAGCTATCTCTTCATATGAATAATCTTCAACTTCACGAAGTAAAATAACTGTCCTGAGTTTATCGGGCAGTGCATCTACAAACTTTCTTACATACCTTTTCATCTCCTCTGTAAGAAGCTCCTCTTCGGGATTTGAATAATCTGAAAGCCTTTCAAAAAATGAGTCGGAACTTTCATCATCCTCTTTTTCCATATCCACAACCCGCTTATTTCTATCAAAATACATAAGGGCATTATTTATGGCTATCCTCTTTATCCATGCATAAAAATGTTCTTTGTTTTTAAGCATATCCAATTTTTCAAAAGCCTTTACAAAGGCCTCCTGGACAAACTCTTCCGCCAGGTTGTAATCTTTAGTTATATTTATCAGAGTAGAAAATAACTGCTGTTGATATTTAACCACAAGAAGCTCAAAAAGCTCTGTCTTGCCTGAAAGAATCTTCTCAATTATCTGTACGTCAGTCAATTTGTCCTCCTAAGTAACTGATATTTTGATTCAGAGTTTTAATAAAAGTTCAAACATTTTTCTTCATCAATGAAAAAGTTTGTCTATTATTTCTCTGTATTTCTTTTCAATATAGTGCCTTTTTTTCTTTAATGTGTTGGTAAGCTCTTCGCCCAATTTAAATTCTTTATCCAGAAAGAAAATATTATGAATTTTTTCATATGGCTTAAACCCCTTTTTAGAATGAAGAAGTTTGTTGAATTCACTTTTAATCTTCTCTATTATCTCTTTATCATTCAAGCTTTTTATTGATTCACTCATTTTATTATATTTCTTCTCAAGAAACTCCTTCATACTTTCAACATCCGGGACAATTAACGCCCCAAGCCCTTTTTTGTCCTGACCAACAAGCACGGCATCCTTTACAAATGGCAATTGGGAAATCTCCGACTCAATCCTCGAAGGGTCGATATTTTCACCGCTTGAAAGTACAATTATCTCCTTAGAACGTCCTGTAATTATAAGCTCACCCGTTATAGTAAGCATCCCCAGATCACCTGTTTTGAAAAAACCATCTTCTGTAAAAGATTTTTTATTCTCCTCTTCGTTTTTATAATAGCCTGGCATTACCTGCGGACCTTTTACAAGGATTTCACCCTGGACACCAGGTGGCAACTCATTACCATTTTCATCTACAATCTTTACAATAGTGTTTGGCAAAGGTTTGCCAAGTGTACCAAAAATATCACAATCCAAACCTCTGCCCGCAATCCCCGGAGCACTTTCCGTCATTCCGTAAGCGTTTACTATCCTTATACCGAGTGCATCAATCCATTCGTCAAGGTAAGCTGGCAAACTCCCGCCGCCGCTTACAGCAAGTCTCAGCCTGCCACCAAATTTTTCCTGAACAGCCTTAAACTTTTTTCTTGCAAGAAGGTTTGGCACAAAGAGAAATGCCAATTTTATCATTGCAATAGACTTTTTAAATACATTTCCGGGAAAAAATTCTTTTTTTAATTTAGGCAGTTTATCTTTTAGTATCCTCATATTTTTATTGTATTGGGCAGCAACTTTTATCAGTATGTTAAAAATTTTATGTTTTAATTTGGATTGTTTTGCAAGAACAGAGTTTATCCTTGTATAAAGGGATTCCCATACCCTCGGTACTGTGGCCACAACCGTCGGTCTGAATTCTTCCAGATCAGAAGCAAATGTTTTAACTGAGCTATAAAGGGTCGAACACCCATTTGCAACTGCAACATGCTCCACAACCCTTTCAAAAATATGCCATGCAGGAAGTATTGACACAAAACTGTCATCTTCTCTAAGCCCTACAATACCCGGGATAACTTTAAGATTGGCAAGAAAATTCTTATTGGTAAGAATTACCCCTTTAGGCACTCCGGTGGTACCTGAAGTATATATCAAAGTAAATGGATCTTCCATATTCGTAATATTTCTTCTTGATAAAAACTCATTTAGATCGTCATCAGTGTACTCTCTCTTTTTAAGAATCTCATTGTAAGAATAAATATTGCTGAAGGTTTTGTGAAGGCTTTGGCCTTCTATAACAAAAATATTTTTTAATTTTATACGTTCAAAAATCTCACTATGCTGGCTAAATAAATTTTCAGTTTCTATTATTGCATATCTTACTTCAGAGTGTTTTACAATAAAATCAAGTTCTTTAGTCGGGGTATCACTGCCTCTGGGCACACTAATAGCACCAAGACTTATTAAAGCAAAATCACTTACAATCCATGCATATCTGTTGTCAGATAGCAATAACACCTTAGTTCCCTTTTTCACCCCTTTTTCCATAAAAGCTTTTGACAAAATCAATACATCTTCAAAAAGCTTCTGATAGGTTATTTCTACTTTTTTCTCCCCTATCCTGTAAATAAAAGCTGTCTTACTTTTATTTTTTTCATAAGAATATAGAAATACCTGAAAAATATTTGAATAATTCATAAACTACACCATTTGTTTTTTTCTATTAGTTAACTTATCAAAACAAAATAATCAACAAAAATCATATAACTTGCTTAAGATTATTAAAAAAAAACATTTGTAATAAAATTCAAACAGTAATATAAGAAGTTATGAGCAAAAAAAATGCTTGAACTTGTTCTTGACTTTCGTAAGAGATGCCATAATCTGCATTGACAATATTGGCAAAATCTCAATATGGAATAAGGCAGTCGAAAGATAGAATTTATACCTGGTAGTAATATTGAAAACATCTTTGCCAACCCTGTACAGATTGATCAGATTTTGCTCAATTTTTGCACAAATGCAAGAGATGCGATAGAATGTGATGGAAAGATAATCATTTCTACCGAATGCTTGGCTTCAAAGACAATGGAAAAGGGATTGAAAAAAAAACATAAAAAAGATTTTTGAACCATTTTTTACTACCAAAAAGGGAGGCAAAGGTTACAGGCTTTGGCGTTGCATCCGGGCATGCAAAAGATGTTGCTTATCAATATGGAAATCTCAATGAAAGCACAAATTTTATTCAAAAGCCATTTAATTTAAAAATTCTAAAAGATAAAATAGCTGAAATACTTATAAATAAATAAAAAAAGCGACCAGAGGCCGCTCATGGTGTCACATTTAGTTTATCTATAATTTTACTGTATATCTTTTCTGCTTCCTCATCCCCCCAGCAAAGAGGTTTGCCATTAAGTGTGACATAAGGCAGGGGGAGTCTATTTTCAACAATAGTATTAACATCATCGATATAATCCAACACTTCCGGTGAAGAGATATCCACATAGTGAATATCAAAATTATTCACACCAAGCTTTTTGGATAAAAGTGCATCCAATTCATTTGCAAGTTCAAAGTATGGGTCGGTCTTAATCCCGCAACCTGCAGGAAAATATGAAGGGCTTCAACCTGATACAAAGTCCATACTCGTACCGAAAAGTCTTATCTTGTTTTTTTCTTCCATTTTGTCCCTCCTTGCTTATTTTTCCTTGGGATTATACTCATCGGTTTCAAGATGCATAGTAGGATAATCGCCGCTGAAACAAGCATCGCAATAACTCATCCCCTCAACGCAACTGCAAAGCCCCTGCAGACTGAGATAACCAAGACTGTCTGCAGTTATATATTTTCTAATTTCGTCCAGGTCGTGTGTTGAGGCAATTAGCTCTTTTCTTGTAGGTGTGTCTATACCATAAAAACAAGGGAATTTTGTCGGCGGAGAAGACACTCTAAAATGCACCTCTTTTGCTCCGGCCTCTCTTAACATTTTTACAATCTTTCTGCTGGTTGTCCCTCTAACTATTGAATCATCAACAACCACTACCCTTTTTCCGTTTATAACTGACTTTACCGGATTTAATTTAATTTTTACCCCAAAATGTCTGATAGACTGAGCAGGCTCTATAAATGTCCTGCCTACATAATGATTTCTAATAAGGCCAAGCTCAAAAGGAATTCCGCTTTTTTCAGAATAACCTAAAGTGGCAACAATCCCTGAGTCCGGGACAGGGACAACAATATCTGCGTCAATAGGATTTTCCTCCGCAAGCTTTGCACCCATTTTTTTTCTGATATCATAAACATACTGACTGAATATCATAGAATCAGGTCTGGCAAAATAAATAAATTCAAAAATACATGGTTTTGGAACAATTTCCTCAAAAGGTTTAAGACTCTTGATTCCATCTTCACCTATTATTATCATTTCCCCTGGCTCTATCTCACGGATAAACTCTGCCTCTATCAAATCAAGTGCACAGGTTTCACTTACCAAAACATAGCCAGTTCTTTTTTTGCCAAGAATTAGAGGCCTTATTCCAAGAGGGTCTCTTATGCCAATCATATGGTTTTTGGTCATAAAAATTATCGAATAGGCACCTTTTAGCTGTTTAAGAGAATCAATTATGGCATCTTCAAGGGTCTTCATTTCACTTTTTGCAATCAGGTGAATTATTATTTCACTGTCTGAGGTAGAAGTAAAAATAGCACCATTCTTTACAAGCCTTTCTCTTATCTTATAAGCATTTACAATATTTCCATTATGTGCAAGTGCCACCTGCCCTTTATTAATCTCAGCTACAATGGGCTGGGTGTTTTTAAGAAGATTGGCACCGGAAGTGGAATATCTGTTATGCCCTATTGCCACATCACCCTGAAGTTTCATCAACTTATCTTCAGAAAAAATATCATTTACAAGGCCAAGCCCTTTTTCGGCATGAATTTGCCCATGTTTTAGGGCAGCAATACCTGCTCCTTCCTGACCTCTATGCTGAAGAGCGTATAGGCAAAGATAAACAAGGTTTGCCGCCTCGCTATCTCCGTAGACGCCGGCCACACCACATTCTTCTTTAAATTTATCAAAAATCATTGCATCTTACCTTTTATAGCATTTTCATAAATATACTTGGCAGCAAGAATATTTACATCTATTATCTTTCGGCCTTTATTCCTAATGGAAATAAAATTACCAACCGTTTTTCCTGCAATCATGTAAAAAAGCCCATATTTCTTAAGAAGTTCTTCTACTTTCTCAAGATTAAGAGAGCTTACCTCAATGATTGCCCTTGCCTGACTTTCAGAAAATAGCAAAAAGTCATCTCTCACATCCTCATTGAAACTAACCTCACAACCTATTTCATTCTCAAAAGTCATCTCAGCCAGTGCGACGGCAAAGCCACCTTCGGAGATATCGTGAGCAGAATTTAGCAATTTCCTTCCGGAAGCATCAACCATAAAATCTATAAGTTTTTTCTCAGCATCGAGTTCTACTTCCGGAGCATCACCTGCTACCAAATTATGACAAACTTTCAGGTATTCGCTTGCGCCAATTTCATATTTATCCTTGCCAACCACAATAATGTGGCTATTGAAACTTTTAAAAGAAGATTTCAGCGTATTTTTCACATCATCAATAGCACCTACCATTACAATTGTTGGGGTAGGATATACACCTTTACCTTCTGTTTCATTGTAAAAACTTACGTTTCCGCTTACCACAGGTGTATCAAGGGCAAGACAGGCTTCCTTCATACCTTCAAGAGCTTCTACAAATTGCCACATTATCTCAGGCTTTTCAGGATTACCAAAATTAAGACAATTTGTAATGGCAAGCGGTTTTGCACCGCTCATTGCAACATTTCTTGCAGCCTCTACAACTGCAAGGCTTCCACCTTTCTTAGGATTTACATAACAATATCTTGGATTGCAATCGCTTGAAAGCGCTATCCCTTTTCTTGATTCCTTGATTCTGATTACTGCTGCATCCGAGCCTGGTATCACAACAGTATTTGTTCTGACCATATAATCGTATTGTTCAAAAACCCACCTTTTGGAAGCAATGTTTTGACTATTTAGAAGGTTGAAAAGGCAGGTGTTAAGATCATCAATCTTTTTCAGCTTTAACGGAGAAAAGCTTCTTAAATCTTCAATATATTCAGGTTTTTTATATGGTCTGTCGTAAACAGGGGCATTGTTTGAAAGAGGATCAGCAGGTAAAAAGGCCACTTCCTCGCCATTCCAGAATAATCTTACAAAGCCATCGTCTGTAACCTCACCAATTATTGCAACATCAAGATCCCACTTTTTAAAAATTTCGATTACTTTTTCTTCAAACCCTTTTTTGGCAACCATCAGCATTCTTTCTTGAGACTCAGAAAGCATTATTTCGTAAGGTGTCATCCCCTTTTCCCTTACAGGGACTTTGTCAAGGTAAAGCTTTACCCCTGAGCCCGATTTGGATGCCATTTCAAAAGATGAGCTTGTAAGCCCTGCTGCACCCATATCTTGAATGCCGATTATATACTCGTTTTTCATAAGCTCAAGACACGCTTCAAGAAGGAGCTTTTCTTTAAATGGGTCGCCAATCTGTACGTTTGGCCTTTTGCTTTCAGAATCGGCACTAAATTCTTCACTTGCCATCGTGGCACCGTGGATACCATCTCGTCCCGTCTTAGCACCCACATAAATTATCGGATTGCCCACCCCTTCAGCCTTTGCCAGAAATATTTTATCTTTCTTCACAATACCCAATGCAAAGGCATTTACCAGAGGATTTTTTTGATAACATTCGTCAAAGAAAACTTCTCCACCTACCGTAGGCACCCCAAAACAGTTTCCATAACCAGCAATACCGGCAACAACGCCATCCATGATTTTTATTGTTTCGTCATTATCCAGTGTCCCAAACCTGAGAGAGTTCATTGCTGCAACAGGCCTTGCGCCCATGGTAAACACATCTCTTAAGATTCCTCCAACACCCGTAGCGGCACCCTGATACGGCTCTATGTAAGAAGGGTGGTTGTGGCTTTCTACCTTGAAGCAGGCACAGATATCACCATCAATTTCAATAATCCCTGCATTCTCTCCCGGCCCCTGAACAACACATTTTCCTTGGGTAGGAAGCTTTTTGAGGTGAATTTTACTGCTTTTATAACTACAATGCTCGCTCCACATCGAAGAAATAATTCCGATTTCTATATAATTTGGATTCCTGCCAAGAATTTTTTTGGCAAGTTCATATTCCTCAGTTTTCAGTCCCATCTCTTTTGCAATTTTTTCATCAACATCTGGGTAATTAAAAGAATTATATACGCTCATATTCCACCTTTAAGATACTTCTTGACGGAGTTGAATATATGAAATCCATCCATATTGCCCAAAATCTCCTCTGCACACCTTTCAGGATGGGGCATCATTCCAAGTACATTCCCTTTTTTATTGACAATTCCGGCAATATTATCCACAGAGCCGTTTGGATTTGCATCATCGAAAGTCTCCCCGGTTTCGCTGCAATATCTGAAAACTACCTGTTCGTTTTCAATCAGTTCATTAAGACCTTTCTCATCTATAAAATAATTACCGTCCATATGGGCAATGGGTATTTTAATAATCTCTCCCGGCGTATAAAATCTTGTAAAAGGTGTGTTTACATTGCTCACAACAAGATTTACGTTTTTACATATAAATTTAAGATCCCTGTTTCTTAAAAGTGCTCCCGGCAATAACCTGGTTTCAGTAAGCACCTGGAAACCGTTGCAAATACCAAGCACAAGGCCACCTTTCTCTGCAAACTCAACCACAGAATCAATAATCTCTGAATGACTTGCAATAGCCCCGCATCTTAAATAATCTCCATAAGAAAATCCACCCGGCAATACTATAAAATCAACCCCTTTTAAATCTCTCTCTTTGTGCCACAAAAATACAGTGTCCACTTCCAAAACATGCTTCAAAACGTGATAGCAGTCATGGTCACAATTTGAACCGGGAAAAACAACTACCCCTGCTTTCATAATTATTCACCTACTTCAATGCTGTATTCTTCAATAATTGGGTTTGCAAGCATCTTTTTTGAGATTTCATCAATCTTTTCATTAAGGTTTTCTGTCTTGGAAACCTCAAGCTCAAAGATTTTTCCAACCCTAACGCTATCAATAAAATCATAGCCGTTTCTCTTTGCTGACTGCAATATAGCTTCACCCTGAGGGTCCAATACCGTCTCTTTAAGTTTAACATAAACCTTTATTTTCATCTGCATACCTCGAGTTTTTCTTAAAACTTAGCACAAAATAAGGAAAGTGTCATTGATTTTTTGCTCCAAATTCAATCAATAAGGTTTAGGAACAAAATTATTAAAAATTACTAAACGACCTTGCCTGAAACTTTGTTTAGAATAAAGTTCCAACCATTTTTAATATGTTTTTCGACCAATTTTTCTACTCTGTCTGCATCCCTCTCTTCAAAGGCCTCAATAATCTCTTTATGTTCTTCAATAACTTTAGAAATCCTCCCTGTCTCAGTAAAAGAATATGCGGTAGCTCGTTTAAACTGTCTGAGCAGGCTCTCAAGAAACCTTACCAGTCTTGAATTATTGCATTTGCTTATAAATAGATTGTGAAACTCTGAATTAAGCTTGATAAGATTGGCAACATTTCGTGTCAATGAATATTTTTCCATTTTGTCATTAATATCTTTCAATTTGGCAATATCTTCAAAACTAAGATTTTTTATTGCAAGCTTTGCAGCAAGAGACTCAAGCTTCATCTTCAAAACAAATATGTCATCCACATCCTTGTCCGTTACTACCGAAACTACTGCCCCGCGCCTTGGAAAAATTTCCACAAAGCCTTCCATTTCAAGCAGTCTCAGTGCCTCTCTTATGGGAGTCCTGCTTATGCCAAGCATTTCTGAAAGCTTTGGCTCTGTGAGCCTGTCACCTGCTTTCAAAGTACCATTTAGAATATATCCTCTAATTGTTTCAGCAATCTTTTCACTCAATGTTGTATTGTCGATAGATATGTCTTTCATAAGCCATTATCCTCTTTATTTATGAATTTTCTTAAATATCTCCAGCTGCTGTTGATGTGCTCTCTGACAGTGTTTTCAGCCAGTACTGAATCTTTTTTCTCAAAAGCTTCAATAATTTTTAAATGTTCGACATAGGCATCTCTTGACCTGTCCGCCTTAGCCACAAGAATACCTTTAAATCTTTGAAAATTCTTTGATAAACCTTCGAGTATTTCAATCAACTTATTATTTTTACTGGCAAGAATAAAAACATTATGAAAATCAACATTATATGACAAATACTCTTCCACTATATTTTTACTGCTATTTGACAAACTGAAAAATTTTTCATTTATTTTTTTTAGCTTTTCAATCTCCTCCGTCCCCATATTCAATGTTGCCTGACTTGCCGCAAGTCCCTCAAGATTAGCTTTGATTGCATAAAGATCGTCCAAATCTTTCAAGGTTATTCTTTTGACAACAGCTCCACGTCGTGGAACAATCTCAATAAAACCTTCACTTTCAAGCTGCCTTAACGCTTCCCTGATTGGAGTCCTGCTTATTCCAAGAGTCTCAGCGAGTTTAGGCTCTACAAGTCTCTCTCCATCAGTATAAACACCTTTAATTATATCTGACCTGATTCTGTCAGCTATTATTTCCCTTAAAGGCTTTGCATCATAATAGTAAATTTCCTGTGCCACATCAAAATCCTTGTCATGTTTAGTAAAATTGTATTCTGTATACAGTATGCAAATATACTATAACATTATTTTATCGTCAATAGATTTTTTTCTTTTAAATTAGGAATTTAAATTAAACACAATCTATACAACAACAAATAAGTTACATAAAAATAACTGTTATTGTTTTTTTTAATTTCACTTGAAGTTTAATTTTCACCATTTTTTAAGAAACTGTAAAGGTGATAAGCACAGTCAGGACCAACAAGTTTTTTTACCATCGAAGTCTTTAATTTAACTTTCTTTTTGAGAATCAATTCTTTGTATTTGTATTTTTTGGCAATAAGTTGCGCTTTGTCAGACAATTCTTTTTCCATATTTATTTACTCAGCTCATAAAAAATAATAGCAGCACTTTGAGAAGCGTTTAGAGAATCGATTTCAGATTTCATTGGTATCTTGAATATCACATCAGCTCTCTTTAGCACATTTGGACGCACCCCTTTGCCTTCAGAGCCGATAACAATTGCTTTTTTACCATCATTTTTTATTTGATAAATATCTACATTCGTGTTCACATCGGCAGCATACACAAAAAAACCTATTTTTTTCAGTTCATCAAGAGTTTTGGCTATATTTGTAACCTCAATAATCTTTGAATATATCAAGCTGCCGGCACTTGTCTTAAAAACAGTGGGTGTAATTTTGCACTGGTTATCCTTTGCAATTATAAAATATCTTACGCCAAAACAGTGGCCTGCTCTTAAAATTGCTCCGAAATTATGGGGATCCTGTATATGATCCAAGACTCCGATGCAAGATTCATTCCTCAAACTTTCCAAAACATCATAAAAGTCATATACCAAAAAATCGATATCAGCAACAACACCTTGATTTTTTTCGGGAAACTTAACATCAAACTCATCCTTTTTCATTACATTGACTTTAACTTTTCCAAGATTTATTTCTCGTATATTTGATGTACCTTCCCTGATTATTATTTCATTTATTTTTATTTTTGCCTTTAACGCTTCAATTAAAGCATTTTTTCCATATATCAGCATATTATCCTCTTTAATTTAACAATAATTTACAATATTAATCTTTACAAAAAAATATTTTTAACTATAAGCTTTTTTCCATGTTAATATTAGAGCATATATCAAAAGGTTTCAACAACGGAATTAAAATCAGCAAAAAAATTGTGATATTTACATTCCCTTTTTACATAGCCGTTGATCTTCTTAAGCAACTTGAAATACTTGATAAAATAGGTTCTTTTTTTTCACCGGTGATGAAACTAATCGGACTTCCGGGCGAAGCATCCATTGCAATTATCTCCGGTATGACGCTTAATCTATATGCTGCCATTGCGGCAATAGGCCCGCTTGATTTAAATGCAAAGCAGATTACAATTATGGGATTATTTTTAGGGATTGCTCACAATCTCATCATTGAAACCGTAATACTTACAAGAACAGGGATAAAGGCTTTACCTGTATTGTCAGTTAGATTCTTGATGGCCTTTTTTGCTGCATTTATAGTAAACGTGTTATGGATATAAATTTAATTGAGCCGTTAAAAAATGCTTTTATGTTGTGTCTGAAACTTACACTTATAATTGTAACATTAATGGTGATTTACGAATTCTACGAAAACTCAAGGCTATATAAATTATCTCAAAAAGTACTGAACAAACCGTTTTACAAACTTGGAATAGACTCAAATGCTTCGATAACAATGGTTGTGGGATTAGTATTGGGGATAGCATACGGAGCTGGCATTTTGATAAAAAACGCCATATCCGGAAATATGACTCAAAAAGAGATAGTCCTGACTTCATTATTTTTAAGTGTATGTCATGCAGTATTTGAAGACACACTACTTTTCGTAGCTGTTGGTGCAAACGGTTTCATAATTATTGGTATGCGGATTATATTGGCATTTTTAATGATTATTGTACTTAATTACTATTATTTAAAGAACAGATAGTAAACATAACCTGTATTTTTAAAAAATAATCCTCATTTCTCTTGATAAATTAAGGTTTTAGTGCTAAAAATCACCCTCAAATAAAATTTTAAGAGGGTAAAATGGAGTATAAAGACACCTTAAATCTGCCTAAGACCGATTTTCCTATGAAAGCAAACCTTAGCAACAGTGAGCCCGAAAGGATTAAAAAGTGGGAAAACGATAAACTTTACCAAAAAATCGTCGAATCAAGAGATAAAAATAAAAAATACATACTTCACGACGGCCCCCCTTACGCAAACGGCCACATACATATTGGTCACGCACTGAATAAAATTTTGAAAGATTTTATTATTAAAGTAAAAACACTCCAAGGTTACTACACCCCTTATGTGCCTGGCTGGGATTGTCATGGTTTACCGATTGAGCATCAGGTAGATAAAATGCTCGGCAAAAAGAAATATGAAATGGAAAAATCCCAGATAAGGAAAGAGTGCAGAAAATACGCTGAAAAATTTATTGATATACAAAGGGACGAATTCAAAAGGCTCGGAGTCCTTGGTGACTGGGAAAATCCTTATATCACAATGGATTATGTATATGAAGCTGTTACACTAAAAGAATTATATAAGTTTTTTAAGAATAAAGGGGTCTATAAAGGACTAAAGCCTGTTTATTGGTGTACAAGTTGCGTGACTGCGTTGGCTGAAGCTGAAGTAGAGTACGACAATCATACATCAAACTCAATCTACGTAAAATTTCCTGTAAGAACAAATACTGCAAAAGAGTTAGGTATACCCGAAAACACAAGTGTAGTAATATGGACAACTACACCATGGACATTGCCTGCAAACCTGGGGCTTGCATTTAATCCGGAGTACAAATACTCGCTTATAAAGATTAACGATACAGAAAATAAAAATCTCTCAAAAGGAGAACATATAATAGTTGCAAACGAACTGCTTGAAAAATTAACAGAAATTTTCAGCATCAGCTCTTACGAAAAAGTTAAAAGCTTTAGCGGCTCTGATTTCGAAAGAAAAACCGCCAAACACCCGTTTTATGACAGAGATTCATTAATGATACTTGGTGACCATGTAACTCTTGAACAGGGTACAGGAATTGTTCACACTGCACCTGGTCATGGTCAGGAAGACTACGAAGTAGGCTTGAAATATGGTTTGGAAATCTTAAACCCTGTTGATGACAATGGTTTTTTCAAAAAAGATACAGAGATATTTGCCGGAGAACATATAGTAAAAGCAAATGATAAAATAATTGCTTATATGGATGAAAATGGTACCCTTTTAAACTCTGGAAAAGTTGACCACTCTTACCCTCACTGTTGGAGATGTAAAAATCCAGTTGTTTTCAGAGCTACGCCACAATGGTTTATTTCGATGGAACAAAATAATTTAAGAGACAAGACTTTGGAAGAGATTAAAAAGATTAAATGGATTCCAGCCTGGGGTGAAAACAGAATTACGGCTATGATTGAAAATAGACCTGACTGGTGTATTTCAAGACAAAGAACATGGGGTGTACCGATAGCGGTATTTTTGTGTCAGGAGTGTGGCGAAATTATTATCAATGATGAAATAATGGATAAAGTTTACAATGCATTTCTAAAGCAAGGTGCAGACGCATGGTTTGACCATGACAATGAATACTTCTTGGGTAAAGACTTTAAATGCCCACACTGTGACTCAGAAAAAATAAGAAAAGAAACTGATATTTTGGATGTTTGGTTTGACTCTGGCGTCAGTCACGCTGCGGTATGTGAAACAAGAGAAGAGTTGGGCTGGCCTGCCAATATGTATCTTGAAGGAAGTGATCAGCACAGAGGATGGTTTCACAGCACCATTTTAGAAAGTGTCGGGACACGAGGAAAAGCACCATATTCAGAAGTACTAACCCATGGTTTTGTGGTTGATGGTAGCGGTAAAAAAATGTCAAAATCGCTTGGAAACGTTGTCACACCTGAGGAAATAATCAAGAAATATGGTGCGGAAATTTTGAGACTTTGGGTAGCTGCAGAAGATTATACTGAAGACGTCAGGATATCTCAAAACATTATCACAAGACTTGTAGAATCATATAGAAAAATTAGAAACTCTTCAAAGTATATCCTTGGCAATATTTCTGACTTTAATCCTGATACCGATATGGTAGATTTTGAAAACTTGCTTGATATAGACAAATATATGTTAATGAAATGGCAAAAAGTTAAGAGTAAAGTATATGAAGCCTTTGATAAATACCAGTTCCATATTTTTTATCATACGCTTAACAACTTTTGCATTAATGACTTATCTGCGTTTTATCACGATATAATTAAAGACAGACTATACTGTTATAAAAAAGATTCAAATTTTAGAAGGTCTGCTCAAACAGTAAACTTTGTCATACTGAAAGAGCTTTGCGTGCTAATGTCACCTATTCTTTCTTTTACTGCCGATGAAGTCTGGGAATATTTGCCGGAATTTAAAGGTAAATCAAGGTATGTTTTTACTGAACATTTTGCTCCCGTAGATGAATCAATATTTGATGATAAACTTTATAAAAAATGGGAAACAATTTACGAAATAAAAAAAGATGTAAATAAAGCTCTCGAACTAAAAAGAGTTGAAAAGGTTATTGGCCATCCACTTGATGCCAAAGTAACAATTGGAGCAAGTGATGATATACTCTCTATTCTTAAAGCTGATGAGGGGATAGAAAAGATATTCATTGTTTCAGAAGTTGTGTTGAAGAAATTTGAAGAGGTTGAAGAGGGATTTATCCCTGAAAACAGAAAACTTAAAATTGCTGTAGAGGCATCAAATAATGAAAAATGCGAAAGATGCTGGATAAAATCTGAAACTGTTGGTAAGTTTGAAGACCACAAGACTATCTGTGAGAGATGCTATAACGAAATTTCTTAAATTTTTTAGGGGCTTTGCGCCCCTTTTTTTATAATCTGAAGGAGTAATTATGAAAAAATATCTTCCTATAATTTTTATCTTGGTGTTAATTGATCAAGTAACAAAATTTTACATAAAACACGTTTTTGATCTATATGAAACAAAAGAGATAATACCGGGTTTTTTCAATCTTACTTTTGTGCTAAACCCCGGGGCTGCATTCGGTTTTCTTGCAAAATTAAATGAGTCGTTCAGGCAGATATTTTTCATTATAGTAACAACTATTGCTATAATTATAGTTATCTACCTTATGTATAAAGAAATGCAACATAAACTCAGGGCATTTTCATATGCTTTAATCCTCTCAGGTGCTATTGGCAACTTTATTGACAGGATTTATCTTGGAAGTGTTGTTGACTTTCTGGACTTTTATATAAAAAATTATCACTGGCCTGCTTTTAACATAGCTGATTCCTGCATCACCGTCGGGATAATTTTGTTAATATTAGATATGATAATAAATAAAAAGGGGGCACAAGATGCTAATCAAACCTAAAAGAGCTCTAATAAGCCTGTCGGACAAAACGGGTATTGTAGAGTTTGCAAGCAAGCTTAATAAGTTAGGAGTTGAAATTATTTCGACAGGAGGAACAGCCAAGCTGTTAAAGGAGTATAAAATCAACATAGTGGAAATTTCTGAATTCACCGGATTTCCGGAAATCCTTGACGGCAGAGTTAAAACTTTAAACCCTAAAGTACATGCCGGAATTTTGAACATAAGAGATAATGAAGCCCATCAAAAGACTATGAAAGAACTCGGGCTTGTTGATATTGATATGGTGGTTGTAAACCTTTACCCTTTTGAAAAAACCATTTCCAATAAAGATGTAAAGCTTGATGAAGCAATTGAGAATATAGACATTGGCGGCCCTACAATGATAAGAAGTGCTGCCAAAAATTTTAAATTTGTTTCTGTTATAGTTGATAATAATGATTTTGGAAAAATAGAAAAAGAGCTTGAGGAAAAAGGTGGCATAACTTATGAAACAAGAATAGACCTTGCAAGGAAGGCTTTTACTCATACTGCAGTTTATGACAGTATTATCTCAAACTATTTCAATCAAATACTCAACATCAAATTTCCGGAAGAAATAGCAATAGCTGCCAGAAAAAAACAGGGTATGAGATATGGAGAAAATCCTCATCAGGAAGCAGCATTTTATACTCAGCCAAATATCAAAGAACCAAGTGTTTCCACAGGCAAACAGTTGCAAGGGAAAGAACTGTCATTTAATAACATCATAGATATAAACGCTGCGGTAGAAATTGTTAAAGAATTTAAAGAACCCGTGGTAACAATAATAAAGCACACAAATCCTTGTGGGACAGCCATTGGGGAAAACAATCTGGATGCATACTTAAAGGCGCTTGAATGCGACCCCGTAAGTGCATTTGGGGGTATAGTTGGAACAAACAGGGAAATTGGAAAAGAATTGGCTGAAAAACTGGCAGAAATTTTCCTGGAAGTGGTAATTGCGCCAAAATTCGATAATGAAGCACTTGAAATATTGTCTGCCAAAAAAAATCTAAGACTCATTGAGATAGAAAATCTTGACAATTTTATCAGAGATGAAGAGCTTGATATTAAAAAAGTTACTGGCGGAATGCTTCTTGCTGACCGCGACCTGCATGTATTTGAAGACGTCAGAACACTTGAAGTACCTACAAAAAGAAAACCCACTGAAGATGAATATAAGGCTCTAAATTTTGCATGGAAAGTTGCAAAACACGTAAAATCAAATGCAATAGTTTATGCTAAAAATGACAGAACAATTGGTGTTGGTGCTGGCCAGATGAGTCGTGTGGATTCATCAAAAATTGCCGCAGACAAAGCAAGAAGCCCTCTTAAGGGGTGTGTAATGGCAAGTGATGCATTCTTCCCTTTCAGAGACAGTGTTGATGAGGCAGCTTCAAGAGGCATAACTGCTATTATTCAGCCTGGTGGTTCAATCAGAGATAAAGAGGTGATTCAGGCCTGTGACGAGCACAACATAGCAATGGTTTTTACAGGCATAAGGCATTTTAAACATTAATAAAGGGGAAATATATGAATATATTACTCATAGGCTCAGGCGGAAGGGAACATGCAATAGCATGGAAGCTTGCTCAAAACGAGAGTATCCAGACAATTTTCTGTGCTCCTGGAAATGGCGGGACCAAACACGAAATAAAGTGCAAAAATACTGAAATTAAACCTGATGACTTTGATGCACTCATCAAATTTGCAAAAGAAAACAATATCTACATGACTGTTGTTGGCCCAGAAGACCCTCTTGCACTTGGAATTGTTGACAGATTTGAAAATGAAGGCCTTAAAATATTTGGTCCACGCAAAGATGCGGCAAAAATAGAGGCAAGCAAAGCGTTTTGCAAGGAGATTATGGTAGCAGCAGGTATCCCAACAGCTTTTTACAGTGAATTTACTGATTTTGAAGAAGCTAAAAAATATGTTTTAGAAAAAGGGGCTCCTATTGTCGTAAAAGCTGATGGCCTGGCTGCTGGTAAAGGGGTAACTGTAGCCTCAACTATTGATGAATCAATAAAAGCTCTTGAAGAAATTTTTATTGATAAAGTATTTGGAGATGCTGGCAACAGGGTTGTCATTGAAGAATTTTTAAAAGGTGAAGAGGCTTCATTTTTGGCTTTTACTGATGGAAAAACTGTTATTCCAATGGTTTCAAGCCAGGATCACAAACCTGTTTTTGACGATGACAAAGGACCAAATACCGGCGGAATGGGGGCATATTCACCTGCACCAATTATGACGGAAAAACTTTATAATTTTGCCCTAAACAAGATTGCATACCCTCTGGTAAAAGAACTCAAAAAACGAAATATCACATATAAAGGGATTATATATGCAGGACTTATGATTGATGGTGACAATGTAAAGGTTTTGGAATTTAATTGCAGGTTTGGAGACCCTGAGACTCAGCCAATTTTGATGAGACTTGAGTCAGACCTTCTTGAAATATTTGACGCCTGCATAAATCAAACATTGGATAAGGTTAATATAAAATGGTATAATGAGCCGACAGTATGTGTCGTAATAGCTTCCGGCGGATATCCCAAAAGTTATAAAAAAGGATATGAAATTACTGGAATTACTGAAGCAGAGAAGCTCGGCAATGTAAAAGTATTTCATGCCGGGACCAAATTTGAAGGTGATAAACTTGTCACTAATGGCGGAAGAGTTTTGGCGGTAACTGCAAGAGGGGAAGAATTAAAGAGTACCATCAAGCTTGCCTACTCTTCAGTGGAAAAAATATATTTCAAAGATATGCACTTTAGAAAAGATATAGCACAAAAGGCATTAAGGAGGCTTTAAATGGCAAAAGTAGGAATTATAATGGGCAGCAAATCTGACTTTGGTATTGCTGAAAATGTAATAACTGTTTTGGAGGAATTTGGTGTAGATTACGAAGTAATTGTATCAAGTGCACACAGGACACCGGAGAGAACTTCTGAATGGGCAAGAAATGCCGAAAAAAATGGCATAGAAGCAATAATTGCAATTGCAGGAGCTGCAGCACATTTGGCAGGTGTGGTGGCAAGTGAATCCAATCTTCCAACAATAGCAGTACCGGTTGCAGCCACTTCACTGGCTGGATTCGACGCCCTTTTATCAATGGTGCAGATGCCAGGCGGAATCCCTGTTGCAACAATGGCTATCGGCAACGCAGGCGCAAAAAATGCCGGCATTTTTGCATGTCAGATTCTGGCTGTAAAATATCCTGAAATAAATGAAAGACTAAAAAAATACAGACAATCAATCAAGGATAAAGTTTATAGGGATAACGAAGAAGTTCAGGAAATTCTTAAAAATAAGAGGCAATAATCTTTGCTAATATTAAAATCAAACAAAGAAAATTTTATAAATATTTTTTCACAGGCTCATAAAAAAAATGAGCCTGTCATTTTTCCTACCGACACAATCTATGGAATCGGTGCTTTTTTTAACGATGAAAAGGCCAACAATAAAATATTTGAACTTAAAAATAGGGACTACTCAAAACCTTTCCCCGTTTTAATTTCAAATATCAATCAATTGTCATATTTAAAGGCTGATTTATCTGATGCCCAGTTAAAAGTTTTGAATAAATTCTGGCCAGGAAAATTTACTTTTATCTTGAATACAAATTTAAACTATAAATATTGTGTTTTGGAAGCAAAAATAGCCGTAAGATTGGTTTCAAACTTACCGGTAGCAGATATGATAGATTATTTTGATAAACCAGTAACTGCTACAAGTGCTAACTTTTCAGGTCAGGAATACGACCCATCAATTAAGAATATAATTAAAAATTTTTCCAATAAGGTAAATTATTATATTTATCAGGGCACAGATAATAAAAATCCATCCAGTATTATAGATTTGACAATTCCAGGCTATAGGATTATAAGAAATTCCCATAATATCAAATTAGAAGATTTATAAAAATTAAATGGGACTGCTTATGAGTAAAATACTTTATTTCGCTTTTCTAACACTATCATTAATGCCTTTTGTAAAGTCGCATCATGCGTTGTTATTGGGTCTTATTTTAGGTATCTTTTTTGAAAATCCATTCCCCAAACAGTCAGCAAAAATTAGCAAACAGCTGCTTAAACTTGCTGTTGTAGGGCTTGGATTTGGAGTGCCACTTTATAAAGTCGTTGAAGTGGGTAAAAATTCTATTCTCTTCACTTTTTTAGGTATAATTTTTGTTATTTTTACAGGCTATATATTAGGCAAATATATAAAAATAGAGCCTAATGCAAACAAATTGATAAGTTTCGGTACAGCAATCTGCGGAGGAAGTGCAATTGCTGCATTAAGTCCTGTTATTAATGCTGATGAAAAAGATATTGCAGTATCACTTGGTGTGGTATTCAGTCTAAATGCCTTAGGACTTTTAATATTTCCGTTTTTTGGCCACCTTTTGGAAATGAGTCAACATGCTTTTGGAGTATGGGCTGCTCTGGCAATTCATGATACAAGTAGTGTTGTCGGAGCAACATCGGTTTACGGCAATGAAGCGCTTATGGTAGGCACAACAGTAAAACTAAGCAGAGCGTTATGGATTGCTCCTTTTGTAATATTCTTCAGTATTAAAAACAGAAAAGGTGGCAAAATAAATCTTCCATATTTTATACTGTTTTTTATCTTAGCTGCTTTTATCAATTCCTACTTTAAATCTTTTTCAGATGTTTGGCATATTATTTACTTAACAGCCAAACAGATGTTGGTGGTGACACTTTTTTTAATAGGGACAGGCATCTCCCGAGAAACTTTAAAAAAGGTAGGACTAAAGCCGATAATTTTCGGAATAGCCCTATGGATTATTGTAGGTATTTCAAGTTATTTTGCAGTAACCGTATTTAATTTCATTTAGCATTTATAATTTGCAGGAATGTAGTCGCAAAATGGCTCTTCAGCCATATATGACCCTGTAACAGCATATGCCCTGGCTCTACACCCGCCACACACACCTAAGTGTTTGCATACACCGCACTTGCCTTCATAATCTTTAAAACTTCTCAAATCATTAAATAGTTTTGAGCTTTCCCATATATCTTTCAGGCTTTGTTCAAACACATTACCGGCCGGCATTGGAAAATATGAACAAGGCAACACATCCCCATCAGAGTTTACAAAGCAGATAGACTGGGCAGCAATACAGCCTTTTCCGCCACCGGTAGAAAATGTCAAGCTCCTTCTCGTTTTGTCAGTCCCATCCTCTTTGCTTCTTTCATGCCAGATTCTATAATATTGAGGTGCACAGGTTGGTCTGACAAGAATCTCCTCTTCACCTTTTTCCATTTCATAGTGCCAATTTAAAATATCCTCATAATCCTCTTTACTAACAAGCTCTTTCATTATTTCTTCCCCTCTTCCGGTCGGCACAATCAAAAACATATACCAGGCAGTAGCACCAAGCTTCTTTGCAAGTTTATACGTATTTTGGATATCATGCTGATTTCTCTTTGTAAAAGATGAGTTTATAATAAATTTTATACCGTGCTTATTAAAATATTCAGAAGCCTTCAACACACCTTCAAATGCACCTTTTTGCCCTCTAAAATCATCATGAATTTCAGCCGTTGACCCATCAAGACTCAAAGAAACTATTTTGATTCCGCTACTCTTAATTTTTTCGCAAACTTCATCATTTACCAGCACACCATTTGTAGCCATGCACATTCTAAAACCTTTATCAGTTCCATATTTGGCAATATCAAATACGTCCTTTCTCAAAAGTGGTTCGCCCCCGGAAAGCACTATAACAGGGGATGCAAAAGTGGAAATATCATCAAGAAGTGCTTTGCACTTTTCTAATGTAAATTTCCCTTCGGCAGAATGTATGTCTGAAGAGGAACGGCAATGCACACAATTTAAATTGCATTTTGCAGTTATTTCCCATGCCATCCATTTTAAAGTCCAATCTTTATTCATTTGATTCTCCATAAAAATTATTTTCTTCTATCAAATCCATAATATTATTGTAGAGATTATAGTTTTTATTCAGTTTGTCAATAGTTTCTCGAAAACCACTTCTTAAATTACTTTGAAAAGTACACTTATTTTCAATATCATATAGATTATTTTTCCTTGCATAAGTTTCAATATATTTTCTATCGCAAAATGCAAAAGGTCTTAAAAAATTGTACTTGCCAAAATACGTTCTTTTTAGAGGCATACTTTCAAGTCTTTTGTGGTAAATTTGATTGTATAAAAAATTTTCTACAAAATCACTTTTATTATGTCCAAGAAGTATGTTGGTAATATTGCTTTTTTCAGCATATTCAAGCAATGCCCTTTTTCTTATTCTGCTGCACAAACTGCAGTTTACGGGGAATTTTATACTATCGTTGATTTCAAGCTCCACTACGCCAGTAGATTCAAGACGTTTGATACCCTCAGCAAAAACAGGGACATGACATGCGATTGTCCTGGCTTTTATTTTCATATCAGATTTATACCTTTTAATGACATCCAGGAGCACCTGGCTATCAAGGCCACCTGAAAATGCTACGATACAATCATCTTTTAAAAAACTATGAATCTTCTCAAATTTTATTACCGCACCGATTATCTTTTCATAAACCTTCATATGTCAAATATCACAAATGCATTCCAATTTCCTTCTTTATTTTTCACAAAAAAATTGTGCTTTGTAACGGCCTTCACTTCAATTTGCAAAATATCATCAGCTAAAATTATTTTCAAAGAAACTTTATATGAGCCATCCTTTTTTTCAACTTTATCAACTTTTAAAATACAGCTTTTTGTATAAAGATAAAAAATAGCCTCATCAAGAATTTCGAAAACCAGCTCTTCAACAGTCTTAAACTGAAAAGAGATTATCCCCACTTCATTTTTGACATCAGGCATTTTGTCAAAACATATAAAATAAAGTCCTTGAAGACAATTTTCCAAAAGCTCTTTTTCATTGGTTCCAAAAGCCTCAATACCTACATCAGCAGTAGTTGGCACAATCCTATATTTATCAGGCATCAATATATACCTATAAACCCAAGTTTGTAACTAAAATATCCGTCCACATTAAGCCTCTCTAAACCAAAAGAGTCGCTCAACGGAACCTTGCCCATATTATTCAGCGCATTTACAGCTGCATTGTCAAGATCAGGATAACCGCTGCTTGATACAATCTGAATATTGGTAATAGTACCATCTTTCAATATGGAAAATTTTATTCTTACAGTTCCTTCTTCATAATTCATTACTGACCTTGAAGGGTATGTCCATACATTGTATAACCTTCTCTTAAATTTATAAAAATATGAGGCATATTTAAACTTCATAGAATTAAAATTTACATCGTCCTCCCCTTCTCTGGACGTACTTAAATTATAATTTGCCACATCATTGATAATTTCGCCCGGATTAAGTATATTTTTTATAAGAGACTTGTTATCAAGAATGCTTATCTGTTTATCATTTGCATTGTTTTCTTCCCTTTTATTTTGCTCATCTTTAAAAATTTTATCATCTTTTTTTTCTGCAATATCCTTTGATATTTTTTCTTTTATCTCATTTTTATCAATTTTCTTTTCGACATTTTCTTCCTTAACAATTTTATTTTGAGGTTTTTCAGGCAATATATATTTTTCAGCAGGAGAAGATTTTATTTCCTTTTTTGTATCTGAAAAATCATCTTTTTTGACATCAGTCTTTTTTTTCAAATCAATATCTTTATCGCTTAAAATATCAGGCTTGTCTTTTTTTTCACTTTGAGTTTCTTTTTTTTCCTTTTTTATTATATCTACATATGTAGGTTTCTCATTTTTAGGCTCTGCTTTTTCAAAATGAAAAAGATAAAAGAATCCAATATGCACCAAAAACGATAAGATTATAAAAAATATTATTTTTCTGTCTTCCATACAAAGTTTATAATATTCAAAATTTTTATACAAATAAAGGATTTTTAATTTTTTGAAACGTTCAGAAAATAATATTATAAATACTCAATAAAAAAACTTGACATAAATACACTCAAATATTATTATATTGTTAGAATAAAATTTCAGGAGGTGCGATATGGCAATCGTAAGATGGGACCCATTTAAAGACATCATGTCATTGCAGGAAAGAATCAACAAAATATTTGACGAAACTGTTCAAAATGACAGAAAGTCTCAGTATGGTGAATGGTACCCACCAGTAGACATATTTGAAAAAGAGAACGGAATCTCTATTGTAATGGAAATACCAGGTGTATCAGAAAATGATATTGACCTTCAGATTACTGATGGAATACTCACAATCAAAGGCGAGAAAAAACTGCCTTATGAAAAAGACAGCGACAATTTTTACAGACTTGAGAGAAACTTTGGTAAATTTGCAAGATCATTCTCATTGCCAAACACAGTTGATCACAACAAAATTAAAGCAAGTCTCAAGGAAGGGATATTGAAGATTGAAATTGGCAAAAAGGATGAGATAAAGCCAAAAGTAATTAAAGTTGAAAAAGAGGACTAATATAACAAATAAGTGGTGATTCTATGACAAAACAGAACTATTATGAAATACTTGGAATAAACAAAAATGCGACTCAGGATGAAATAAAAAAAGCTTACAGAAAGCTTGCACGCAAGTACCATCCTGACATAAACCCTAACAACAAGGAAGCTGAAGAAAAGTTTAAGTTGGTTTCGGAAGCTTACGCTGTTTTGTCAGACCCAGAAAAAAGAAAGCAGTATGACACATTGGGGCATGATGCCTTTACATCCGGTGGTCAGGGATATGATTTTTCAAACATGAATTTTGAAGATTTGAGAAACTTCAAATCCCATGGTTTTGACATATTCGGAGATATTTTTGATGAGCTTTTTGGAGGCAGAAGAGGTAAAAAACACTCCTCTTCTGCTGCTCAAAATGGTGAAGATATCTACTATACAATAAACATACCTTTCAGGGATGTAATTTACGGCAACACGTATGAACTCAACATAGCAAGAAAAGTCACCTGTAGCAAATGCCTTGGCAAAGGTGGAAGCAAAACAGTTTGCCCTACCTGTAATGGTACGGGGGTTTCAGGGCAAAGGTCAGGATTTATCAATATGATGTCCACATGCAGATCATGCGGTGGTAGCGGAGAAGCTTTTACATCAGTTTGTTCAGGTTGTGGCGGTTCCGGATTTGTTACTGCAAAAGAAAAACTAAAAGTAAAAATCCCTGCCGGGGTAGACAATAATTCAAAAATCAGAATTTCCGGTAAAGGAAACGACGGAAAAAATGGCGGGAAACCTGGAGATTTATATATAATTACAAATGTAAGCCCTCATAAATTGTACAAAAGACAGGGGAATAACCTGTATATAGACGTGGAAGTTGATATGTTTGAGGCATCACTTGGAGAAAAGATAACTATCCCAACCCCTTATGGAGCGGTAAATATAAATATCCCTGCAGGGACACAGCCAAATCAGCAACTTAGAATCAGAGGAAAAGGTGTACCAATAATAAATGGGAGCTCAAAAGGTGACCTTTATGTAAACATAATCGTCAAGGTCCCACAGGTAGCAATCGAACAGGATAGGCAAACACTTAAAGAAATAAAAAAGAGATACAGCATTGCTGACAGAAAACACTTGTTAGAAAAAGGACAATTATAAATCCGGGGTGACTTATGAAAAAAAAACCTTTGTATATGATAAGCATAGTTTCGGAAATGTTTGAAATTCACCCCCAGACACTAAGGCAATATGAAAGGCTGGAGCTTCTAAAACCTTCAAGGAGCGAAGGTAACACCAGATTATACTCTGATGAGGATATTGAAAAGTTAAAATTTATCCTGACACTTACAAGGGAAATGGGGGTAAATTTGGCAGGTGTTGAAATAATAATGAACATGAAGGAGCAGATTGAATCACTGCAAAATCAGGTAGATATGCTTCTGAAATATATAAAAGAAAATTGCGACAAATCAAAAAAGGAAGGTGCACTTGTACCTTCCCCCAAAAAGGAAATTATAAAAATAAAAGTGGAAAGAGAGGAGTAAGAATATGATAAACTGGAACAAACTAACAATAAAATCTTCCGAGGCCATTCAAGGTGCACAGGCACTTGCTGAACAGCTCAGCCATCAGCAAATTGAACCGGAACACCTTCTTACTGTTTTACTCAAACAGGAAGAAGGGATAGTTAAACCTATTTTGCAAAAAATCGGTGTAAACGTACCGGGACTGCTTGAGGATACACAGGATATTTTAAAAAAACTTCCAAAGGTAAGCGATGTAAGCCAGATTTACATTTCTGGTGACACAAAAAAGGTGCTTGATTATGCCTTTAAAGTTTTAAAGGAATTTCAGGACAGTTACGTTTCAACTGAGCACCTTCTGCTTGGAATTGTCGAAAATGCCGGTTATTCTCTAAGACAAATTCTAACCAAACAGGGGATAGACAGCAGCACAGTTAAAAAAGCCATCAAGGAAATCAGAGGCTCAACAAAGGTTGATAGTGAAGATCCAGAGTCAAAAACTGAAGCACTAAAAAAATATACAATTAACTTAACAGAATATGCAGAGCAAGGCAAACTTGACCCGGTTATCGGAAGAGATGAAGAGATTAGACGTGTAATACATGTTCTTTCCAGAAGGACAAAAAATAACCCTGTGCTTATTGGAGAGCCAGGTGTAGGTAAGACTGCAATTGTCGAAGGTCTTGCCCAGAGAATTGTAAATAAGGACGTGCCTGAGACATTAAAAGATAAAATTGTGCTGACACTTGATCTTGGAGCCCTTATAGCAGGCACAAAATACAGAGGTGAATTTGAAGACAGATTAAAGGCAATATTGAAAGAAATAAAAGAAAGAGAAGGAGAAATTATCCTTTTCATTGATGAAATTCATACACTTGTGGGTGCTGGTGCTGCAGAAGGTGCTATGGATGCTGCTAACCTATTAAAACCTGCTCTTGCAAGAGGTGAACTGCACTGTATCGGTGCCACAACCCTTGATGAGTATAAAAAACATATTGAAAAGGATGCTGCCCTTGAGAGAAGATTTCAACCGGTGATGGTAGATGAACCATCTGTTGAAGACACAATTTCAATTTTAAGAGGATTAAAAGAAAAGTATGAGGTTCACCACGGAGTAAAAATAAAAGACTCTGCTCTTGTGGCTGCTGCATATCTTGCCCATAAATACATTTCTGACAGATTTATGCCCGACAAGGCAATAGATTTAATTGATGAAGCTACAGCAAAACTTAGAATGGAGATTGACAGCCTCCCAACAGAGCTTGATGAACTTGACAGGAAATACAGGCAACTTGAGATTGAAAGACAGGCTCTTTTAAAAGAAAAAGATGAAGCAAGTAAAATCAGACTGGAAAAAATTGAAGAAGAGCTTGCAAACCTCAATGAAAAGATTAATCAACTGAAAGCTCACTGGAAAAATGAAAAAGAACTTATTCAGAGCATCAGGGAAGTAAAAGCTAACATCGAACAGCTTAAAACAGAAATGCAAAACGCAGAGCGCAACGGCAATTTTGAACTTGCTTCCCAGATTAAGTATGGAAAACTTGTGGAAGAAAACAAAAAACTTGAAGAACTCAACAGCAAACTGAAAGAGATACAAAAAGACTCCAAGATGCTCAAAGAGGAAGTTGAAGAAGAAGATATAGCTGAAATTATCTCAAAATGGACAGGGATTCCTGTGACAAAGCTTTTAGAAGAGGAAGCCGATAAATTAATTAGAATGGAGGATTTTCTTCACAAAAGAGTAATTGGTCAGGAAAAAGCGGTACAGGTCATAAGTGATGCTGTAAGAAGAAGCCGCGCAGGACTTAACAATCCAAAAAGGCCTATTGGTTCATTTATATTTTTGGGGCCAACAGGTGTGGGAAAAACCGAACTTGCAAAAGCCTTGGCTGAATTCCTTTTTGACACTGAAGACGCTCTGATAAGACTTGATATGAGCGAATATATGGAAAAGCATTCCGTAGCAAAACTTATAGGAGCCCCTCCCGGATATATAGGATACGAAGAAGGGGGACAGCTCACGGAAAAAGTAAGAAGGAAACCTTACAGTGTTATTTTAATGGATGAGATTGAAAAGGCACATCCTGATGTATTTAATCTCCTGCTTCAAATATTGGACGATGGAAGACTAACTGATGCTAAGGGTAGAACTGTAAATTTCAAAAACACAGTAATAATAATGACATCCAATATTGGCAGCGAAACCATACAAAGCTTTTTTGAACAAAATAAAGACTTTACATCAAAATATGATGAAATCGCTTCTATGGTGTTTAAACAGTTGTCAAATTTTTTCAAACCAGAATTTTTGAACAGGGTTGATGATATTATAGTATTTCACCCGCTTGATGAAAATCACCTTAAAAACATTGCAAAAATTTTGCTTGACGAATTTAAGGAAAGATTAAAGGAAAACTTTATAGAAATAGAATTTGACGAAAGCGTTATAAACGAAATAGTGAAAGTTGGCTTTGACCCCAAGTTTGGAGCAAGGCCGATGAAGAGAGCGATACAAAAAATAATAGAAAACAAAGTAGCCGAAGCAATACTTAAAGGGATAATTGTTAAAAACTCAAAGGTGTTTGCAACATTTGAAAATGGAAATTTAAATTTTGATGTTAAAATAGGATAATTATGGTATAATACAGTGAACAAAAAGTGATTTTTTTAAATCATTATCTTAAGGTAGGTAAATGGATAAAGAAAAAAGCAAGATAGAAGAGATTGATGATATTGAAACAGAAGAAAATGACGAGGGGATAGATTTCCTTGTGGAAGATATCCCCTTCCCCCCTGTTTCTGAAGACTCCCTAAAAACCTATTTAAACAAAATCTCCGAATATACTCACTTTACAAAAGAGAAAGAGTATGAGCTTGGAAAAAGAATCCAGCAAGGGGATGAAGAGGCCATCAAAGAGCTCGTACTTGGCAATTTGAAGTTTGTTGTTTCAATTGCAAACAGGTATCGAAATTCAGGGCTTTCCATGAGCGATATAATAAATCAAGGAAATTTGGGCTTATTAGAAGCTGCGAGAAGATTTGATCCGGATAAAGGGGTTAAATTTATCTCTTATGCCGTCTGGTGGATTCGTCAGGCAATAATTCAGGCGCTGGCTGAGCAGTCAGGCACTGTAAAACTACCAATAAAACAGGCAAGCATTTTGTATAAAATTAATGAAGCCACTGAAAAATTAAGTAAAGAGCTCGACAGAGAGCCAACGGCAGATGAGATTGCATCATATCTTGACATGGAACTTGCTGACGTAGAAAATGTTTTAAGGGTTTCAAGAAATTACCTCTCCCTTGAAGCACCCCTTAAAGAAGGTGAAGATAAAACATTTATAGATCTTCTTGAATCCGAAAGCAAATCTGTCGAAGATGAAATAATACATACCAATCTTAAAAACTCCCTTGAAGAAATTGTAGAAGAATTACCTGAGAGGGAAGCTGAAATTATAAAACTTAGATTTGGACTTGAAGGCGAAACACCAAAAACTCTTGAAGAGATTGGTGAAATGATGAAAATAAGCAGAGAGAGAGTCAGGCAAATTGAAGCAAGGGCTCTCAGCAAGCTCAAAAAAAAGGCTATGAAGAAAAAACTTTACGACTATCTTAACTAATGACTCTAAGAAAAAGACTATATGAAATTATATTTGAAGCTGAAACAAAAGCAGGTAAGCTTTTTGATCTAATTCTTCTTTTGTCAATTTCACTTAGTATATTTGCATCGATACTTCAAAGTGTAAAAAGCTTAAATTTTGAATATGGTAACATTTTCTATGCTGTTGAGTGGCTTTTCACTATTCTATTTACAATTGAATATTTCTTAAGAATTTATACCATTGGCAAGCCATTAAAATATATTTTCAGTTTTTATGGCATTGTTGACCTTCTGGCTATCTTGCCTACATATCTTGAAATTTTTTTGGAAGGCACACATTTTTTGGTAGTAATCAGAGCAATTAGACTTCTTAGAATTTTCAGAATATTAAAACTTACTAAATATGTAAATCACGGCTCTGTAATTATAATGGCATTAAAAGCCAGTAGATACAAAATAACTGTTTTTTTATTTGCCGTTTTGAATGTGGTTATAATTGTAGGAGCAATAATGTATGTTGTTGAAGGGCCCGAAAACGGTTTTACAAGTATCCCCCGCTCGATATATTGGGCAATAGTTACACTTACAACAGTAGGTTACGGAGACATATCCCCTTCAACTGCTCTCGGGCAGTTTATTGCGTCCTTTGTAATGATAATCGGTTACGGTGTAATTGCAGTGCCAACAGGAATTGTTACATCTGAAATGAGCAGATACAATAAACCTGTGACCACCGAAGCCTGTCCTGCATGTGGTCAGGATGGACATGATCTTGATGCCAAATACTGCAAATATTGCGGTGCAAAGCTATAAACTTTGTTTTTAAAAATTAACTAAATCGTTTCAACTTTATCAATTACCTTTTTTGCAATAAAAAACAAAACCACCATCATGACAAATAAAAGAAAAAAATCATAAAAAGAAAAACCGTTACCAAGCAAAGAACTTCTTATCAGCCTGTTAGAATATGTTAAAGGGAAAAAATACGCAATATATCTGATAACTGCTGGCATATCCTCAACAGGATAGAATGTACCGGACAAAAAAATCATCGGTGTCATTACAAATGTATTCACGCTAAATTGATCTCCATGATTTTTTACAATTAATGCAACAATAAAACCGATTAAAGAAAATGTCAAAAGATGCACTATTAGAGATATTATAAATAAAAAACCAGGTCTCATTCCTACATTCAGGAACACGCCATAAATATAGACAATTAAAACAGGAATTAACCCTTTTACTACACCGTATAAAGACTCACCGGCAATTATCTGCCATCTTTTAACCGGGGCAAGCAAATATTCATCAAAAATTTTGAAATAAAACCTTGAAATATTGATTTCAGTTGAAATTCCATACGCCTGATTCATCGAACTCATAGTAATAAGACCTGGTATCAAAAAATGTACATAATTGATTCCACCTATATCAGAATTTTTTTCAATTCCAAAGCCAAATGCCAATAAAAACAACAATGGGGACACAGAACTTGAGAGAATAACTTTCCAGATTCTTGATTTAAGTACTAATATTTCTCTTAAAAAAATACCTGAAATCCCATGCATCAATTTATCCTTTTACCCGTTACTTTAAGATAAACATCCTCTAAATTCACTTCTCTTATTTTTGCAAATGTTGCATCTTTTATTGACTCAAGCCTATGTACAGCGTCGTCCCTACTCTGATAAAACTCTTCCAATGTTTTGTCATCCTTAAAAATCTCAAGAGCATATTTACCCATTTCACTTTTCAGAATCTCAGGCTCCCCTTCCTTAACAATCACCCCATCACTTATAAAATATACATAATCTGACAATCTTTCAGCCTCTTCAATGTAGTGAGTGGTAAGAAGTATAGTGCACCCGGTTTCAATCTTTATCTTTTTAATAAAATCCCACAATATTCTTCTTGATAAAGGGTCAAGCCCCACAGTTGGCTCGTCAAGCAGTAACACTTTTGGATTGTGAAGAAGCGCTCGTCCTATAACAAGACGTCTTTTTAATCCTCCTGAAAGATTCCCTGCCTTTTTGTTTTTATGTTCATTTAGTCCGGTAAAATGTAACATCTTATCTATGGCATTATCTATTTCACCTTTTTTATATCCAAATAAAACAAGATGGATTAACCAATTTTCAATAACGGTTAAATCTCTGTCAACGTTATTGATTTGAGGAACAACACCTATAGCCCTTTTAACATTGTTATTTTCGGTATAAAAAAGAGATTCTCCATAATAAACTTCACCGGCGTCTGCTTTTAAAAGGCCTGTCAAGATATTAATAAGAGTTGTTTTGCCCGCACCGTTTGGTCCAAGAAGCGCGGTTATGGAGTTATTTTCAACATTTAATGTAACTCCGACTAATGCCTTAACATTTTTATAACTTTTGCGTAAGTCCTTTATAAATATGTTCATACTTTACCAAAAAAATTGTCAACCTATATAATTCTACTCATTACATTGTTATTTCAACAAACCCATATCTTTCCAGAGAATTGCATAATAGCAAATAACTTATTCTACTCGCAAACTTTCTTTATCTCCTCTTTTGAAAGACCAATTTCCTGCATTTTCAATATCTTATCTACTGTGCATTTGGTGCCTTTATTTTCTGTATTATCAGTTGGCTCTTTTGGCTCAGGTTTTACAAGGTCAAGTTTTATTGGCTTTGCCTTAATTGAAGCCAGAGCCTCAACAAATTTATAAGCTGCATCCTTATTGTTAAATGTCAACTCAAGATTATGAGAGCAGCCAAATTTGGAATAATCATCCCAGACAACTTTCACGCCATTATCAGAAACTCTTGGCTCATCAAAAACATATCCGTAACAATTGTTATCCACCGAGTCGCTCTTAACCTTTATAGTATATTTGCCACTGTTTTCTTTTACATAAGCTTCAAGATTGCTCCCATAAACTTCCCAAAATCTCAAAAATTTTTTATTTGTACCTTCCTTGCTCCATAAAAAAGCAAAAGCATTCCCCTCATCACTTACAATTGTTTTCGCAAACTTTAAGTTTGAATCAATTTCCAGAGATTGAAGGCTTGACTTTAGGATATTTATTGCCTCACTTCTCTTTAATTTTGCCCCCTTTGTATCTATTTTCACACCTTTGGAACACGACACAACGAGCAAAACAGCAACCAAAATGGCAAATAACTTCTTCATAAAACACCCCTTTATATAAATTTAAAAAATATAATCTGAACACAACCAAAAATAAATCCAAGCACAAAACCAAGTATGTTAATCCATTTAAACTGGTCTTTCATAAAAGAAAACAGCATATTCTCAACTTCATACAAATTAAGAGAATTTATCTTTTCCTCAACAATACTCTGAATATTAAGTGTTTCAAGTACCGGAGTGATATTCCTGTGTAAAAGTTCATTTGCTTCTCTTGTAACAAAATCAACAATATTTCTGAATGTTTTTTGGGAAATTTTGTCATAAATTCCGGAAATTTTTAAATTACCAATATTTTTGCAAGATATTCTCACAATGGTGCTTTTTATATCTTCATTTTTTAACTTTTTCAAAAGAATCTTTTTATAAACATTTTCTGAAGAGCCTGGACTAATCAAATCGTAAATATCTCCGACTTTTATATTATTCAATTCACTGGCATTTGAGTCAATAATGTATGAAATTTTATCAACTATAAAAGGGGAGTTCATAAAGCTTAATAGTTTCCCCTCAAAGAATGTTTTTATCGAGTAGAAATCTTCTACTTTTAATTTTTCTACAAGCTTATAAACCGGCATATCAAGAAAATCAGCTACCTTATTCTTTATTGTAATGCTTATCTTTTCTTTAATCTCTTCACTTTCTGTTATATTTTCAATAATTTCTGGAAATTTGGAGTTTACAATATCTGCTATAACGTCCTCATTAAGAAAAAGATTCAGCATTCCAAGTTTGAGCTGGTCAAAGAGACCAGTTTTGAAAGAATTATTTTTAATATCAACAAGTTTTTTTACAATTTTCTTTTTTACTTCTTCATCTTCTGATAATTTTTTTATGTACTCAAGTATTTTTAATGTGATATTTCCCGAAGAATTTATCAGCGATTCATAAAAACTTGCAGGGATAATCTGCCTTAAGCAAACACCTGAAAGTATTATATTGTTTAAATAAGCAGAAATTTCCTTTATAAGTTTTTGCTTCCACTTTTCATTTTCAAATACTTTTTTAATGATGTCAGTCAACACTTCACCAACATCAATAAAATCACCAAGTTTGAATTGTTTTATATTTTCAACTATAATTTTAATCAAAGAATCGATAAATTCTTCATTCAGCAATATTCTGTCGTATACCAATTCAATCAATTCACCTAAATTTAAACCAACCTTATTAATCAGCTGCTCGAAATCACCGTAATCCTTGCTTAAAATATTTCGCAGCTCTTTCCTGATAAATTCCTGCAAGTAAGCTTGAAACTCTTCTTTCTTGAATGATTTCAAAATCTCTTTTTCTGTAAGAAGGTTATTGCCGACAAGGATACCAACTTCTTTGGCAAGTTTTCCTCTGTTTTTAGGTATTACGCCCTGCCAGCCAAGACTATATATCCTTTTTTTGTGTGGCCTGAAAAGCATTTTGATGGCAAGGTAATTTGTGAAATAACCTACAAAACCGGTAACAAAAGGTATTGCTATCTCATTTGCAGTAAGAAACAACAAGTCCCTCCCTTAACCCAAAATCACTGATTATCAATTCATCAATTGAAAATATTTCCATACTTTTGATAACTATTGCAGCACCTGCAATTATCAAATCTGCCCTCCCCTTTTCAAGGCCTTCGATTTTTTCTCTTCCTTTTATGTCCAAATTACAAAGAATATCAAATATCTCTTTTATCCTTTCATATTTTAACCTGTAGTTGTTTACCTTTCTATAATCGTAATCAACAAGTTTCATATCGATTGCGGCAAGTGTTGTAGCTGTCCCTGCAGTTGCTATTGCGCAGTCAATTTTGCGAAGTGGTAAACTTAAGATTACAGAATTAACTCTGTCAAAAAGCCTAACTTTCATCTCTTCTGAAATTTTGCCGGTAAAATCATACTCGTCAGACAATTTCACCACACCAAGATCAAAACTTTTGTTAAATACAATACTTCCTTTATCAGATATAATATATTCCGTAGAACCACCACCTATGTCGAAAATAAGAGATACCTTATCCTCAATATCAATTACAGAAGCCACCCCTTTAAACATGTACTCAGCTTCCTCCTCGGAAGAAATAACCTCAATTTTTATTTTAAGTTTTTCAAATATTGCATCAACTATTTCCTTGCCGTTTTCTGCTTCCCTGAGGGCACTTGTTGCAACATATCTTATACCAATATTATCAAAATCAGCTACTGATTCTTTTACGGATAAAAGTGCGCATAAAAGTCTTTCAAATGCTGCCATAGATATTCTATTGGAATTTTTAATACCTTCAGCGAGCCTTATGATATGCCTTTGCTCATACAGAATGTTGTTAATCTTACCTGAAACAACATCTGCAACAATAAACCTTAAAGTGTTGCTTCCGATATCAACAGCACCGCAAATCACTTGTTAACACCCTGCAATAACTGAGCTATATTAAATGTATGGTCACCTGCTTTTTCAAGGTTGTTTAATATATCCACATACACAATACCTGCATCCACTGTACAAACCCCTTCATTGAGCCTTTTCATATGGTTATTCTTAAATTCCTTACGTAATTTATCTATAATATTCTCGTCCTCAGTATTAATATTTACTTCATATGTTTCTTTATTATAGATATTCAAGATATTTCTGGCAAACCTGATAACCACATCAAATATCTCTGCCATTTCCTCATTGGCCTTTTCTGAGAAATATATATCCTTTTCAATAATTTTTTCCGTAAATTTTGCTATATTTTCAGAATGGTCAGCTATCTTTTCTATATCATGAAGAACATGAAGTATGCCATCAACAGTTTTGGAACCTTCATCGCTTAGAGATTTTTGAAATAATTTTACTACAAATACCGAAATGTCTTTTTCCAGCTGGTCAACTATATTTTCACGTTGATAAATACTTTCAATAAGTTTCAAATCTCTGTTAAAAAATGCTTTTTTTGCATCTTCAAGCATGGACAGAGCAATATTTGACATCCTCTCGACCTCTTTTTTTGCCTGAGCAACAGCAAGTGCTGGTGTATCAATAAGTCTGTCATCAATATATTTTGTAGTTTTGGTTTTCTCGGCACTATCTTTGACAAGCCTTTCGCAAGCTTTAGCTAACAGGCCAAGCATAGGTAAAAATATTATCGTATTAATTATATTAAACATAGTGTGAAAATTTGCGATGTGTCTTGCTATATATGGCGCATTCCCCTGTGAGTCAGTAAAATAAGGGTCACCTGGTGTTATAATGTCCACAAAATGACCAAAATATTTTAAGAATATATACATATATGCTACACCAAAAACATTAAACAGGAAATGGCCTACTGCAGCCCTTTTGGCATTAGCATTTGCACCGATTGCAGCAAGATTGGCTGTTATAGTAGTTCCGATATTTTCACCAAGTACAAATGCTATTGCAGCTGAATAGTCAATTATACCTGTGCTTGCAAGTGCTATAGTTATACCCATCATAGCAGAGCTACTCTGAACAATCATAGTCAAAACAGTACCAGCAAATATGGCAGCTAAAGGATTTTGTGAAAAATATACAAAAATATCCATAAATTCTTGACTCTTTCTCAAAGGTACAAAAGCACCTTCCATTGTTTTCATTCCTAAAAACAAAAGGCCAAAGCCAAGCAATATTTCTCCAAAATATTGACGTTTTTGTTTTTTTGAAAACATTTTAAAAGCCACACCAAGTGCAATTGCTGGATAGGCAAGCTTACTTATTTTAAATGCGATTAGCTGCGCAGTCATTGTTGTACCTATATTTGCTCCCAAAACAACACTTAATGATTGGGACAAATTCATTAGCCCTGCATTAACAAATCCCACTACCATCACCGTAGTAGCGGAACTACTTTGAATAATTGAGGTTACAACAAGACCTACTATAACCCCTAAATATCTATTGGTAGTAAGCTTTTCAAGTATCTTTCTAAGACTGTTACCTGCCCTTTTTTGCAAACCTTCGGACATTATTTTCATACCAATAAGAAAAAGTCCCAAACCACCAATAAAGCCAGAAATTACCGTCGACCAAGCAATATTCTCCACTTCGCCCCCTTATTTTACTTAATATTTTGAATTATTTTTTCCACTATATCAAAACTTCTTTTTGTACAATCATTAATTCCAACCCCGTACAAGATATTGCCGCCAACATAAAAATTCCCAATCTCTGAAGAAATCTGCTCAACAGATTCAGCTATTTTTAAATGACCAATATAATATTGTGGTATTGCATATTCCCATCTAAAACAAACATTGCTGACAGGCTTACCGGTTATTTTTAGGGTATCCTTTATCTCATTATAGGCAATATCAATAAGCTCCTCATTTGACTTTTCAAGAATCCATCTGTTTCTATCACCACCCATAATTACCCTTATAAGCCTCTTATCATTTTTAACTCTTTCTGGAAAAATTGAAGATGTAAAAAGGGCACCTAAAATCTTTCTATTTTCTTTGGCAGGGATAAGATACCCAAATCCATCGAGACTATCCTTAATATCTTTTTCATCAAACCCAAGACCTACCACAAATGCAGGGGCGTAAGGGATTTTGCCAAAATTAACGGCAAGTTTTTCACTCAAAGGTCTTATAATTTTTTCTGCTTCATAGGCCGGGCAGGTTAATATGACCACATCAAAAGAAATGGAATCATCACCATAACAAATTCTAAATTTTTCATTTTCTTTAAAAATACTCTTAACTGCAGCATTAGTCTTTATGGTAACATTCTCAAATTTCTTTGCAACATCGTTTATTAGATTTATAAGTCCACCTGAATATGATGTAAGCACACCGCCAGGCCCGGCAGGTCCACTTTTCTTCTCTCTTTTTTTAAGCATCCCTTTAAAAAGACCGCCAAATTTAACTTCCAGCTCATAAATTACAGGAAAACATGCCCTCAGGCTCATTTTTTCAGGATCGCCTGCAAAAATTCCTGATACCATAGGGCTGATAAGATAATCACATGCCTCAGAGCCAAGTCTTCTTCTTGCAAAGTCAGCAACTGTTTCATCTTCAAGTATCTTTTGGGGTACAAAATATTCAGCAATTACTCTCAACTTACCCTTCAAGGTAAGAAGGTCTGTTTTGAAGAACTGCGGTGGTTTTTCCGGCAACCTGATAAGCCTGCCGTATCTCATAATATACCTTTTTCTTGCCAGATCGTTGCTTTTGTATAATTTATCCGACAATCCGGCATCATCAACCAACTTTAGTGTATAAGGCTTTGAGTCAAGGAATCCATTGGGGCCAGCCTCAACAGTAAAATCCCCTTTTGTCACTGTGTCAATCGACCCACCAAGCTTTTCATTTTTTTCAAAAAGTGTGATTTCATAGTCTTTCTTGAGCTCTTTCAAGCTCTTGGATAACCAAAACGCGGCAGAAACGCCCGAAATACCACCACCAATTACAGCTATTTTCATCGTCTACCCCTTAAAAACAAGTATTGTTCAGATCAGATAAACTTTCAAATGGAACAAGAACAATACCAGTTTTATAATTTTTAATCAACGTACAAATGCTGTTAACCTCTTTGCTATTAATTAAGCTTTTATCTGAATTAAATTTTCTTACCTGAATTTTCATAAGAATATTGTCAGCAGAAACAGAACTTAAAAGGTTATTTAACATTTTATTCAAGACTTCAAGACTTTCATTAAAATTGAGATTAAGCTCATTCATAATTTGTTCATGGTATCCCATCACTGCAAAATACGAAAACCCAAGCTCTTTATACCTTTCAATAGTTTGTGAATACCATTTTAACCCTTTGGAAGCATCAAGGGGGGTTTCATAATAAATATTAACTGCAAATTTTATTTTGGGATTAACCTTTCTTGTTTCATATCGTAACTCATTCAAAAAATCAGACAAATTTTTAACCTTCCACTTAAACCAGTCATAATCATCAACAGAAGGTAATTTCCCGTAATCAACACTATATCTGTAACTGCTTAAACCTGAAATCCCCTCACCCATTCTTAAGATAAAATCATCCTGTATCAGGATGCCATCAATATCATAGGATGCAAGTTCTTTGAAAAGTGTTATTAATGAATCTCTTGAACCCTTTTTGAAAATGTTTACACCATAACCGTTTTGAATTTTATTATCCCTAATTTCTACTTCATAGCCGTATTTTTCCTTTAAAAAACTCAAGGAGCGTGTCGCCATCCAGGCAAACACTTTGATATCATATTTTTTTGCATAAGGAATTATCAAATCAAGCAAATCAAAAACTGTACAGGTTACTTCGGATTTAAAATAAACACCGGAATCACAATTTGAGACTTCATTAAAGTGAACTCTGTCTGAATTATTTTGAAACACCCTCAAAAATACGGCATTCACATTGTGAGATTTCAGTGTTTTAAAATAATCATCCAGTTGATACCTATACTTTTTATCAAAATTAAATATTTGAACACCATTTATTTTATAAACGGTGTTATCAATAATTGTTATTGCAAAACTGATGTCCGCAATAATAAAAAAGAACAATGTGAACAAAATTCTAAACATCACTTTTTCACAATAAATCCCTTTATTTTAAATCTATTATCTAAATCCTGCAATTTTGACTTTGCTTCTTCGATTGTTGCACTACTGCAGCACCTAACTCTGTACCAAGTCCCCTTTTCTCCAAGATCAGCTTTGATATAATAAATATCATTTATATTGTTTCTCAGTTTATCAACAGCAGATTTTGCATCATTTTCATCTTTGAATGCCATTAATTGAATCACAAAATTAGAATCTGAATCTACGGCTTTTGGAGGTTTTGAAACAGTTTTTAAATTTTCCATTACATTGGAAGAGGTTTCAAGTTTTTCCGTTTTCTTGTTATCAGTATTTTTGGAAATATTGGTAACTTCTTTTTTTATTTGTTCAGAACCGGGATATTCTGTTTTTTTCTCAACAGATTTTTCTTTTTCAATATTTTCAATTTTTTTTTCATTTTTCAAAGTCTTGTTATCAGGTAAATTAATATCAACACTATCTTCTCTTAAAATATTTTCGGCCACTCTTTCAGCTTCTTTCTTTATTTCCTGTACTTTTATCTTATCCCCTTCAAGCTTATACTCAATTTTTTTACCATCTTCGGCCGGTATGGTAGTCAATTGCTCTTTTTTGGTCTCTTCCAGCTCCTTTTTGAGCGCAAAATATTGCGTGGATAGTTTTATAATTGCGTAAGTTATTATTCCAAATATTATAAGAAAGAGGAGGATGAAGCCCAAAATAGATTTCACTTCATCCTTTTCATTCTTTTCTTTTATTTTATCAATATCTTTCATCATATGCCCTTCTACATCCTTTCAGGAGCATCAACACCGATAAGATTCAGTGCAAATTTTATAACCTCTTTCACAGCAAGACAAAGAGTTACTCTTGCAGATGTTACCTCAATATCATCTTCATTTAAAATTTGATTGTTTTTGTAATAATTATGAAACAATGCCGCCAGATCCTGAAGATAATAAGGTATCCTGTGCGGTTCTCTCAGGTTTGCAGCAGTCTCAAGTACTGACTTGAATTCGTATAATTTTTTAATCAATGCCATGTCCTGCTCAAGGTTAAGTTTCTCAAGATATTTTCCGACAAAAAACTTTACCCCTTTTTCTTCGGCATTTCTTAAAATTGAACACACCCTCGCATGGGCGTATTGGACATAATATACAGGATTGTCAGATGATTTGCTTAATGCCAAATCTATATCAAACTCAAATTGAGAATTAATGTCCCTCATAATATAAAAATACCTTGCTGCGTCACTACCTACTTTATCAAGTAGCCATCTAAGCTCAACAAATGTCCCGGCGCGGGTCGACATAGATATCTTTTCGCCACCCTCTACCAAACCAACCATCTGAACAAGCTTAATTTCAAGCATATCTTCATTAAATCCAAGTGCACTTACGGACGATTTCAGCCTTTTAACATATCCATGATGATCTGCACCCCAGACATTTATCAAATAGTCAAATCCCCTTCTGATTTTATTCCTGTGGTAAGCTATATCCGAAGCAAAATATGTCAGCTCGCCGCTGCCTCTTTTCAAAACTCTGTCTTTGTCGTCCCCATATTCCGTCGATTTAAACCACAACGCACCGTCATGTTCATAAACTTTTTCTTTGTTTTGAAGCTCAGTCAGAGTATCATCGACTTCACCACTTTGATACAAAGACTTTTCACTAAACCAGTTGTCAAAAGTAACACGGAAATCTTCCAGATCTTTTCTTATAGTCTCAAGTATCTGCTCCACCCCGATTCTGAAACACAGATTTATCGCCTCTTCTTCTTTCATTCCCAGTAAACTATCACCGTATCTATTTTTTATATCCTTTGCGATATCAATAATATATTCACCTTTGTAGCCATCCTGCGGAAATTCATAATTGACCCCTGACAGTTCAAGGTATCTGCTGTAAATACTAAGAGCGAGATTATTCATCTGATTTCCGGCGTCATTAATATAATATTCCTTCTGAACATCAAACCCGCAGGCAGACAACAATCTTGCAAGACTATCACCGTATGCAGCGCCTCTGCCATGTCCTATATGCAAAGGACCGGTAGGATTTGCGCTGACAAATTCCACCTGCACTTTTTTACCACTACCAATATCCGACATTAAATTATTTTGGTTTTCAATAATTTTTAATAAAAAATCATAAAAAAAGCTTTTTGAAACAAAAAAGTTTATAAAGCCCGGACCTGCCACTTCTATTTTCTCAAAAAAAGAATCTCCAATTTTCAACTTAATTTCTTCAGCAATTGCTCTGGGAGATTTTTTTAACATTGAGGCAAGTTTCATGGCTACATTTGTAGCAAAGTCCCCATTTTTAGAGTCCTTGGGTACTTCAACATCAAATGTAAGTTCTGATAATAATTCTTTATTGTCAACAAGTTTATAAAGAGTTTCGTTTATTTTTTTTCTTATTAAATTTTCCATAACACCTCCATTTGTCTGCTACCATATAATTGATATAGCTGTTTATGTAAAGAGTGAAATACACTATTTTTGACAAACTTTCTTACCATTTGCAAAAATAAAAAAACTTTAGTTGCAAAATAACATTTATAGTGTAAAATGTTTATATGAAAATCAAAATAATATTTTCTGTTTTAGCTTTCACTATTGTTTCATCCTTGGCAAATGCTTATGAATTTTACAGCAATAATTTTGTCGCTCAGTATCAAAAAACTATCAAAAATCCAACAGAAGAGAATTTAAATTCTTTATACAAAGCCTTTATAATAAACAAGGGGATTAGTGACAAAACTGTGGCATACGGCCTTGTCGAGGCACTAATTAATCAGCCGGAGAAGATAAATGATAAAACTATATCTGCTGTAATAAACTTTAACAAGGAAAACGCCAGTAAGATAAAGGCAATTTTATCCCAAAGCTTTGTTAACAAAATTTTAGGATTTTATTTGTTTTTTGATAAATTTTCGATCTTTGTTATCTTAAAATATGTTTCTTCAATTTTTATATTTCTTACAATGCTTTATCTGTTGTTTAAAAATTACTATATATTTTTTCACAGTCACAAATTTAAAGGATTTTTTATTGGAGTATCAAAGCTTTTAGCTTTCATTGTTATAGTAATAGTTTGCTCGGTAATCTTTAACAACCATATGTTTGCAATTTTAGGAGGTTTCTGTATTTTATTGCTTGCTCCTGAAAAAATTAATTTTAAAATGCCTATAATAATAGCTACAATCGTCTTTGTTTTGATTAATTCAGTAGATTATCTGCAATCTCCATCTTCAAAATCTCAATACATCAATATTGTTAACAAGCCAGTTTCAAAGGAGTACCTTATTTCAATAGCCGAAAAAAATGACAGCCCAATGGCAAAAATAATTGCAGCAATAAAATATCCTGAGCTTATAACCTCTTATAAAAATATTTCATTCAACCCTAAAGACAGGTTTGAAGCAGGCAACTATGCTGTTTATCTGCTGATGACAGAAGACATAGATAAATTTAACAAAATAGCAAAAGAGTATAATCTGCTTGAAGACCCTATAATTCTTATAAATGTTGCATCATTGTTTTCAAAAAACTTCAAGTATGAAGAATACGAAGAAACCATAAAAAATCTTTATACATTCTACCCTGAATACCATAAATTACTGCAAACTTTTCAAATAAACTTAAATTCATATGTTTTTTTACCATATTTTACAGAAATATATAAAGTCCGTACAAAACTGTACCTTGATTACGTGAACATTATAGTTTTTTCAATACTTTTAATAATAGGACTTGTTACTAACAATATATTATCAAAGTTCAGATTTTTCAGGTGTACACAATGCGGTGAAAGCTTTTGTGTAAAGTGTGATGATGGATACCTGCATAACAATGTATGCGAAAAGTGCAGAATATTGTCACACAAAATTGCCAAAGCCGATGCTGTTACACTTGTAAAAAAACAGTTTCAGGTCGAAAGATACAGACAAAATAAAAATTATAAAAATATAATTCTTACATTTGTTGCCCCTGGAGCTGACAGACTACTAAACAATCAGCCAATTGCCGGGATATTGATGGTTTTGATTCATTCAATCTTTATTTTTATTGTCACTTTCAGAGGGTTATTTTTTATAAGCCCAGAAAATATAGGTTTTCACCTTGTCATAAAATATTTGTACTACATCTATGGAGCATTTTTCATAATTGCTTACATACTAAATATTTTTGTAAAAAGGGATTTTGATGGCGTTTAAAGGAAATATAAAAGAGTTTAGCCTTATTGATGTTATACAACTTATCTGCCAATCGTCCAAAACCGGCATATTGCAGGTAGAAACAGATAATTTTAATGCAAAAGTTTTCATCAAGGAAGGGAAGCTCATCGATGTAAAAGCTGATACAGAAACATTCGATTTTAAACTTGGTAATTATCTTGTTTCAAGAGGAATAATTTCTGAAAATGATCTTGAAGTTTATCTGGAAAAACAGAAAAAAATGCCAATCAGACTTGGCCAACTCCTAATAGACGATAATGTTGTCACAAATGAAACTTTAAAAAAGCTATACACAGAGCACATTAAGTCAAACTTTGAAAAAATACTTGCGCTGGAAAAAGGTAAGTATGAATTCGTCCCATCGGTGGTTGAATATAACACTGACGAAGTAATGCCTATAAGTATAGACTCAATTCTCCTTGATACGCTTAAAAATATTGATGAAATAAAATTGTTTAAAACTAAAATCAAAAGTTTGAGTCTCATATACAAAAAGGTTGAAAAAGATTTATACATTGCAGTTGACAATAAAGTAACCAGCAAAGATGAGCCTGTAGTTGTGAAAAAAAATCGTGTATTTTTCAACTCAGATGCGCAAATTGTTTTTAACTTTATAGATGGGCATAATACTATTCAAAAAATTATTTCCAAATCCGCCCTTGATGAGTTTTACATTCTTAAAATAATTTATCTTCTAATAGAAAATAATCTAATTGAACTTAGCACCACTGAAAAGGAAACTGTCCAATCAAAAAAGATTAATTTAGTAAATGTATTGGTCGGGCTTGTATCATTTGCCATTCTTGTGACTTTAACCTTTTTTGTCTCAAAGAAACTGCTATCTGTAAAACTTACATACAATGCAAAGTTTATTGAATATCAAAAAGAAAGAATGAATGAATACAAAAGCGAACTAATCAGCATTTCAAACATCTATCATAACAATAATAACTACAAAGACCTAAAACTTTTCTACCAAAATGAAAGGGTATTCAAATGAGCAAAAAGCATATACATATTATTGAAGACTCAGAATTAACAATTTATACAATAAAAAATGCTCTCGAAGGGGAATACATAATCTCGTACAGCGCAAATTCTTCCGAGTTTTACAGGACGTTCAAATCTGGAATTTTGCCGGACTTATACATAATAGATTTAAATCTGCCCGATATAGACGGCACTGAAATTTTGCTTCAACTAAAAGAAATAAAAGTCCCCAAAATAGTATATTCAGCCCAGACAAACCCTGAAGTTATTGAAAAATGTTTTGAACTGGGTGCCTATGATTTTTTCAAAAAACCCACACCTATCAAGGAAATGAAAACCAAAATCTTTAAAGTTCTTCAATATCATGAAATGATTTCAAACAATAAGAATGTTAATATTGATGAGGTTAAAGGAACTATTGCTCACTTTTTCGGACAACCACTGACTGCAATAGGCGCCGAAATCTACATTCTTAAAAAAGAACTCGCTGAATCAGATGATTCTACCGCATATACATCCTTGCTGAGGCTCGAAAAGGCATACGATATTCTGGTAAAATATTATCACGCATTTAAGAATATTGACTCTTCAAAAAAACTGCCTTATTTGAATGAAAAAAATATATTGGATCTGCTGAATGAACAGAAGTTTTAATTCTAACATAAGATACAATGGCAAAATATATCATATACAAACTGAAATTTACTCGGATAAAGTTGTCACACAGATTTTTGACGGTGGAAAAATAATAAACTCAATAAAATCACCTTTCGTGGACTTTAAAACCACTGTCAGTCAACATAAAAAAGTGGAGCAGGCCGTACTTAAAGGAAATTTCTTAAAAGATGATAAAACTTTTTAATGTATCTGTTTCATTCTATGGGGAAAAAAAAGCATTAGACAACGTAAGTCTTAAAATTGACAAAGGGGAATTTGTCTATATTACCGGAGCAAGCGGTGCCGGGAAGTCAACAATGTTAAGACTTATATACGCAGACCTTCTGCCGACACGTGGTGTTGTTTTAATAGCAAATAAAGATATTACTAATATCACCCCCAAAAGTATTCCGTATCTTAGAAGAAACATCGGAGTAATATTTCAAGATTTCAAATTGCTTGAAGAAAAAACTGTTTTTGATAATATATTTATGACTCTTGAAATATTCTACATTAAGCCTGAACAAATTGAAAACAGAATTTTCTCCATACTTAGAAGGTTAGGACTATTCAGCAGAAGAGATACTATAGTAAAAAAATTATCCGGTGGAGAAAAACAAAGGGTAGCTATTGCAAGAGCACTTATTAATGAACCATCAATTATCCTCGCAGATGAACCAACCGGAAACCTCGATCCGGAACGCGGAGAAGACATAATAAAGCTATTACAGGATATTGCCAACCAGGGGAATACAGTTTTGGTTGCAACTCACGACAAGGCGCTTATTGAAAAAATGCCGGCAAGAACAATTTACCTTAAAAATGGCAAAGTAGAGGCTGACACAAAAAATGAGTAAATTTTCCTACCTTTTCAATAGAAGTATTAAATTTTATAAACTGAATTTTAAAACTTCAATAGTTTCTTTTCTCACTCTTACCACAATATTTTTCATATATCAGTTTATTTTTACCATAGGCTATTCAACAAATTCTTTTTTTAAAAATCTCTCTTCAGTCCAAAATGTAAGAGTTTACCTTAAAACTGACGATACTGAAAAAATAAACGAATTCATTAAAAATATTAAGAACTTAAACTCAGTTGAAGATATTATATATTACACACCGGAAGACTCCTACAAATATCTGAAGAATAATACTCAAAATCTAAAATATTTGGAAAACATATCAAAGGACTTTTTCCCATCGTTTATAGAAATAAAGCTAAAAGACAACTTCAAAGACCTAATTTTTATAAATCAGATCAAAACAGAAATTAACAAGTTTGAAATAGTAGACAAGGCATCATTTGGTGAACAGTGGGTTTTAAAATTTGCATCCATAAAGTACTCCCTGCAAATATTTATATTCATTGTAACAATATTGCTTTCGATATCAATCGCATTTATTACAATAAATGTAATCAACCTGAATCTCTACAAGTTTAAAGAAGAAATTAAAATTTACAGCCTTGTTGGCGCTACAAGAACATTTATAATCGTTCCGTTTCTTTTTGCATCTGTTATTGAATTTATCCTGAGCTTTGCCATATCTGTTCTTATAAATTTTTCAATCTTTTTTGGAATTAATGACTATATATTATCTTCGCTGAACATAAACTTTATCAAATTACCAAATATTTATATATATTCTGCCATGGCAGTCTATTTTTTTCTAATAAATGTGATCGCTGCTTTTTACATCTCTTTAAAATTTTTAAAAAAGGCAAGCAGAATAAATGATTAGATGGATTTGCATTTTATTCTTGATTCTTACAAAAATTGCTTTTTCAAACGTTATTGACGATTACGCAACATATGAAAAATATATAAACCAACTGCAGGAAGACATAAAAAAACAAAACAAATTCTTAAAAGAAATAGATAATTCCAGAAAAAATTTGTTGTCAAAAATACAGGCAGTGCAAAAAAAGGTCTCTGCCCAGGAAGAAACGGTAAAAATTACTACCTTGAGCATAAAAAAATTAAATGAGCAAATTAAACAAATTGATGAAAAAATAAACATACTCAATGCTGATATTGACAGACTCTCTTTACAGATTAAAAATTTTAATATCTATCTAATTGATAACAGAGATATCGCTTCAATCAAAGTTCTTTTATTTTCCAAAGATTTTTATACACTTCTCAAAAATATGGAAATTATCGAGCAGATAAATTCCAATCTCAAAGAAAAAATCGATCAGGTAAACAGGAAAAAAAACGAAATCAGTGAACTAAAAAATGAGCTGGATTTAAGGAATAACGCTCTTCTTCGCATTCTAAATCTAAAAGAAACTACACTAAACGACTTAAAAAATGAAAAGTTAAAACTGGAGCAACTTGTAAAAATATTAAACGAAGATGAAGAAGGTAAAAAAGAATATATTAAACTATTAAATAAGAAGTACTCTGAACTTCAGGAAAAATTAAAACAAATAAGGCCACAAATTGAAAAAGAAGGTGGAGAAAAATTAGCCTCAAGCAACTTTTTTAAATCTCAGGGTAAAATCCCATGGCCTGCCACAGGAGAAGTCATAGAACATTACGGGCCCAAAAAGATTAATGACTTCAACGGTGAGATTTTCATTAAGGGTATAAAAATCAGGATAAAAGATGAAGGGTATATCAGGGCAGTTTTTGATGGTATTGTAAAATATATCGATTGGGTAAGAGGTTATGGAAATATTATTATTGTAAAACACGATGAATTCTTCTATACACTTTATGCGAATCTCGACGAAATTTTTGTAAGTATTGACCAGAAGGTAAAAATGAATGAAAAAATTGGTATTATAGATGTTGACGTAAAAGATATAACACCATATCTTTACTTTGAAATTAGAAAGCAGGATAAAGCAGTTGACCCGGAAAAATGGTTGGCTGCAAACGGAGGTTAAAATGATTAAAAGAAAGGTGTTAGCTTTGTTTTTCAGCCTTATTGCAATGGTGGGTTTTGTTTTGGGCGCCCTTACGATTAAAATATCAGATGTATATGCAAAAAGTGAAAGCCGGTATCAGCAGCTTGAAAATTTTTCAGATGCCCTGAACATTATCGACAAATATTACGTAGAAAAAGTTGAGCTGAAAGACCTTATAAATGGAGCAATCCAAGGTATGCTTCAAAATCTTGACCCTCATTCAAGCTATATGGACAAGGAAACATACAAAGAGTTTAAAGTGGAAACAAAAGGGGAATTTGGCGGATTGGGTATTACAATAGGGATGAGAGACAAAATCCTGACTGTAATTTCACCGATTGAGGACACACCGGCAGACAAGGCTGGAATAAAAGCAGGCGACAAAATAATAAAAATTGATGATAAGTCTACTGCAAATATCACCCTTGATGAAGCGGTAAAAAAACTGAGGGGAAAGCCCGGCACAAATGTTAAAATAACAATTTTGAGAGATGGAGTTGAAAAACCATTTGACGTCACCATCACAAGAGCAATTATAAAAATTCAGGCTGTCAAAAGCAAGATGATTGATGACATAGCTTATATCAGACTTACAAACTTTAAAGAAGATGCTTCCAGGGAAATAATGGATGCTCTTAAAAAACTTTCAAAAAATAATTACAAAGGGATTATTCTTGATTTGAGAAACAACCCCGGAGGTCTGTTAACCGAAGCTGTAAATGTGGCCAACCTTTTCCTTGATTCAGGAAAGACTGTTGTCTTTACCAAAGATAGAGATGGAAAGGAAAATCACCTTAAAACTTCGATGTTTGCTGACTTTGATGACTCAACTCCTCTTGTCGTTCTGATTAATGAAGGCAGTGCTTCAGCATCAGAGATTGTTGCCGGCGCTCTTCAAGACTATAGACGAGCAGTAATAATCGGGCAAACAAGCTTTGGGAAAGCTTCAGTCCAAACTATAATTCCATTATCTGACGGGTCGGCAATAAAGCTTACTACGGCCAGATACTACACACCAAAAGGAAGATCCATTCAGGGTGTTGGTATAAAACCCGATATAGAAATAAGTGCAGGTAAAATTGTTTTGACAAAGTCGCACTTTTCCCTGAAGGAAAGCGATCTTGAAAATCACCTTGTAGGTGAACAGGAAAAAATAATGGATAACTCCACAAAAAGTGAAGAAGATGCAGATAAACCGGAAGATATCAATAATGACATACAATTAAAGTCTGCTGTCGATGTATTAAAAGGTCTTATCATATATGGCAAGAAAAGCAACTAAACCCAAAAAAAATAAACGAAAAAATATATCAAAAATTCCGCCGGGGCTAATTGTCGGCGGAGTTTTTTTTCTTATAATACTTATCATTATTTTTTCAGTTGTAAATCTCAAAGTCAACAGCCTAAAGTCTGAGGTTGTGCAGCTAAACAATTATCAAAATGAAATCAGTTCGGCAGAAAACATAATAAAAATTGTGTTGTTTGATTATGAGTTAGATAAAGAACACTTAAAAAAATATTCCAAAAACAATATTACAACATTTGAAATATCAATACCGGAAGACAAAATTTACAGTATAAAACAAAGCTTAATTTCAAGACTTTCCAATAAAGGTTATGCACACCGTAATAGTTTATCATTTTACAAAGATAACAATCTTATTTTTAATATAAATATTGTATCTTTTGAGGAAATTAAAGACAAAGTTGACAAAAACCCTGTCAATGTTGAAAATCTTATCAATAAAGAGATAAAACACAAAATAGCACTTATCCTTGATGATGCCGGCAACAGTCTTGAACTTGCAGAAGAAGTTTTAAGCCTCCCCTATCCTGTAACTTTATCGGTAATCCCATTTACCAGATATGACAGAGAAACTTCTGAACTGGTAAGAAAAAATAACAAAGAGCTGTTTTTGCACCTGCCTATGGAACCAAAGTCTTATCCTGAAACTGACCCGGGAAAAGGCGCTATTCTTTTAAACACACCTGAGTCATTAATCGAAATCATTATCAAAAAAGATGTTGAAAGGCTTGGTAAAATTGATGGAGCAAATAACCACATGGGCTCCGCCCTCACGGAAAGCAGGACAAAAATGCAACAGGTTTTGAAATATCTTAAAATATATACTGATACTTTTGTAGACAGTCATACTTCCAAAAATACTGTTGCTTATGATATATGTAAAAAATATTTACCTAATTGCGGTATTAATAATGTATTTATTGATAATTCTGACGACCCCGAATACATCAAAAACAAAATCAACAAGGGGATTAATCTTCTTGAAAAAAATAAAAATGTTATTATGATTGGCCACCTAAGACCAAATACGGTTAAAGTATTAAAATCATATCTCCCGGAGCTTGAAAAAAAGGGGATAAAATTTTCTACTGTAAGAGAGGTATTAAATAATTGATAACACTTGGTATCGAAACTTCATGTGATGAAACTTCTGCTGCTGTTATAAAAAATGGATCCGAAATACTGGCTTCCAAAATATTCTCACAGGCAGACATACATAAAAAATTCGGTGGTGTAGTACCTGAGGTTGCTTCAAGAAACCATGCATTAAAAATACATTCTGTTGTAGCTGAAGTTATTGAAAATGCTAAAGTTAGCTTGAATGACATTGACCTGATAGGTGTTACAAACTCACCAGGACTTATAGGAGCGCTGTTTGTGGGTGTATCATTTGCAAAAGGCTTAAGTTATGCACTAAAAAAACCTCTTATCCCTGTAAATCACCTTACTGCCCATATACTTTCAGGAGAGATTGAAAATAAAGAGCTTACTCCGCCCTATGCTGCTCTTGTGATTTCAGGGGGGCATACACACCTGTTTTTAGTTTCCACATCATACAACTTCAATTTGATTTCCAAAACAATCGATGATGCTGTCGGAGAGTCATTTGACAAGGTGGCAAAAACCCTTGGACTTAATTATCCAGGTGGCCCGGAAATTGAAAAAAACGCACTCAGGGGAGATGAAAATAAAATTAATTTCCCTATAGCAATAAAAAATAAACTGGATTTCAGTTTCAGTGGCCTTAAGACCGCAGTTATAACTGCATTTAAAAGTGATCATTATCTTCCTGAAGATATATGCGCATCTTTCCAAAAAACAGCAGTTGACACACTTATCCATAAAGTAAGGCTTGCCCAAAAAAAATTTAGATTTTCCAAACTTGTAGTTGCAGGTGGTGTGGCATGCAATGGTTATTTAAGACAGAGATTTAAGGATGAGCTAAAGAACATTAACGTATTTTTTCCTTCAAAGGTTTTATGTACAGACAACGGCATAATGGTAGCTTACACGGCCTTCAAATTCTTTAACAAGAGAATATTCATGGACTATAACTCAAGAGTTTTTGACAGGGATGAACGTATCAAACTATTCTAAAGAAGCTTTTTATAAAGAAATTTTATCGAAAAATGATCTTGTGGCTGCACCAATGGCAGGTGTGACCAATATCCCTTTTCGAAAAATAATCAGAAAATTTTTTGACGGTTTAATTTTTACAGAGATGGTGTCTACCGAAGGGGTATCAAGAAATATACAAAAGTCCATAAAACTTGCCAGAATAACAGATTTTGACAAACCTGTTATAATTCAACTTTTTGGTAAAAACCCTGAAACTTACAGTGAAGCCGTAAAAATCCTTGAAGATAATTTTGACGCACAAGGTTATGACATAAATGCAGGCTGTCCGGTAAAAAAGGTTTTAAAATCAGGCTCAGGCGCCTATCATCTCAAAGATTTAAAAAATCTTGCTTCTATTATTGGCGCTCTTAGAAAAGCTACTGATAAACCAATTTCCCTAAAAACAAGGCTTGGGTTTGAAAAGGATAATTTTGTTCACAAAGAAATCGTTAAAATCTGCCATGATGAGGGTGTAAACGCATTAATAATCCACGGCAGGACAAAGGCAGAGCTTTTTTCCGGGGAAATACATTATGACAAAATTAGTGAAATAGTAAGTCTTTCAAAAATCCCTGTTATAGGAAATGGTAACGTTACAGATTACGAAAGTTACAAAAGAATGAAACAAACAGGTGTGGATGGGGTAATGATTGGCAGAAAAATGATGAAATCCCCATGGATATTCAAATCAATAAAATCTTTTCCTGAAAAATACGAGCCAGACAAAAAAGAATGTATGGAGCTCGTTCTGGAAATTGCTGAATATGAAAAAGGGTATAGAGGGGAAAAATACTACCTTGATATTGTCAAAAAATTTGCTGTCTGGTTTTCCAAAGGCTTTGAAGACTCCGGTGAATTCAGAAAAAAAGTCTATGATGCAAAGTCTGAAAAAGAATTTTACTTTATATTAAATGATTTTTATTCAAAATAATTGCTCCAATCAAATATATCTGCTATAATAGCACATGGAAGCGGATTTTAACAAACCTGTGGAAATTGCTGAAGATACTTATTGGGTTGGTCATAATCTTGAAGGTGACCCTTTCCAGTGTCACGTATATCTCATAGTAAACGGAAAAGAATCTATTTTAATAGATCCTGGCTCAAAACTAACATTCAAGGAAACGCTCAACAAAATAGAACAAATTATCCCTTTTTCAAACATAAAATATATTATATGTCACCATCAAGACCCTGATATAACAGGCGCACTTTACATAATTGATGAAATATTAAACAGAGATGATGCAATAATAATTTCCCACTGGAGAGCAATCGCACTTTTAAAACATTATGGACTAAGAATTCCATTCTTATGCGTTGAAAAAAATCAGTGGAAATTAAAAACAGAAAATAAAAGCCTTGAATTCATATTTACTCCGTATTGCCATTTTCCCGGAGCTTTTTGCACATATGATAATAATACAAAAGTTTTATTTTCCAGTGACCTTTTTGGTGGATTTACCGATAAATGGAGTTTATACGCTAAAGATATAAATTATTTCGACTCAATTGCAGCTTTCCATGAACATTATATGCCTACAAGAGAAGTATTGTTAAACTCTCTATACAAGATTGAAAAATATGAAATTGAAATGATTGCCCCTCAACATGGTTCAATTATCAAAAAAGAACTTATAAAACCGATTCTGGCAAAATTGAAAAATCTTGACTGCGGTCTGTTTTTGCTATCTCAAACAAACTCTGAAGTAAAAAGATTAATAAAGCTTAATTCATACCTTTCAGGGCTACTTCAGACAATGGCTACTTACAAGACATTTTCAGAGTTAGTCAAATACATTTCATCTGAGATTACAAATCTACTTGGAGCAAAAGAGATTACATTTTACACAATTTTTAACAATAAATACTTTACTTTCAGTGAAAACAGACTCATCTGGGATGAAGTTGACAATATAGACAACAAGCTCAATATGTTAGTAAAATTTAAAAGTGAGTTTAAGGAAGATAATCTGGTTATTCAAGGAAAGTATTTATATCTCAATATTTTTGATAATGACGACAAACTTTACGGGATAATTAAGGTCAAAATCTGCAAAAATTCCGATATCAATGATGAGGTAAAAAATATCCTCAATAAAACTGCAGAACTTTTTAGTGTAGCCCTTGAAAGAGAATTTATAAGAATAAATCTGGAAAAAGAAAAACACAAATATTATAACCTCTCTACAAAAGATCAATTAACATGGTGTCATACAAGACATTACCTTTCTGAAATGGTCAAAAGGGTGTTTGCACTTCATGACAGAGGTAAAATCGACTCAGTTTCATTAACTATGATAGATATTGATGACTTTAAATGGGTAAATGATACTTTTGGCCACGATATTGGTGATATTGTTTTGCAAGAAATAGGCAATGCACTTTTAACTCATACAAGGGAAGGGGATGTAGTAACGCGGTTTGGTGGCGAAGAATTTTCTATTCTGTGTATTAACGAAAATGAAAACTCTTTAAAAAATCTCGCTGAAAGAATCAGAAGTGCTATTGAAAATACAAAATGGAGCAAACCTCTTGATAAAGTAAAAATTACAGCAAGTTTTGGAATAGCTTTCAGGAAAAAGAATGAGACCTATGAATCACTTCTAAGGCACGCTGATACAATGCTTTATAAATCCAAAAAATCTGGCAAAAACTGCGTCAGTATTGATATTACACAATCTTAAATTTTAGACCAACTTTTGAAAAATAAATTTTTTCTTTTAACATTTCTTTCAATATGTAGTAAGCATCCACACCTGTACAATGCCCCGTAATGACTTTTGTTATACCTGAATTATTAAGCAAATTTGCAATCCTTGAAACTTCTTCAGTTTTCGAACGAAAAAGGTGAAATCCACCAATTAAAGCATATATATTAACGTCACCAAATTTTTTTCTTGCATCAATAAGAATATTTTCAATACCGCAATGGGAGCACCCCGTAAAAATAACCAACCCTTTGTCTGTTTTAATACCAAGATATTGTTCATCAGGGAAAAAATCTTTTACATATCCGGATAAAGTTTTCATAAAAAGGTTTTCATCTGCATCAAAATCTACATATCGAGGCACTGAGCCTGACAGATAAACATTATTAGCAACTTCCGTAAAATCTTCATTCAAAATAAATTTGATATTTTCCATTTTTAAAATATTTTTATCCAAACCTATATAGTCAAAAGCATCATCTCTTCGTCTTAAGTGCTCTGAAAAAACATTTTTATGGGTATATATGTTCAAATCAATATTTTGAAAATTTAAAAATCCGTTGGCTTGGTCATAATGCCCGTGGCTTAATACTGCAAAATCAATTTTTTTATCCTTAATCAAACCAAAATTATTTTTTATGGCAGGCCCTTGCCCAGAATCAAACAGAATATTTACGTCGTTATATCTTATTAGGCAGGAAAACCCATGCTCACTAACAAGCATGGGTTTGTCAACATAATTGTCACATAAAATAGTTATTTCAAGACTGCTCTTATGCATCAAAATAGAGTTTAAATTCGTATGGGTGTACCCTTGTATTGACAGGTTTACACTCATTTTCCCTCTTATAGGTAATCCAGGTTGATATAACGTCCTCTGTAAATACATCACCTTTGAGTAAGAACTCATGGTCTTTTTCAAGCTCATTAAGCGCCTCATCAAGACTTCCAGGCATTTGAGGAATGTTTGAAAGTTCAATTGGATCAAGGTCATAAAGGTTTTTGTCCATTGGCTCACCTGGATCAATTTTATTTTCTATACCGTCAAGACCTGCCATAAGCATTGCAGTAAAAGCAAGATAAGGGTTGCAAGATGGGTCCGGGAATCTTACCTCTACTCTCTTTGCCTTTGGAGAATTGCTGTACATTGGTATTCTTAACGCTGCACTTCTATTCCTTGAAGAATATGCAAGATTCACAGGGGCTTCATAACCTGGAACAAGCCTTTTATATGAGTTTGTACCTGGATTGGTAAATGCAGCAATTGCCCTTGCATGTTTTATAATACCACCGATATAGTAGAGAGCAAGTTCACTAAGGCCGGCATACTCATCACCTGCAAAAAGCGGTTTACCATCTTTCCATAGTGACTGATGGCAGTGCATTCCACTTCCGTTATCGCCAAACATAGGCTTTGGCATAAAAGTTACAGTTTTACCATGCATTCTGGCAACATTTTTTACAACATATTTATAAAGCTGCATATTATCAGCCTGTTCTACCATTGGTGCATATTTCACATCAATTTCACATTGCCCGCCAGTTGCAACTTCATGGTGATGAGCTTCTACGGTAATCCCAAGCTGCTCCATTATCAAGCACATTTCAGCTCTTAAATCCATCAAAGTATCGTGTGGTGGTACAGGGAAGTATCCTTCCTTATGTCTGATTTTGTAGCCAAGATTTTGTCCATCCTGTTTGCTTCCGGTATTCCACTCACCTTCAGCGCTGTCAAAGAAGAAAAAACCGCTGTTTGAAGTATAACCATATCTTACATTATCAAAAACAAAAAATTCTGCTTCAGGTCCAAAAAATGCAGTATCTGCAATTCCTGTCCCTTTCATGTAATTGATTGCCTTTTTAGCTATATGCCTTGGGTCTCTTGTATAAGGCTCCTTGGTAATAGGATCATAAACATTACAAATCAATATAAGGGTAGGTGCAGCAGAAAAAGGGTCTATCTTTGCAGTAGCAGGGTCAGGGAGCAATATCATATCACTGTTGTTGATCGCCTGCCACCCTCTGATACTTGAACCATCAAAACCCATTCCGTCTTCAAAAGTATCCAAAGTAAGCTCGTGGGCAGGATAGCTGCAATGTTGCCATAATCCGATAAAGTCCATAAACCTTAGGTCGACAAATTTAATATCCTTCTCTTCAACAAGTTTTAAAATCTCTTTAGGTGTCATAAGTCCTCCTGTTTTTTTAATATATTTTTTAAAGAGCGTTTTCTCCCAACTCGCCTGTTCTTATTCTTATAACCTGTTCAACAGGCAATACAAAAATTTTGCCATCTCCTATTCTTCCGGTTTTTGCGGCATCCATAATTACCTTTACAGCATCTTCAACCAATTCATCCGGCAAAACCAACTCGATTTTAATCTTAGGTATAAAATCGATAACATATTCAGCACCTCTATAAAGCTCAGTATGCCCTTTCTGACGGCCAAATCCCTTTACCTCAGATATCGTAATCCCTTTTATACCAAGCTCAGTCAATTTTTCCTTAACGTCGTCAAGTTTGAATGGTTTGATTAAAGCCTCAATTTTCTTCATAATTCCTCCATTTATTGTTCTAAATTTATATCAAAATATATGCCAAATTTTTCCATTATTTTCACTATCATATTCAACAAATTTTCCATAATGCTGCCTATATTTTAATCACTACAGTTTATTATTTAATCATAAGAATACTCTCAAGATTTTTAACTCTAATTTCATCTTTATCCGTATTTTTACCCAGTTTGTTCATTATTTTTATTTTTATCAATAAATCCCTATAAATATTGAGTGTCCAGCCATTAAATCTGTCTATCTGATAGGCTTCATCAATCAACATTAGCCCTGTTTCATTCATCAACAATGCCGCTTCATTTCTCAAAACCCTGCTAACGAAATATTCGGGAAACTCAGCAAATTTTTCTTTAATATTATTGTAATTATTCTGTTTTATGATTTTCAAATACTTCTGATAATATTCAGGCAATTTAGTTATTTCATATTCTTTCCCTTCAACAAAATTTAAAAAATTGTCCTCCTCACTACATCTTCCATTTTCTGCAAAAAATCGTGCATCTTCGAGAGCTTTGGTGTCTTTATACTCCTCATTCAATAAAAACCTGGACACATAAATCCTGCTCAGATTGCAAAAATCATCATTTCTCTGAAATATATTCACTGCCTTGTCAAAATACACAGATGAAACACGATTTCCTTTAAGATAATTATCTATGTACTTTTCGTATAAAGACTCCCCTTCCTGATATTCAGGGGATATTTTTTTTGAGCTGCACGAGAACAAAAATACTGTTATTATCAAAATCATAAATGTTTGCTTCATGGTAATTTCAATTTCCTTACTTCTTCTTCATTCTTAGAATCAAAGGGCCATTTCCCTTTTAAATTCAAAATCAAATCATTGGTATTGGACAAAATATAATCAGCCTCGTTTCGGATTTTGCTAATATTATCGGTAGCTTCCCCTATGTCGCTTGTAATCTTGTTAACATTTGCCAGAATCGGGTCAATTTCAGATACGCTGTTATTAATATTTTCAATCAGTTTTTTTGAAACACCTACCAGCGTATTGATGCCATTAACATCAACCTCATCTATTTTGCGATTTACTGAATTAGTTGTTTTTATAGTATTATCAGCTATTTTGTCTATCTTCAACTGCAAGTTGTAAACGTTGTCCAACAATTTTACAGTTTCATTTTTCAAGTAATCACTTCTTAACAGGTATCCAAGCGAACCCTCTTTGTTTACAAGATCGCTGCCAAGGCTTTCAAGACCCTTCATAAAAGTATTAAATGACCCTTTCTCATCTGCTACTCTATCAGTTATTACCCTTATATTTTCTACAATAATTTTCAAGTCATCCATGACAGGTTTAGCTTTCTCAATAATCTCATCAAGCCCTTTATCTTTTTTAAGTAAAAATTCATATCCATCTTTCACCTGTTGACCAGTCCCGCCCTCAAAAACAACCGATGATGAACCAATAAAATTTTGAGCCACAAGTTTAGCCACTGAATCTTCTCTGACCCATTTTACATAATCTTCAGGAATATTTATTTTCATTATTACTTCACCAGTATCCTTCAGATCCACAGAGTCAACTCTTGCTATCTGAAATCCAGAAAATAGGACAGGCATACCTTTTTTTATTCCATCACCGGAAGGCGCTTTTACAAAAACATGAATCTTTTTTGTAAAGACTTTTTTATTAATACCTACAAGCACACCGGTAGCAATAATAATAAATATGGCAGCCAGTATAAACAAACCAACTTTAAACTCTAAATTTTTAAACCTTGGGTCAGCCAATTTTTATAATCCTCAATTGTATTGTATTCAAAGCCATCATAAATATTTTTATATCTATTATACTCCATAAAAAGCACATTGTCACTTTTTTCTGCCTTTAAAAAACTAACAACACTTTTTTTTTCCTCGAGAGTTAAATCGTAAATCTCATTTATTACAACTATTTTGTCAAAACCTGACAGATACCCCTGCAAGAATCTTACAACAAAATTTTCATATTTACTCAATTCATTCTGCCTAAAGTGAATCTTTGTATCCATGTTAAATTGTTTTAATAATGATGCAACTTTATCATAATATTTGTCCAATTTTTCACCTGTATGGTAACAAACTGGCAAAACAATATTTTCAAAAACAGATAGGTTGCTTATCAGAGGAAATATTTTGTTTACAACCGCAATGCGAACATTTTTCAATGCCAAAATATCATAAATTATTTCTTTGTCATTAATTTTATTATCTATCCAACATATATTCATATCAAAAATCCGGTTATTTCCACAAATATAATTCCATAAAAAAGTCTCATCATCCCCTTTAACAATGCCACAGGAATCTCAGTATTTGCATTTTTAACACTTTTGGAAGTATATATTGGAATGGCCATTAGTAAAAATCCAAAAAATGTTGATTTATATAAAAAGCAAAATATATCAGTAAGATTTACATAGTCCAGGATAATATTGGTAATATATGCGAAATCCGCACCTGTCTGAATGCTCAGTAAAAAATATCCACCTGCCAAAGAAAAAAAGGTAAAAAATGTTGATAAACATACCATAGAAATAAGGCCTGCCATAACTCTTGGGACATATAAATAATCTGTCAGGTCTACTTTATACATCTTCAGCGTCCTTGTTTCGCCTGTAATATTCATTACCGCAATCTCTGCACCAACTGCAGTAGAGGAGCGAAGAGCAAGCATAATCACCGAAATCAATGGTGCAAGCTCCCTTATTATCAACACAGACAATACCTGCCCTATTTCCTGATAAGCATTTAATTTTATAAGAAACTGGGTCAAAAATCCTACAAACACAAACCCCATGAAAAGGGAAATGATGGAAAAAACCGATAAAATTTGAACGCCAGTAAAATATATTTGTCTAAAAAAAACAAGTTTTACTGTCGGATTAAACATATTCATTTTCAAAATATTTCTAATCAAAAAAGAAGAAAATCCGATAAATTCAACAATCGTTTTAGAAGATTCAACAAAAAATTTTCCTGCTTTTATGCAAACATTAACAAACATCCATTTATCCAATATTATTTAATGATAATGACTTTTTTAATAATAACATATTTTATTTGATAAAGTAATGATTTTGTTAGGTGAATTTAAAAAGAAACAATTTGTTGTGGTTTATAGTTTAAAAAAAGCGTGCAAATAAATGCACGCTATGAAAATTATTTATTAAACACCTCTTTAAGGTATTCTGTAAATCTTTTCCAGGATTTTTTATCTGCATCTTCTCTATACCTGTCGCTTCCAAAAACTGTAAATGCATGAGGTGCACCACTATATGTAATCATTTCATGTTTTACTTTGTTAGCCTCAAGCTCTTTCACAAGGTTTGCAAAATCTTCAATTTTGACTGACGCATCTGCACTTCCGTGAAAAACGAGCATTTCACCTTTAACATTGGAATAATCCTGGCCTTCAGGTGTTGCAAGCCCTCCATGAAATGGCACAAATGCTTTTAAGCTGGCACCACTTCTTGCAAATTCAAGGATTGTAGTCCCGCCAAAACAATAACCCATTCCAATCGCATTTTTAACATTTGCATTCAAAGAAACAGCTTTGTCATAAGCGGCATACAAAATGCCTCTCATTTTATTTCTGTCTTTGTATAATGCACCTGTAAGTGCCCTTTTTTCATCTACTGTAACAGGCTTCACACCTTTTCCAAACATATCAATTACAAACACAGAATACCCAAGCTCGTTTAGCATTTCAGTTCTCTTGATTTCGTAATCAGTTATACCATCCCAATCATGCACCATAAAAACAAGCGGGGAATCAGCTTTTACTCTGGAATAATATCCTTCATACTCTGCCCCCTGATAGTTATAAATCACAAAGTCACCTGCGATGCCGATTCCTGAAAATACAAAAAAGATTATGATAAATTTTATCAGCTTCATATAAGCCTCCTTTCACTAAAGCATACTACACAAATATGATTTATCTATAAAAAATCAATAGCTTTTTAAAAAATCGCTTATTATTAATGTATTTTCTTTTGTAACTTTTACGTCACATTTTCTTGCTGCTGAATGTCAAATTATAATGGGCAGTCCGGTTCTTTCAAAATGAAATTTATACAGCTTAAATGTAAAAACATTAAAATTAGACTATTGAGCACCAGGAAGATATTTTTATTTTATTTTGCAAAAACTTTGTAACTAAACTTTACTGTTTTTAATGGAAAATAACACAATAAGTAAAATATTATGGTAGTTACAGATGAAGCTATACATTTTTGATAATAGCAATGAAATAAACAAACAATAATGTTAAAAAAACATTTTAAATAACAGTATAATTTATTATAATTACCTAAATAAACGGAAAATTGGATGAAAATTCAACCTGTTGCAAAATTTGCAACAGTTCAAATTGAAGGTAAGCGAAAAGTCAAAAATACCTTATTTCTCAAAAACCTGATACGGCAATATGACTTCCTGCACTTTGTCAGCAATTTTGCTATATTTATTGTAAAACTCCGTAAATGTTAGCTCCTCAGCATATCCATATAACAAATTAAAATTTACAGTCTTATCATCGGTAGCTGCAATCAAAAATGCTTCACTATCCTGACTATGACCATCAAACGTTGACATTTCAAGGTCATATATTGCACCTTTTTCAGGAAACAAAAATTCTTCGCCTTTTGTCAACATTTTTTCCCTGTGATAAGTGTTTGGGTAGAGCATTACAACTTTGTCATTTGCCATAAGATTAAATATCGCAAATTGTGCGTCTTTTCGTGCCTTTATTTTTATAAATGCTTTATCCCCCTTTATGAATGTTATCTTGTTTAATTTTGCCTCAAGCCCAACATCAACCAACTTTTCAGGCACCATAACTTCAGCTTCTATCCTTACCCTATATTCAGGTATAGGGACGGCAGATTCCTCTGACCTGTATTCACCAAGAGGCAACCACTCCTTCTTTTCGCTTACAATATACCCGGATGTAAATGTCTTAATCAAATCTACAGCCAATTTACCATTTGTGACAATTGTATTTGCTGCCACCTTTATACCGCTTGCCTTTTCAATAGCATCTGCCCTCGCCCTTTGAAGTGCGGTAAGCCTTGCCTGCTTCGCAGTAATACCTATAATCGCACATGAACCTTCCCCTACTACCTTTGTTACCATACCGGCAAAACCGCTTTTCATAACAAACAGGGTAAAAATTATAAATACAAATCTTTTCATTATTTCAGCACCACAAGTACATCAGAAGGGTTGCCATCAGTTTGTGGAGTTTGTTCAACACCATGCTGTTTCCTTGCCTCGTAAGGGACATTGTCTTTTAAGTAATTTGCCATTTCAGCCACTGTAATCTTTTTATCTCCATTACCATCAGCATTACCCTGCAAACCTTTTAGAAACCAATATGTAAACATTGAGTGCTCTTTTTCAGGATACCATGTGGACACATGATTTACCAATGAGCTTGTAAAAAGCATCGCCTGCTTTGGCTTTTGATATTCAGATTTTACTTTCAAGGCTCCGGGGCTTATATTTTAAAATAACATCCCCTTCGCAGAGTCACCCGAAAAACATGCATCAATTACAATCGTAATCTTTTTGGCTCCTATCTTTGCAAGATTATCATAAAATTGCTGCAATTTATATCCGCTTGTAGAAATATATTGAGGGTCACCATCAACAGGTACAAAGTAAGCATCGTTAGTATTCAAATCAGGTGCCCCATGACCTACATAATAAACAAAAACATTTGAAACACCGGGTTTTACATAGTTTTTAAGCTGGCTTCTATTTGATGTATTTGTACCAAAAATTTGGTTAAATTTGGAAAGTGTCGCATCCTCTACAAAAATAATATTCCCTTCCATGAAACCAAATGTCTTGATCAAATGTTTTTTACAGCAAGTGCATCATTTTTGGCAAAGTCAACTTTAGGAATATACTTGTAATCAGAATTACCTATTACAACCGCCACATCGTATCTGTCAGCTTTTTGCAGCCCTTCGGGTATATTTTTTCTTTCAATATCTGTTGTATAAGATACCCCCTTTTGTCAAGACTTTTTTTCATAGATTTTAATTTTCCTTCATTCATGCTGTTTCACTCAGTAAAGTGTCTTCTTTTAACATACCCTG
>JAIHAR010000005.1 GCA_020054865.1 Deferribacteraceae bacterium
ATCCATCTGGGCAGCACCTGTAATCATGTTCTTTACATAGTCAGCGTGACCTGGACAGTCAACATGCGCATAGTGACGCTTCTCACTCTCATACTCAACGTGTGCTGTAGCAATAGTAATACCCCTCTCACGCTCCTCAGGAGCTTTGTCAATATTACCATAATCCACAAACTCCGCCAAACCCTTGTGCGCTAATACACTGGTAATAGCCGCCGTTAACGTAGTCTTACCATGATCAACGTGACCAATCGTACCAACATTAACGTGAGGTTTCTTTCTCTCGAACTTCTGCTTAGCCATAGTTCTCCCTCCGATTTAGTTTTAAGCCCATGACCGGAATCGAACCGGTGACCTCGTCCTTACCAAGGACGCGCTCTAACCGACTGAGCCACATGGGCACCGTTTTATACAAAAAAGCAGACGAAGACTACGCACTTCTCCGTCCTTTTAACTACCTATAAAAAAATAAGCGGGTAACGGGACTTGAACCCGTGACCCTCAGCTTGGAAGGCTGATGCTCTAGCCAACTGAGCTACACCCGCATAATATGGGGAGAGGAGGATTCGAACCTCCGAAGGCAGTCGCCGGCAGATTTACAGTCTGCTCCCTTTGGCCGCTCGGGCATCTCCCCAAAAAAATTAAAGCTGGCGAAGGGAATTGAACCCCCAACCTGCTGATTACAAGTCAGCTGCTCTACCGATTGAGCTACGCCAGCTTAAAAACCTTTTTTCAAGGCGGATGTGGATATTAATAAAATATTTTTTCCATGTCAAGTTTTTTTTTCTTTTTTCAACAAAACAGAAAATTTGTTGTTTTAATTCAACTAACCATCTGATAAAACTTCTGAAATTGCATTCAGCAACTGTCTTAAATTGAAAGGTTTTTATAACAATTTTACTTCATCTATTATAATTCCTCTGTCTGAAACAAGCTCTTCATTGTATCCAGACATAAAAATCACTTTTATATCAGACAGATAATCTTTAATCTTTTCTACCAAAACATTGCTGCTCATCTTAGGCATTATAACGTCAGTAATTACCATATCTATCTTTTGCCCGTTTTCACTTACAATTTTAAGGGCATCATGTGGATTTTTGCAGCAAATACATTATAACCAGCATGTGTTAGACTTGCTTCAAAAGTTTCTATCAAAAATTCTTCATCCTCAACAAGAAGGATATTAGCCTTCTTTAATGGCTTCATATCAATGCATAAAAACACCGTCTTTGAGTAATTCAGCAAACTCAAAGAGTTTTATCAACCTTTCCATTTAAAGTTATAACACAAAAAATTATGTTTTGCATTGAAATTTACTCAAAAGCGGTAAATTTTTTCGGGTCAACCTTTTTGAATGTCCTCACAGGTAAAAATCCTGCAATAGATACAAAAATAATCAATATCAACAGCAAAATAAAAAGCTTGAAGTATCTTACGTCAAATTCTATTGTCCAGCCAAAAGATTTTGTATTTACTACTCTGATAATTATTATGCTCAAAATCCCCCCCAGAATACTGCCATAAATTGTCCCCAAAATTCCAATAACTGTTGCGGAAAAGGTATAAATCTTCACCAGTAGTTTATTGCTTGAACCAAGATATTTTAAGATGCTTATCTCCTTTCTTCTTTCAAGACTTACAGCATATAACATATTTCCAACTCCAAGAAGTGAAACAATGAGTGCTATCAACTGTATTGCGTATGTTATGGCAAAGCTTTTATCAAAAATTTTGATAACTTTTTGCCTTATGGTTAAATTGTTGTAAATATCAAGAGACTTGTTTTTATTGATTAAATCCTCAAGCTCAGCGATAACATTATCAGGATTTGCCCCCTTTTTCAGATAAATGCTTATCTGAGTAAATTTAAGCTCTCCCCAATATTTCTTTTGAAAGCTGTTGTCAAAAATGATAAAACCGTTTGTAGTGGAATAGCTTGTAAATACTTCTCTTACTTTAAATTTTTCTGTACCTTTCGGCGTATCAATATCGATATAATCCCCTTTATCTATCCCATATTTGACTTTCAAATATTCTGAAATAGCAACACTCTTTGTAACGTTAAAATTTTCTATCCCATCGTGGTGTTTTTTAACAACCCTTTCTTCGCCAAAGCCAAAAAGGATATTTTTCCCTTTGAAAGTACCAGGCATCGCCCTGAATGTGCTTACTGCCTCAACTTCATCTAAAGTCTTAATTTTTTGCAAAACATCTTCTTCAAGGGGCTCAAAACAAAAGTTTGATGAGCAAGATGAAGATTTGATAAAAATATCTGCCCTTAAATTATCATCTATCCAATCTGAAAGAGATGTCTTGAAAGAATCTATAAGGGTTACCATACTGATAATAAGTGCTGTGGAAATACTTACACTGATAAGCGCAATGGCAAATCTGTAAGAACTGCTGTAAATGTCAGCAAAAGATATTATACCGACTGTCTTGAAAAACCTTTTTATGGTTTTTTCAAGTAAAACAAGCAATTTTTCCAGATAAAAAAATGCTGCTGCACAAAATCCAAGCAATATCAAAAAGACACCAAGGTATGAAAGGTATAGCTGGTCAAAATATTTAGATTTATAGTCGATAAAACTTACCATAATACCTGAAAATATAAGTATCACTCCCAGAATAAAGCCTGCAAAAAAATATTTCCTGAACTTCAACTCGAAAGTCCCTTTTCTTATAGTCTCAGTAGGCCTGACCTTTGTAGCCTCAATTGAAGGGAAGATTGAAGAAAAGAGTGAAATAATAACCCCCAAGACAACCGAATAAATAGTATATTTGTTGAAAACAAAAATATTTTTTATGTAAACTGGCTTAAATATTGTGGAAATAGTATCTTCCATTACTGCAAAAGAGTAAATGCTCACAAATTGCCCCAAAAATACACCTGAAATCGAGCCAATAACACCCAACAAAAGAGATTGTGTTACAAAAATCATAAGAATTTGAGGTTTTGATGCGCCAAGCGCCCTAAGTGTTCCTATCTGCTCCCTCTTTTTCACAACCGTAATAAAAATTGTATTAAACAGCATAAAAAATCCAACCAGAAACGCTATAAAGCTTATAAAATAAAGATTCATCTTAAACGATTTGAGTATTTCGGTCTGATTTTGTACCAAAGAAGATTTTTTGAAAATCTGCAAATCGTTATCTAAAATATTTTTAACATTTTCTAAATCAGCTTCGTTTATATCAACATCAATTTTTGATATCTTACCGGATATTTTAAATTTTTCCTGGAAGTTTCCTATATCCTGATAAACTCCAGAAGGGATGCTTTCATCTTGCAAAATCCCTGCTACAGTAAATTTTAATTTCTCTTTTGATGTAAGGTAAAAAATATCACCTTTTTTAACATTTAACCTATTTGCAATATCTTCAGTTAAAACTGCCGCATCAATATTTTCAAAAAAAGATTGCAAATCGATACTTGCACCTTGAAACTCAAAATTTCCATTTTTTAAAATTTTAAGCGTGTCTATACCAATTACAGGGACAATCAAATCATTCTCTGCTACTGTGTCTATACGGATAACAGGATAAGCTCTAATATTTTTTTCATACAACTTTTCTAAAATATTTTCATTTATATAAGAGTCAAACTTACTTTTTATTTCATATTTAGCGATGGGGTTTAATTTCTTGATATCACTCGTCATACTTTCGATTGCGCTTTGAGTGGAAGACAGTATGGAAAGAAATAGTCCTACTCCAAGGGCCACGCCAAATATGGAAATAATACTGAAAAGTTTTTCTTCCCTAAGGTTCCTAAAAACAATAATTAAGATTAATCTCAATTTATCAAACACTTATCACGCCATCTTTTATTTTTATAATCCTATCTGTGAATTTTGCAATTTCATGATTGTGGGTAACCATCACAATTGTTGTCCCAAATTTTATATTTAGCTCTCTAAGTATGTTAAGAATATTTTCGCCAGACGTTGAATCAAGACTTCCTGTGGGCTCATCAGCAAGAACAATCTTTGGCTCTTTGAGCAATGCTCTTGCAATTGCAACCCTCTGCATCTGACCACCTGAGAGCTGATGGGCAAAACTGTCTATTTTTTCACCAATTCCCAGCATATCCAACACTTCAGGGATTTTATCTTCATTTTTTACACCACCTATCAAAAGTGGGATTAAGATATTTTCCTTTACTGTAAGATTGTTAAAAAGATTAAAAAATTGAAAAATATATCCGATATATTTCCTTCTAAATTCCGTAAGCTTTTCCTCATCAAAATCTGTAATGTCAACGTTATTTATCATAACCTTTCCACTATCAGGCTTTTCCATTGCCCCTATAATATTCAAAAGGGTAGATTTACCTGAGCCGGATGGCCCCATTATTGAGACGAATTCACCTGCTGAAATTTGCAAGCTCACACCCTTTAATACTTTTGTTTCCCCATAATTTTTGTACACATTTTCAAGCAAAATCATATTTCTCACCTTAATAACCTGTCAATTCCATATATGCCAGACCTGACATATCGCCATAAACCTTACAGTCACCTTCATAATAATGATTAAATGTGGAATTTTGGGCTAAAAATTCCTGGTCTTTTACAAGAGTTTCTACAATCAATTTTTTATTTTCAATCACCATTTCCCATTTTATAGGGTATTTTGATTTGGTCTTTTTTGAAACATAATATTTTAATGGTGTAAGCTTAATATCATCAAAATTTAATTCTCTTTTTTCTCCATTTTTTTCTACTATTGCCACGTACGAACTTTTATCGATTGCTTCATTTTTATTTCTGATTCTGTATATTAAAATTTCCCTTTTATCATCAAGCATAATAGAAAACCAATCCCACCCTTTTAATTTTGTCGTTTCATAATCTGAATTTATTTCACGGTCAAACCAGCTTTTGCCAGTCACAGAGTATTTTTTATCATCAATTAAAATTGTTCCCTTTGTATCAAGTCTGGTTATTGAAAAATACAGTGATGCACACTCGGGGCAGCCAAAAATCTTGTTGGAATAACCATCTTTCCCATTAAGTAGAGGTTTTTTATCCGGCTTTAAAACAAAATCAATTTTAAAATTTTTAGCATTCGCCTTTAGATAAATTTTGTTTAAGTCTCCACTTAATTCATCATCAAACACTTTGACATTCAGCATTTTATCTGATGCAAATGCCTCACCATAAGCACCCCTTGAAGTATCATCTTCAAAATAGTATTTTTTGCCATCTATATCCGTAATGGCAAAATGTGAAATATATATTCTATTTAGACCAAACTTACTCTTATATCTTTTTTTTGAAACATTTATCACAAAAAAGGTCAACTCATACCCAAAACTTTCTCCGCTGTCTGATTTAAGATGACCCGTAAAATACCACCATTGGCTTGAAAAATTATCTTTGAAATACATATCTTCAGGAAGGGTTACTTTGTCATTTTCAGTTAATTTGACAAAATCTCCTGAAATTGCAAATTTTGAGAAAATTAGCACAATAATAGGAAAAATAGCAAAAATTTTATAATATCTCATCTGCCTGCCGTAAAATATCCTTTTGCATTAGTTTAAAAATAATTTTATGAAATGGAAGCATTGCATACCAATAAATCCTGCCGCCTAAACCTTTAGGGTAAAAGTAAGCTGTAACTGAAAAGGTGTTGTCAAGAATAGAAAATTCAAGCCAGGCTTTACCCGGTAATTTCATCTGAGCCTGAAACAGGAGTCTTTTGTTTTCAACCAAATCAATTACTTTCCAGAAATCCACACTGTCACCCAATCTCAAATCACCACTTCTTTTACCTCTATTAAGGCCGTAACCCACCAACAGTTTATCAATTAAACCTTTGATGCTCCATAAAATATTCAAGACAAACCACCCATTTTCACCGCCAACATTTTTGCAAACCTTAAAGATATTTTCTGCTTTTGCCTCGTCAATTTCAGCAATATATCTGTCAACATAGACAGCCTTTGAAATCTCAGGGATAAACGGCACATCACATATTTTACCCTTGCTGCTGTCGCACCATCTGCTTATGACCTGATGATTTTCGATTTCTTCAATAGATTTTTTGACAGCTTCTTCAAATCCTGTAATTTTAATTTCCGGAAATAGCCTTTTGGCCACATCATTTTCGATTACACTTTCGTGTTTTAGTCCCATTACAAGCTCCCTTGCAATGTCAAAGTTGACAGGGGAAAAGAGTATTAACCAGTATGAAGAGAGTCTGGGGGTTAATAAAGGTACTGACAAAATATATCTTTTTAGTCCCATAGCTTTTGCAGTCTTTAAAAGCATATCTTTAAAGGTCATAGGCTTTATACCTATATCAACCTTCCCAGAGTAACTTTTGTCAAACAGGATTGCTGTTTTTAGATAATTTATCACATCAACAATATAAATAGGTGAAGTAAGCGTATTTACCCATTTTGGGGCAACCATTACAGGTAATTTTTCAACGAGACTTCTGATTATTTCAAAGCTCGCACTACCAGAGCCAATAATTACACCTGCTCTAAACCAGATACAATCCACCTTATCGCTACTGCTTAAAATTTCCCCGGTCAGGTATCTGCTTTTAAGATGAACACTCAAGTTATCTTTATTGCCAAGTCCACCGAGATAAATCACTTTTTTGACCTGACATTTTTCACAAACTTAAATAATTTTTTTGCACTGTTTTTTTCAGCATTTAAATAGTCTTCATCTTGGCCCATCATATGGATAAGATATACCGCCACATCCACACCTTTTAGTGCTTTTTCAAGGATTTCCTGGTTAAAAGTATCCCCTGCAAAGATATTGCAGCGTTCTTTAACTTTTTGTTCCAATTTGTTTGGATTTCTCACAAGTAGATTAATTTCAACTTCTTCATCAAAAATTGCCTCAAGAAGTCTCCTGCCTACAAAACCTGTTACACCTGTTAACAATATTTTCATAATCCATTATAACATAAATTAGACCTTGGATTACAAATCAACATAATTTAGTGAAAAATATTGTATATCTTCTCTGCCAACTCTTCTATCCGGAAAGGCTTCTGCACAAAATCAATTTTAAAATCCTCAACAGACGCTTTCATATCATCCAGCATAATTTCATTGTATCCCGACATAAAAATCACTTTTATATCAGGCTTTATCTCTTTTGCCAAAATAGAAAGCTCTTTTCCATTTAAATCCGGCATAACAATATCGGTTATTAAAAGATTAATATCTGAATTTTCTTTTAAAATGTCCAGCGCATTCAGAGGGTTATTTGCAGCATAAACTTTATAATTTAAAAGCTCAAGCAATGTTTTCTCAGCCGTTAAAAGACTTTCCTCATCCTCGACAAGTAAAATACACTGCCCCTCACCCTTTTTAAAAGAAACTCCATAACTTGGATATTTATCTCCAGAGATTTCTTCATATGGCGGAAAAAATATTTTAAATGTGGTGCCTACCCCTTCTGCACTTTCTACATAGATATTGCCATTGTTTTGTTTTACTATCCCGTAAACTGTTGCAAGACCAAGTCCCGTACCTTTGCCTACATCTTTGGTGGTAAAAAACGGCTCAAATATTTTTCCCAGGTGCTCTTTTTTTATACCACAACCGCTATCAGAAAACTCCAACAAGACATATCCGCCTTTTTTAAGCCCAGGATATTTACTATAATCTTCATTTTCAACGTAAACATTTCTTAATTTGATTTCAATTTGTCCCCTTCCGTTCATGGCATCTTTTGAATTGACAAGAAGATTGGTCACAATCTGGTTAAGTTGCGACATATCTATTTTGATATTTTTAACATCTTCAGCATAATCAAGTTTAAGCTCAACCCCTTCTCCAAGCAAAACCTTCATCATTTTAAGCTGATGATTAAAAAATTCCTTCAAATCAACAGCAACAATATTTACCGGCTGTTTTCTGGCAAAGCTGAGCAACTGTTTAGTTATTTCAGAGGTATGAAGTGCAGCATTTTTCATCTTTGAGATATAATCAAAAAGCCTTGAATTTTTATCAAGTTGCATCAGTGAAAACTCAATATAATTTAAAATAATTGTCATCATATTGTTGTATTCATGGGCAACACCACCTGCAAGTCTTCCGATAGATTCAAGCTTTTGAGCATGATTAAGCCTATCTTCAATAATCTTTTTTTCCGTAATATCCACAGCCGTGCCAAGGGCAGCAGGTTTACCATTCCAGGTGATTTTACCGGAGGTAAAATCTAACCACCTCTCTTTACCATCCTTTGTTAAGATTTTAAATTCATATCTGTTTTCAACCGGCTCCCCCCTTTGCCTGGCAAGCCCTCTTTGCTTTATTCGCTCCTGATAATCAGGATGAACAATACTCCAGAAATTTTTGCCTATTATCTCATCCTGACTATAACCTGTGATATTCTCAAATCCCTTATTTACATAGACAAATTCGCTACCTTCGTAGACAAAAATAGCTGCAGCTGCATTATTCGTCAAAGCCCTAAATCTTTCTTCACTCTCTATCAAAGCCTGCCTGTCTTTCAAATTTTCGGTAATATCTTTTATAATGCCAAAAACAATATTTTTCTCTTTATCAAAATAGGCAATTGAATGAATATCCTTAATCAAACCGCTGTCATTTGATCTAATTTTAAATGTTATATCATAAGGGATATTGTGGTATATAAGATTTTTAAGTGCATCATCAAGATCCTTTCGGTATTGAGATAAAGGTACTGATTTTACAATCTCATATTCAAACTTCTCACCGTATAACCCGTAAATTTTTTTTGCACCGGCGGAACCAATAATTGTATTCGTATTTAAATCAAGTTGCCAGTGGCCTGATTTTGTATAAAGCTCTGCTTTGTTCAACCTGTCTATTGCTTCATTCAGCTTTTGTTCAGCTTCAACTCTATATGTTATATCATAAGCTGTCCCAAGCACTGCCGGTTTACCATCAAAAACAATCTGCTTCCCACTAAAACTTGCCCAAAATACTCGTCCCTCTTTTGTAATGGCTTTTACATCATAACTTGACGGTACATTTTTACCTTTTTGCCTATCGATACCTCTTTGTTTTACAATCTCCCTGAAATCAGGGTGGATAACCTCCCAAAATTTAAGTTCATTATAAAATTCATATTCTGAGTATCCAAACACTTTAAGCATACTTCTGTTTACATACAAAAATCTCTCACCTGAGAATATAAATATTCCTGCAGATGTAAAGTCGGCAAGTGTCCTGAAAATACTCTCACCGTAGATGCTCTCAACTCTTCTGTCAGAAATATCTACAACTATTCCTTTTACCCCTTTAAATTCACCATTTTCAAATATCGATACTTTCTTATCAAGGACATACTTTATAACGCCGCTTTTTGTTAAGATTCTGTACTCCTGAGAAATTGTTGTATGATTCTCATTAAGTTTTCTTGCCTCTGCAAGAACTAAATTTCTGTCGTCTGGATGAATTAATTCTGTCCAGCCAATATTCTTACTATTAAACTCTTCAGGAGAGTAACCGCATATATTTTCACTTCCTGAAACAACTTCCACACTCCAATCAGGAAGCCCTTTGTATATCATCACATCTGCATCAAGAAAAAACTCAGAAAAGTTGCTATTCATAATTATTTTTAATTTATATCAAAACCTTTTTCAATTATTTTTTGAATAATTATCTAAACTTCTTGACAACATATCAGGGATATATTAAAAAGACAGTGTTTTGATATAACAAACCGGGAGATATATAATTGTTAAGCTTTATATTTAGTTTTCTGGTTCTATTTGGCTTCTGGATGATTTTCTCAGGGCACTTTCATTTATTAACAAACGTACTTGGAATAATATCATCATTAATTGTGGCTTTTTTTACAAATCGGCTTTTTTTCCCGGATAAAAAAGTAAACTTCAAACTTATAGCAAAAATCTTCCTTTATGTACCATTTTTAATGAAGGAAATTATACTTTCAAATATAGAAATTCTTAAAATTTTACTAAAAAAAGATGTAAAACAAGAAATTGATCCAATTATGCTGGAGTTTGAACCTGAAGTTAAATCAGATATTGGAATAACATTACTTGGGAACTCAATTACTCTAACACCTGGCACTGTGACTATTTTTGCACAAAAAGACAAATTTCTGGTTCATGCCATCAGTCCTGATTTCAAAGATGGAATATTCGCACTGCAAAACAAAGTAAAAAAAATTGAAGAGGCTTTATGATTTTTGAGATCGGTATTATCATTATCTTGGTTGCCTCTTTTTTCTCTTTATACAGAATAATTAAAGGTCCTACTTTTTTTGATAGGGTTTTGGCCGTTAACATGATAGGCACAAAAGTTGTTGTTTTACTTGTGCTTATAGATTTTCTATACAATAGGCCTGAGTTTGTTGATATTTCAATAGCTTATGCATTAACTAACTTTATAGGCACCATAGCTATACTCAGACTCAAAGAAAAGGGGAAACTGGATTGACATATATTACAGGTTTTTTGATAACTTTAGGTTCTTTGCTTATATTGGTTTCTTCAATAGGACTTATCAGGATGCCTGGATTTTATACAAGAATCCATGCTGCAGGAAAAACTGATACCCTTGGGCAAATTCTAATTGTTTTAGGTCTTATATTGTATGAAGGGTTTTCGCTTATTTCTTTAAAGCTTATTTTTTTAGTTGCGTTTATCTTCATAGCAAATCCAACTGCAACTCACGCCCTTGCAAGAGCTGCTTACATCAAAGGGGTTCAGTGGTGGAGAAAGAAAAGTGACGATAGTTATTGATATACTCTTTTTGACATTTTTAATCTTTGCTGCTCTACTATCTATTTACTTTAAAAATCTTCTTAATTCCACAATAGTATTGGGAGCATATTCCCTTTATGTTGCTGTTTTATGGACTACGTTGAATGCTATAGATGTGGCATTTACTGAAGCAGCTGTGGGAGCGGGTATAAGTACTGTTTTGTTTCTTGCTGTTTTTACCAAAATACAACCAGAAGATAGGTCTGTTATTAAAAGAAACAGGCAAATTTTAGCACTTGGAACTTTATTCTTTGTAGGATACTTACTTATTTTAGGTATTACGGATATGCCTAAATTCGGTGATCCAAACTGGGTTACCAACACTTATTTGATCCCTGACTACATTGAAAGAACAATGCATGAAACCGGTGCTGTAAACATTGTTACTGCAATACTTGGAAGTTACAGGGGATTTGATACAAATGGTGAAACTGCCGTAATCTTTATAGCGGGAATTTGTACATACCTTATTCTAAACAGAGGTGAAAATTGAATAAGGATATAATATTAAAAACTACAACGAGAATAATAGTACCTTTCATATTGGTATTTTCCCTTTATGTTTTAGCCCATGGTGAAATTAGTCCAGGAGGTGGTTTCCAGGGTGGAGTGATTTTTGCGGCTGGTTTTATACTCTATTCAATGGTTTTTGGTGTAGAAGAATTGTACAAAATCATAAGCAAAAAAGTAATAATTTTTCTAACTGCTCTTGGAGTATCCATTTACACAGGTGTTGGATTTATTACAATGCTAAATGGCGGAAAATTTCTTGAGTATGCAAAAATTCCTGGTTTTGATATGAAATCTGGAAATGCTATGGGGCTTTTATTCATTGAAACAGGTGTTTTTATAACTGTTTTTAGCGTAATGTTGCTACTTTACATAGAGGTTGCTAAAAAATATGATAATTGACTTTTTAATTTACAAATATAACTATCTTGCAACTATAATACTTATTCTAATAGGTCTTTATAGTGTCATTGTAAATGGGAATTTACTAAAAAAAGTAATCGGGCTTAATATTCTGTCAACTTCAGTAATTTTGTTTTACATCAGCATATCAAAGGTTTCAGGTGGCTCAGCTCCCATTTATGCTGAAAACGTTGTAAGATATGATAATCCTCTCCCTCATGTTTTGATGCTCACAGCAATTGTGGTAGGTGTGTCAATTACTGCAGTTGCATTATCGATTATAATTAAGATAGAAGAAACGTATGGTACCATTGAAGAAGATGAGATTGTAGAAATTGACCAAAATGACGATATGGTGGATAACAAATGAACCTTAAAATGAACCTGCCCGCTCTTGTGGTCGTTTTTCCTTTCTTTTCTGCCATGATGATGGTAGCAATAGGTATTTTTAATAGAAAAGTTGTTCCTTATATATTCCAGATTACTGCTACAATAACGGCATATTTTGCATTTTCACTCCTTATAGAAGTATATACAAATGGACCGATAAGATATTATTTTGGCAATTGGATTCCACCAGTAGGAATTGAGTATTATGTAGATTATTTAAATATTCTTTTCGTTACTATTATTGCTTCAATATTTTTTGTAATGAGCTTTTATTTCCCTTTGAGCGTAAGGAAGGAAATACCTGAATCAAAAAGTTATATTTTTTACTCTGTTACTACCTTGTTCGCTTCAGGTTTGCTTGGAATTACCATTACTGGTGATATGTTTAATATTTATGTCTTCACTGAGATATCATCTATAACAGCTTATGCACTAATAGCAATTGGCGGAAATAGAAGATCTTACAGGTCGAGCTTTAATTATCTTATACTTGGAACAATTGGTGCATCTTTTATTGTTCTTGGGATCGGATATTTATATATGGCAACAGGCACTTTGAATCTTCTCGATATGCAGGAAAGACTCCAGCACGTTTACAATTCTAAAATAACAATTTCTGCTGCTGCAATAATAATTGTAGGTCTTAGTCTGAAAATGGCTCTTTTTCCACTGCATTCTTGGCTTCCTGGTGCATACGCCCATTCACCGTCAACTATAAGTGCTTTTATGTCAGCAACAAGTACAAAGGTAATGGCTTACTTACTGATAAGATTTGTTTATACCATATTTACTCCAAATTTTGCTACCAAAATAATACCTATTACAGATATAGTTATGTATATTTCTCTAATTGCAATAATTGCAGGGTCTTTTTTGGCACTCGGGCAAAAAGATTTAAAGTATATGTTTGCATATTCATCAGTCGGACAAATTGGTTATATTGTTTTTGGTGCAATGCTTATAAATGCAAATGGTTTGATTGGTTCTATCTATCATTTTTTATCGCATGCCATTGTTAAAGGTGGTTTATTCTTGGTTGCTGGTATAATATTTTACAACTTTACTAATACAAAAATTGAAATCACCAATGGGCTATTTAAAAAAATGCCATTTACTTCTATTGGATTTCTAATATTTGCTCTATCAATGATTGGAATACCTGCTACATCTGGATTCATCAGCAAATGGTATCTAGTAATGGGTGCAATCGAAACTGGCAATTGGATTGGAGTTACCGTTATATTGTTAAGCTCACTTCTTACTGCTATTTATTTCTGGAGAGTTGTTGACAGAATTTTTTTCAAAGCACCTGATGATGATGTCAAATTCAATGAGCCTATTTCTATGATATTACCAACTTATATTTTGGCTGGATGTAGCATTTACTTCGGGCTCTTCCCTCACCAGTTGGTAAATTATGCACAAAAAGCTGTTTTGTTATTAATGGAGACTATTAAATGACAGAAACTGTATACTCCCTTCTACCTATTTATGCAGTGTTAATTCCACTAATTTTACCAATACCTATTTATTTATTCAGAAACTACCCTAATGGAAGAGAGTTTTTTAGCATTGCTGGATCACTAGCCACTTTTATCACTGTTTTCTTAATATACACAAAAGTTAAGACAGGAATATCTTTAGAATATACACTTTTTGAGTTTTTACCGGGGTTAAGTCTGAAATTCAAAGTTGATGCATTTGGAACATACTTTGCACTGATGGCATCATTTTTATGGTTTTTGACAACATTTTATTCTATTGGATATATGAGGGGGAACAAAGAAAAAAATCAAACGCGCTTTTTCTTATTCTTTTCTTTGTCAATGTTTGCAGCCATTAGCGCTGCATTTTCCGGCAACTTGCTTACAATTTATGTATTTTATGAAATAATTACATTTTCAACTTACCCCCTTGTTGCACACAAACAGACCAAAGAAGCAATCCAGGGTGCAAGAAGATATCTTTCTTATTTGCTCTTAACCTCAGTTTTGCTTTTTCTTCCGGCACTTGTATATACATATTATGCCGCAGGAACACTTGACTTTACACTTGGCGGGATATTTGCATCAAAGGAGAATGTAAATAAATCTGTTTTAGGTTTAATGTTGCTATTTTTTGTGTTTGGCTCTGCAAAAGCTGCTGTTATGCCATTTCACCTCTGGCTTCCATCAGCAATGGTTGCACCTACACCTGTTAGCGCCCTTTTGCATGCAGTTGCAGTTGTTAAAACTGGTGTATTTGTAATCATAAGAGTATTTGTGTATATATACGGTTTAGATTTTCTCAAGACAATATCCACTTCTAACCTTGTAACAATATTTGCCGCATTTACGATAATTGTAGCCTCAATGGTTGCTCTCAGACAAGACAATATTAAAGCAAGATTAGCCTATTCTACTATAAGTCAGTTGTCTTATATAGTTCTTTCAGTTTCACTTTTAAGTATTACCGGAGCAATTGGTGCAATTTTTCATATTGTTGCACATGGTTTTGCCAAAATTACACTCTTTTTCTGGGCTGGTGCTGTGTACGTAGCTAATCATAAAACCAAAGTTAGTGAATTAAATGGAATCGCAAAACATATGCCTTACAGCATGGCTGCGTTTACTGTTGGAGCTTTATCAATGATTGGTTTTCCTCCCATGGCCGGACTAATCAGTAAATGGTTTATCGCAACAGGCGCAGTTGAAGGGAGCAAACCCTGGGTAATTGCTGTACTTGTGATAAGTGCACTTTTAAACGCAGGGTACTTTGTGCCAATATTTATAAATGCTTATCTTAAAAAGCCTGAGCCGGAACACAACCATTCTCATCTTCATGAAGCACCAAAACTTATGTTGGTTCCGATGCTTATAACTGCAACACTAACTATTTTTATATTTTTCTACCCAGAGTTTTTTTTAAAGCTTGCAAAACTTGCTTTGGGAATTGGAGGATGAGTTGAATAAGAAGGAGTTTGACTTTTTTGACAAGAAAGAAAATATAAAAAAGCTTAAAATATGGTTTTATATACTGTTAATTATATTAGTCTTGTTAGATTTGGTTATTCACAAACACCCCCATTATGCATGGGAAAATTTATTTGGCTCTTATGCCATTTATGGTTTTTTATCATGTGTTGTAATAGTTATTATATCAAAACTACTTGGAAAACTGCTTCTACAAAAACCAGAGGATTATTATGATAGGTAATTTTCCAGTTTTTTTTATTTTCTTTATAGGTGCACTAATATTACTATTAACAAAGGGTAAATTACATAAATTTATTTTTATAACAATACCCGCTCTTGCTTTTTTTGCCTTAATCAACACCCCTGTAAACACTGAAATAGTTGGTTCTTTTTTAGGTATCGATTTAAAATTTATTTTTATTGACAAGTTAAGTAAAGTCTGGGGATATATATTTGCAATTATGGCTTTTTCTTCAGCAATTTTTGCTTATCATAATGATGATTATAAAGAAAATATATATGCCACACTTTATATAGGGAGCTCTTACGGTGTTGTTTTTGCTGGTAACCTCCTAACTCTTTTTATTTTCTGGGAACTTATGGCCATATTTTCCACAATGATAATTTTTGCCAGAAAAACAGACGCTTCTACAAAATCAGGATTCAGATATTTGCTGGTGCATGCTTTAGGTGGTCAATTACTTTTTGCTGGGATGATTTTGTATTATTTTAAAACAGGAAATTTGGACTTTGGATATATCGGGTTACAAGACGTGGCTACTTTACTGATAATGCTTGGATTTGCTATAAATGCAGCAATACCTCCATTTTCAGCCTGGTTATCTGACTCATACCCGGAATCTACTGTAACAGGTACTGTTTTTCTAAGTGCATATACCAGTAAAACTGCCGTTTACGTTCTTGCAAGAAGTTTCCCCGGTGAAGAAATCCTTCTTTACGCAGGCGCCATTATGACTGTTTACGGAATCATTTATGCTATTTTAGAAAATGATATGCGTCGAGTCCTGTCATACAGTATTATAAACCAGGTTGGATTTATGATTGCAGGTGTTGGCCTTGGAACTCAAATGGCTATTAACGGTGCTGCTGCTCATGCTTTTGCACATATACTTTATAAAGCACTTTTAATGATGGGAGCCGGTGCTGTCTTATATAGGACAGGGATTAGTAAAACTTCAAGACTTGGTGGGCTCTATAAAACCATGCCTTACACGCTTTTATTTAGCTGTATTGGAGCAGCTGCAATATCCGCATTTCCGCTTACAAGTGGCTTTACCTCAAAGTCTCTTATTATAGCTGCATCCGCTGCTGAGCATAAAACTTTTGTTTACCATATACTTCTTTTAGCTTCTGCAGGTGTTTTTCTACATGCAGGTATAAAATTTCCATATTTTGTATTTTTCCAGAAAGATTCAGGATTAAGACCAAAAGAGGCTCCTAAAAACATGCTTATTGCAATGGGGTTTGTGAGCTTTTTATGTATCCTTCTTGGTGTATATCCGCAGGTATTATATAATATTTTACCTTATGAAGTGGACTTTAAACCCTATACCGCTTCTCACGTATTACTCCAGTTGCAAATACTAATGTTTTCTGCTGCTGCATTCTTCTTTATGTTGCCAATGCTTAAGAGGACAGAAACGATAACGCTTGATACTGACTGGTTTTACAGAAAAGGTGGAGCCTTATTTATAAGTTTTGTAGACAATGTAATCATTAAGATCGGCTCCAAAATAAAAGATTTACTTTTTACCAAAATACCTGATAAATTTTCATACATCTTTTCAAATCCCGACGGGTATATTAAGATCATTTATAATATTGTATATTACAAAGTTTTTGAAGATAATCCTGAAAAATTAAAAGAAAACAAACTTCTTCTCAAAGACATAGGCAGAGTAAAGACAGATACTCATATTGGAATATCAATGATATGGGTAACATTATTTATGGCATTTTACTTATTAATTTATTACTTTTATGCAGGATAGTATCTAAATTAAATATAATTTAACCTTTTTCTTGAATTTTCCAGAAAAATTTATTAAGAAGTCATAGTTTAAAATCAGGAGGATTGTCATGAAAAAATTTTTAAGTCTTGTTTTACTTATCCTGTTATTTTCAATAACCGGATACACAAAAACATTAAACATAGGTATTACCCAGATTGTGGAGCATCCTGCCCTTGATGCCTGCAGGCAGGGCTTTATTGACAAACTTAAAGAGTATGGATTTGAAGATGGCAAAAATGTAAAATACGACATTCAGATTGCACAGGGGAATGTTGCCACAGCCAATCAGATTGCCAAAAATTTTGTTGGGGACAACAAAGATATTATAGTAGCTATTGCAACTCCGAGTGCTCTTGCAGTTGCAAACGCCACAAAGAAAATCCCTGTTATAATATCTGCAATAACCGACCCCGTCGGGGCAAAGCTTGTTAAATCCCTTGAAAAACCAGGGACAAACGTAACAGGGACAACAGATATGAGTCCGGTAAAAGAGCAGCTTTCACTTTTCAAAGAATTAGGACTTGATGTGAAAAATGTAGGAATTATCTACAACGCAGGTGAAGCAAACAGCAGAAGTTTAGTAAATCTTGCAAAAAAAGTAGCAAAAGAATTAAATATGAATATTGTGGAAGCAACTGTTACAAACAGTAGCGGCGTACTTTTAGCAGCAAAATCCCTTGTAGGAAAAGTTGACGGCATATATATACCAACTGACAACACGATAGTTTCTGCTCTTGAGTCAGTCTTACAGGTAGCTTTTGACAATAAGCTTCCGGTGATTACCGGTGATACAGACTCTGTTGAAAGAGGATCTCTTGCTTCTCTTGGAATCAACTACTACAAACTTGGGAAACAAACAGGTGAAATAGCATACAAGGTGATAAACGGAGCAAATCCTGCAGAAACACCTGTTGAAACATTAAAAGACCTTGAACTTTTTGTTAATCTTAAATCTGCTGAAAAAATGAATATTAAAGTGCCAGAAGATTTCATAAAAAAGGCTGCCAAGGTAATCAAATAAATGAGTTTGTATGCTTTTTTAGGTGCGCTTGAACAGGGATTTGTTTTTGCAATCATGGCTCTGGGGGTGTATATCACCTTCAGAGTCCTGGATTTTCCTGATTTATCCGTAGATGGAACTTTCCCCCTTGGTGCAGCCGTTTCTGCAATACTCATCGTCAAAGGGGTAAATCCATTTATCACTGTTGCAATAGCAACTCTCGCAGGAATGATTGCAGGTGGAATAACAGCACTTTTGAACACAAAACTTAAAATTCTTAACCTGTTGGCAGGAATTTTAATGATGATTGCCCTTTACTCTATAAATATCAGAGTTATGGGGCAGCCTACCACAGCTCTGCTTGGATACGATACTATTTTCACACCATTTGAGGCGTTTGGAATAGAAAAATATATTCTCACCCCTATTCTTTTTGCGATTATCCTTATTATCATTGCTGTCATACTGGTTTGGTTTTTACATACAGATATTGGCCTTGCAATGCGAGCAACAGGAAACAACATGAAGATGGTAAAAGCACAGGGGGTTAGTACCAACAGGATGATTCTATTTGGTGTAGCATTTTCAAACGGGCTTGTGGCCCTCTCAGGTGCCCTTGTAGCCCAAAGTCAGGGCTCAGCTGATGTTAATATGGGGATAGGCACAATTGTGGCTGGCCTTGCATCCGTAATTTTAGGCGAGGCAATCATACAAGACAGAACAGTTTTTAGAGCTGTTTTAGGAGTAATAATAGGCTCTGTGCTTTACAGAATTGCTATTGCAGTGGCTCTCTCTTTTAAAATCGGAGCATTGCAAATGACCCCATCAGATTTAAATTTGATGACATCAGTTCTTGTAACAATAGCCCTTATATTTCCAGGAATAAGAAAAAAAATAGGCCTTAAAATATGATTAATTTAGAAAACATTGTAAAAATCTTCCATAAAAATACCATTAATGAAAATAAAGCCATAAAAGGTATAAACCTGAATATTGAAAAAGGGGATTTTATAACAGTAATAGGAAGTAATGGCGCAGGCAAGTCAACATTGCTCAATATAATTGCTGGTAATCTCATACCTGATGAAGGAAAAATATATATCGACAACAAAGATGTAACAAAAACACCTGACTATGAAAGAGCGGCTTTTATCGGTCAGGTATTCCAGGACCCACTATCTGGGACAGCAGGGAATTTGAGCATAGAAGAAAATCTTGCAATTGCCCAAAAAAGGGGTGAAAAAAGATGGTTTGCAAAGGGTGTTAAAAGCAGCGACAGAAAAAAATTTATCGAATCTCTAAAAGTATTGGGATTGGGACTTGAAAGCAGACTTAAGGACAAAGTCGGGCTTTTGTCAGGAGGGCAGAGGCAGGCACTGACCCTTTTGATGGCAACTCTTGTAAGGCCTCAGATATTGCTTCTCGATGAGCATACCGCAGCTCTTGACCCTAAAACTGCAGCCAAAATTATTGAACTTACAGAATATTTTGTCTCTCACTATAAGCTCACTGCACTTATGGTAACACATAACATGAAACAGGCTCTCAGCCTTGGAAACAGAACTATAATGATGCATGAAGGTCAAATAATACTTGATATCAAATCTCCGGAGCGTGATAAACTTACTGTCAAGGATCTTCTTGAAATGTTTTCAAAGGTGCGTGGCGAAGATATTGTTGATGACAAAATGCTTCTGAATTAAGCGTATTTTTAAATCAAGTTTTTTGAAAAATCAGCTAATATTCTTCACAGTAAATACTTAGTATAATCCGCATACAAAAATATATTTCTTGCTTTTACCCGAAATGAGTATTAAAATAAATTAAAATGAATAAAATAATGGTAGGTAAATGGGGATTGAAAAGGATGTTGGCTTAGTCAGAAGTATCAAATATCGCTGGATTTATGAACAAGTTGATAAAAGTAAAGTTTTTGAGCTGATAACAAAACTTTCAATACCAGCTCCAATAGCAGAAACACTTGTAAAAAGAGGTATTGTTACTTCTGGGGAAGCTGAAACTTATTTTGATGTGCCTTTAAAAGATCTTGTAAACCCTTTCTTTCTAAAAGATATGGACAAGGCTGTCCAGCGGATTGCAAAGGCGATATTTAACCGTGAAAAAATATGTATCTACGGTGATTATGATGTCGACGGGATTACATCGACCTCACTTTTATATCTTTTTTTAAAAGAGCTAAATGCAAATGTAACCTATTATGTCCCCAACCGTCTTGAGGAAGGTTACGGGCTGAACAAGGAAGCAATAGACGAAATATGCCAGAAAAAAATAAACCTTATGATTACAGTTGATTGCGGGATAACCGCCGTGGATGAGGTAGCGTATGCCGTGGATAAAGGGATTGATATAATTATTACCGACCATCATCAGCAGGGTGAAAGACTACCTCTCAAGGCATGTGCTATAGTAAACCCAATGAGAATGGATGATACATACCCATTCAAATATTTATCAGGCGTGGGTGTTGCATTCAAACTTGTAATGGCTCTCAGATACTTTTTACAAAATTCTCCGGAATATAAATTTAGCCTTCCCAATATAAAAAAATACCTTGATATAGTTACTCTTGGAACAATTGCCGATGTAGTCCCGCTTGTAGGGGAAAACAGAATCTTTGTAAAACATGGGCTAAAAATGCTAAGCGAAAAGAGCTCAAGAGTTGGGCTTGAAGAGTTAAAAAAGATAACCGGGCTTGTAAATGTTAGCCTGAATGCGTCGCACATAGGCTTTGTACTTGCACCGAGAATAAATGCTGTTGGAAGAATGGGGTGCAGTGATAGAGGTGTCAGACTACTTATCACTGAAGATAAAAATGAGGCAAGGTGGCTTGCTGAAGAACTCGATATGGAAAACAGATACAGACAGGGGATTGAAAAAACAATCCTTGCAGAATCTTATGCAAAGATAGAAAGGCACAGGCTTCATGAAAAATATAGAGGAATAGTTCTTTACTCCGAAGATTGGCACCCCGGAGTCATTGGAATTGTTGCCTCAAGAGTTGTCGAGAAATATTTCAGACCAACCATTGTGATAACAATGGAAAATGGACTTGGTAAGGGCTCTGCCAGGAGTATCCCGGCTTTTCACCTCTATGATGGTCTTAAGGATATCTCAGACCTTCTCGTTAGTTTTGGCGGTCATAAATATGCTGCAGGGCTTAAAGTTGAGGCTGAAAATATTAAAATGCTTCAAAAAGAATTTCACAAAATAATTTCCAGTCAGCTTAATGATGAAGATTTTATACCGGAAATAAATATTGATGCTATCGTTGAAGATTCCCAGATTAACGATGAACTTGTACAATGGCTTAACAAAATGAGGCCATTCGGAAGTGGTAACAGTGAACCTGTGTTTCTTATGAAAGGCTTAAGAAAATTTCAGCAGTTTTTTTATATTGGCAAGGATAAAAAACATATCAAAGGTTTTCTTGAGAAAAATGGACGTGTATTTCAGGTAATAGGTTACAATATGCCGGAATATGAAAAAATACTGAAAAATAATGAAATATTCGATATAGCTTTTGTCCCGGAATACAATACCTGGCTTGGTGAAAAAACCATTCAACTAAAATTAAAAGATATTAGAGAAGCACAATGACCACCAAAATTAAAAATATCCGTATAATGGATATTCAGGAAAAAGTTTTGCAGCATAGCGAAGATTCAAAAGGTGACCTTGAAAAGCTGCACAAAGCATACGTGTATGCCGCTCAAAAGCATCGGGGCCAGCTAAGACAAAGCGGTGAGCCCTATCTTTCACACCCCCTTTGCGTAAGCTATATTCTTGCAGATATGAATATGGATATAGATACAGTCATTGCAGGACTCCTGCACGATACACTTGAAGACACAGACGCTACTTATGAAGAATTGGAAGAATTGTTTGGCCGGGATGTTGCATTTCTTGTGGATGGTGTTTCAAAAATAGGCAAAATCCGTTTTAAATCTTCAGAGCAAAAAATGGCGGAAAATTTCAGAAAGATGCTCATATCAATGTCAAAGGATGTAAGAGTCATCGTAATAAAGCTTGCCGACCGTCTCCACAATATGCGCACAATAGATTTTCTAAGAGAAGAAAAACAAAAACGTATAGCTCAGGAAACAATGGAAATTTACGCCCCTCTTGCCCACAGGCTTGGTATAGCCTGGATAAAGTGGGAGCTTGAGGATATGGCGTTTCGTATTCTTGACCGTGAGAAATATTATGAAATTTACAACAAGGTAAAACTCAAAAGAAGTGAAAGAGAAGAATATCTAAACAATATTTTGCAAACGGTAAAAGAACAGCTTGAGAAAAATAATATACAGGCAGAAGTCTCTGGCAGGCCAAAGCATTTTTATTCAATTTACAAAAAAATGATTGATAAAAAAACAAGTTTTGATGAAATATATGATTTACTTGCCCTCAGAGTGATAGTTCAGTCAGTGCCGGAATGCTATTCTGTACTTGGTATGATTCACAGCTTATGGAAACCAATCCCGGGAAGATTTAAAGATTACATTGCAATGCCAAAGGCTAACCTTTACCAGTCGCTCCATACAACAGTGATAGGCCCAAAAGGGATGACAGTGGAGTTTCAAATCAGGACTGAAGAGATGCACAGAATTGCAGAAGAGGGGATTGCTGCTCACTGGAGATACAAAGAAGGTAAAAAATTTGATCCAAAGGAAGATAAAGCATTTGTATGGCTTAGACAATTGCTTGAACAAAAAGAGCTGAAAAACCCCGAAGAGCTTGTAGAAGCACTCAAAGAAGATGTGCTGCCTGCACAGCTTTACGTATTTACTCCAGCAGGCGACGTTGTAGAATTGCCAAGAGGCTCCACTCCAATAGACTTCGCCTATGCCATTCACTCTGAGATTGGGAATAAATGTGTAGGAGCAAAAATTGATGGACGGATAGTACCCCTTAAATATAAACTTAAAGGGGGGGAAAGAATTGAAGTGCTTACCTCCGCAAATCAGGAGCCAAGGAGAGATTGGCTAAATTTTGTAAAAACAAACAGAGCTAAGTCAAGAATACGGGCATACTTGAGGAAAAAAGAAGATGAAAGGGCCATTAACACTGCCAACAACTTACTGGAAAAAGAGTTTGCGGAAAGAAATCTTAATTTCAAGGAAATAATAAGCAAAAAAGAAAATCTGAGCAAAATCCTTGAAAGATTTAACTTAAAATCCCTTGACGATTTTCTGAAAGCTGTGGGTTTTGGAAGACTTTCACCGAAACAGGCAGCAAACATATTTGCAAGAGTAGATGAAAAAGATGATATTATTTCAAAGCCGACAAAGATAAAAGCAGAGCCTTTTAAAATTGATGGTATAGATGATATAATGGTAAGGGTTGCAAAATGTTGCAACCCATTGCCAGGGGATGTGGTAAAAGGCTATATAAGTGTGGGCAGGGGAATAATTGTACACAGAGAGGATTGCAAAAACCTGAAAAATATGGCCTTTAGTGAAGACAGACTGATAGACGTAATCTGGGACGAAACAAAAAAATTTAAATCAAAAGTAAGAGTAAATAGCATAACGGAGGACAGGCCAGGCATGCTCAACGATATTACCACTATTATCAAAGATATGGGGATAAATATCATAGAGCTTTCTGCAAAGCCGCTATCGGAAGGTAGAGCAAGACAGGACTTCACAATTGAAATAGCTTCCAAAGACCAGCTGGAAAAACTTGTCAGTAAATTAAAAAGCTCCCCTGGAATGATAACACTGAATGTAAACTAATTTTTCAATTATTTTCCTCAAGCTTAGCTTTCATATCAAGAAGTGACTTTTTCATAGCCTCTATCAGCTTTACCATTACTGCATACATATCGTGAAGAAGTCTGACTATGGTAAAATTTATTTCTCTGGCAGGCTTGTCAGCTGAATTTCTTACTCCGTTTATTTCTATAATTGTTGTAAGATAGTATGATTGAACAAAGTGCATAAATATCTCAAAAAATTTTTTCTCCCCAAAAACCGAAAGCGGCTGTTGAAGCTCATCAAACAGTCTTGCTGCTTTTTTTTCATCAAGCACTTTTTCCTTTTCATACTTTAGAATAATTTTGTTAATAAACTCTGCACATTTATTAAACCCTTTCATAAATTTATCTATTACAGCATCGGAATATTCTATCGCCTCATTCACCTTTTTAATTGATTGTTTTCTATACATTTCCTTCTCATCATCAGATGGATATTTTAGATATTTTTTTATATTATCAATCACATCAATATCTTCACTGATATACTTTTCTATGGCTTTTTTAAAGGTCATTATCTTGGTTCCTACAATCTTTGCTCCACCTTCGGTAGCATTTATTACTTCTCCATCAAAACCAGCTATATCTTTTTCATAATATTTCATAAATTTATACCAAACATCGGTAGTCTTGATTTTTGGGACATAATTACCTTCGACTTCCAAGATTTGACGTCTAGTATGATATTGTTCCTCTTTTTCACCAAATGTAGCACCGGAGGCGTGGGTCACTTCATTCTCTCCAAAAGCCAAATCTTGACCAATAAGGATAATAGGATTACACCCCAAAAATTCCAAAATCTTAAACGCCATATTCGCAGCAGAAGGACCAATATCTAAAGTCCCTTTTTCAATCTCAAGCCACTGAAAAGTAGCAAAATTTCGATAGACAATTATCCTTTCTCCGGGAAAATTAGCATATGTTTCAGGGCGGATTACAGGACATGCTGACAAATAAACATCCTTTACATCTTCTTGGGTAAGCCCTTCAAAGAGCTTTGAAGTAGCAATTACCCTTTCAAGGGAAGTAACTAAGTGCGGCTTGAGACCATTCTTTTTCATTACCCTCAAAGATGCGTCTGCAGCACAAATAACGGCCTTGTTTTCAAGCCCCTTTAGCAAGTGAATGTTCTTATTTAGAGATGGACCTGTTGCCACGACAATGCCTGGTTTCCCATCAAAAATGCCTTCTAAATCTTTAATCCCGGGCCAGCCAATTATCTCATTGATATTTAAAAATGTATTTACAATACCAATTAGCGAGTCCCAAGGGTCATTGCCAAAGTGCAATAAAACTTCTTTTACTGCATCTTTTAAATGAGACATAACTTTCTTATAATAATCTCCGCTTAGTCTTAAAGATAAGCTATTATCTATAATATTAATTGCTTTAACAAAAAGCTTTAAATTACCCATAAATAATATGGCATGCAAATTCACAAACACATCGTTAATTGGAATATCAATTAAAAGCTTTACACGTGAATCAGATATTACCGGTGTCAAGTCTATTGTGTAAAGTGCAACATAAAAAGGCTCAAATTCAGGCTCAAATACAATTAAAACAGACTCTTGCACCGCAAATTTTTGTAAAAAAGTCAATATTTCATACCCAAGCCCAAATCCAAAAAATATATTCAAAACCGGGAGTCTAATTTTGTTTCTCAAATCAGCTTGGACATAAGCCAGCGGGTCATTGTTGTCATAAGCAAGTAGCTTTTCAGGCAAATAAATTAAATTTGGAATTTTGTCGGGATGATTAGAAGATATGGTGTTATACTTACCATTACTTTTATATGATTCAACTTTTTTTGCCAAATCGGGTCTAAATTTTTTAAGTGCCTGAAGATTTTTTTCATAAATATTCACATCAACTCCTTATTCTGTAATAAATTCTAACTTTAGTGGCGTGCCCTTTGCAAGGTCATATTTTGCCTTTTTACCCAATACACTTTTTAAATATTTAGGATGTAAGCCGTAGCCAGGTCTTATAGAGCGAATGTTATCATTAGTCAAAAAATCACCTGCTTTAATGTCTTTAACTACAAATAGACTCCTTGCAAAAATCCTACTCTTCTCCACTTTTTCCGATATTTCATACGTAACTTTGCCAAGAGCTTTTTCTACTTCTCTGATAGACTTTACCATTTCTGCAAATTTCTTTGGCTCTAAAGAAAAAGCAGAATCTGGTCCACCAAGTTTTTTATCGAGTATGAAATGTTTTTCAATTACTTGTGCACCAAGTGAAACAGCTGCAATTGGTGCAGATATACCAAGTGTGTGGTCAGATAAACCTACCTTTACTCCAAACCTACTTTTCATATCAGGTATAGTCAATAAATTAGCCTCTTCAAGTGGCGCAGGATATGCTGATGTACATTTCAACAAGGTAATATCTTCACAACCATTCTTTCTACAAGTTTCCACGGCAAGATCGATATCTTCGATTGTAGCTATCCCAGTGGATATGATAATTGGCTTACCCTTAGAGGCAATATATTCAATTAAAGGTAAATCAGTAATTTCGAAGGAAGCAACTTTATAGATTGGAACATTTAATTCTTCTAAAAAATCTACAGATGTTTTATCAAAAGGTGTGGAAAAGAAGGTAAGACCAAGCTTCTCGGCTAACTCTTTCAATTCAAAATGCCATTCCCATGGAGTGTAAGCTTGTTTGTAAAGCTCATACAGTGTCAGACCATCCCAAAGCGTACCTTGTTTAATCTGAAAATATTCATTATCGCAATCTATCGTCATAGTATCAGGAGTGTAAGTCTGTAGCTTAACTGCATCAGCCCCTGACTCCTTCATTGCATAAATCGTTTCTTTTGCAATGCTCAAGTCATGATTATGATTGGCTGAAAGTTCGGCTATGATGAAGACATTGTTATTCATATTAACCCTTTCTCATTAATGATATGTTTTAAATCTGAAATTTTGGTATGCCAGAATTCATCTCCAAAGTATTTTAGCAAATCATCAAGCTCATTTTTCTTGTGCATAGTTGCTTTTCTATTATCCTGTTTTTTAGGAATAAATACACCTCTTTTTATTTTATCCCAATTTTCTTTAAATAAATTTTGAATTTCAGTATTCAATTTTTCATAAGATGTAAAAAAAGTTTCTTTATTCTCATCAAACTGTACCTCTTTTTGAAAAATGATGTCCCCTGTATCTAATCCCTCATCAATCAAATGAATTGTAACACCTTTAGGAGTATTCTCTATAAAGCTCCACACATTTGGGTGTGCACCACGATTATAAGGCAGTAGTGAAATATGAAGATTAATAATTTTATTTCTAAATAAATTCACAACTTCTTTAGAAATAATATACCTATAATTATAACTGATTATTAAATCAGGGTTAAAATTATCAAATAGTTTTGAACTTAATTTTTCATTATAAATTAATGTATCAGCATTATTTAGTTTTAGCCATTCACAGAGACTATTTGAGACTGCATTATTAGATAGAAATAAAATCTTCATTTGATAGAATAACTAACCTCACTAATTAGTTTATTTACGATATTTAATACGCCTACACAATGAATAAATTTTTTGGTACACTCTGAAGAAAAATATCTTAATGAATAATTATGATACTTGTTCAGCATGTTAATTAAGTTAGTGACAAAAGTATCATCTCCCCACCAACCTGCATTTTCTAAAAATCCCAAATCCTGCCATTTGGTAACATTTCCAATCTGATTTTCTGCTACTATAATGGCAATTGTCGGCACACCTACTCTTGCAAGCTCGTATAAAGTTTGCCCACCGGCTGAAATAGCAATATCACTTTCAAGCATTACTTCTTTCATCTTTTGAGCATCAGGAAAATATATTAAAGCTGTATTTTCATCTGAAGCTTTTTCTATCTCTTTTATATTCTTAAAACCTTTACCAATTATAACATTCTTTTTAATATTCGGATAGTTTTCAGCCAATAATTTTAAAACTTTTGGCGTCATATTACGAAAATCATCACCGCCAAATGTAATCATTATACTTTCTACATTCTCTTTTATCTTTTTTTCCGGCACTTCCCAAAACTCTTTTCTAAGTGGCAAATATTCTAAACCTAGCAAATAATTAATATCATCTCTTTTAGGATAAACTAAATATTTAGCATGAATATTACCATTTACTACAACTCCGCTTGGATATTCTATTCTATTATTATCATCATAATAAACTGGTAATTTTACTAATTTGCTAATTTTCTCATAAAGAGTTAAATCTGCCAAATAACTATCAATTATAGCAATATCTGCATCTTTAATCATATCAAAAAGTCTTTTTTGATTATCAATCCAATTAAAAATTTCGTATTCAGTTTCTTTCAGATACTCTTCAACAGATTCATCACCATTAATAATAAATTTTGGCTTTATATTTTTAATTTCAAATGCCTGATAAATTGCAATCATCCTCATAAGATGACCAAATCCTATATTTTTACCTGCTTCAGTCAGAATATAAACATTTAACAAGCTATTCTCCAAATCATTGATATATTTTCAAACCTGTTATAACTTTTGTTACATTATCAAAATCTCTATCATTATGTAAAAGGTATAAATCGTTTTCCAAAGCAGTTTCGACAATTAACATATCAATAGTACTTCTAACTGTTATCCCCTTTTTTCTACATTCAAAATAATATTTTGCTGCATTTTCGTATGATTTTAGACCTAATTTTAAATAATAAAATTTCAAAGATGACAAATAATCATTTAAAATATTAAATTCTTTTGATGTTGCAGCACCTTGCAATATTTCCTGATAAATCAAATTGTTTATACCAAATTCTATCCCTCTATCAATTATAAAATCAAGTTTATCAGTTTTATCGTTACAATTACCTTTTAAATAATCAATTAAAACCGAAGTATCTACTAAAATCAATTTTACATCCCTATTCTCATTGATTTATAATCATAATCTTCATTAAACTTTATTTTACCTTTTAGCTCTTTAATATTTTTTCTTTTTAGATTTTCTACAAATTCTTTTAAAGCAGTATTCACTAACTCTTTTTTAGTTTTAATATTAGTGAGTTTCATAGCTTCTTCCAATAACTTATCATCTATCACAATATTTGTCCTCATAATACACCTCCATATACACATTATAACGCCTTCAAAAATCTTTGCAATTATTTATTTAAAGTATTACAAATAGTTATAAAACTAATTCAGTTTTTTTATATTTATCATTCTTTTGCTACAATATTTTCCAAAAAATTTGCACTGTTATATAAATCTTGCAATTTTAAAACCTTTACAGCTTCAGATACTTCATCGCTCAAATTTGTAAAAATCTTCTTTTGCACAACTTTTTTATTTATCAGCTTCAGCCAAGGTTTTTGTCCAAAAAGTTTCACAATATCTAAGGCTTCAAAATACTCATTTTCATAATATAAATAATCAAATACTGCACATAAAAGTGCATAATCCTCTTCCACGTCAAGTGTAATTCTAATATCTGGTGCAGTTAAATATTGTGGAGCTTCAATAGATGATATGTTAAACTTATCTTTATTCGTGGTATGTATATAAGGGCATACATGCTCTCTTTCAAATATTTCTTTAGCTTCAAAATATGCCTTTTCAAGTGCATCAAAAGAGATTACTTCAACATCTAAACCATGAGGGAAAGCCCTTTTAATCGTGTTAGATGTATAATCTGCATTTTCATTTAAGTGTTTTTCAACTGCTAAATCAATAATATTCCAATCTATACAAGGGCAATCGGAAGTTACTCTGACTATTGCATCAAGATTATTTTCCTTAGCAGACAGATAATATCTGCTCAACACATCATCTTTACTCCCCTTAAACCATCTTACATTTTCTTTGTCAGCTATTTTTACAATTTCCTCATCTTCACTATCTGTAGTTGTTGCAATTATCACTTCATCTAATGATTGTGCTTTTAATACTCTTCTAATAACTTGCTGTAAAACAGTAATATCACTATCAAAAGGTAGCGATTTTAAAATCTTTTTTGGCAGCCTAGTAGATGATGTCCTTGCCTGAATTATTGCTCCTACTTTCATAAAGATTCAAACACCTCTTGCACTTTATTCACTACAAAATCAAGTTCCTCATTAGTCATCCCGGGGTAAATCGGCAAACTTATCTCACTTCTATAAAATTCTTCGGCCTTTGGACATAATCCATTTTCGTAACCAAGATCTTGATAAAACGGGTGAAAATATACAGGGATATAATGCACCTGGACACCAACACCACATTCTCTTAATTTATTAAATAGTTCACGTTTTTTTTGTTTCAAGCTGTCTTTAAGCTTTATAGGATATAAGTGATAACTGTTATACGCATACTCCTTTTCAACAGGCAATTCAAAATATGGATTGTTAACAAAAATTTCATTATACTTTTGCACAATACCTCTTCTCTTTTCAACAAAACTATCAAGTTTTTTCAGCTGACTTACCCCCAAAGCCGCCTGAATATCGGTCATTCGATAATTATACCCCAAAAGTTGCATTTCATAATACCACTCACCCACAAACGTTGAACTTTGAACGTTGAACTTTGAACTATCTTTTGTAATTCCATGATTTCTAAACATCAGCAGCTTTTCATAATATTCTTGCTTATTTGTCAAAACTGCTCCACCTTCGCCCGTTGTAATATGTTTTACCGGGTGAAAGCTAAACACAGTCATATCTGAGAATTGACAAGACCCCACATTGAACGTTGAACGTTGAACTTTATACCTTGCCCCTAATGCATGACAAGCATCTTCTATAACTTTTAAATTATACTTGTCAGCAAGCTCTTTTATTTTTTTCATATCACAAGGCTGTCCAGCGTAATGAATAGGAACAATTAGTTTTGTCTTATCCGTAATTTTGCTTTCTATTTTTTCACAATCAATATTCCCAGTATTTTCCTCAATATCTACAAATACAGGCCTTGCACCTAAATATAAACCGGCATTACTTGTCGCAGCAAAAGTCATCGGTGAAGTTATAAACTCATCATCTTTTGTTAGTCCTGCAGCAAAATAAGCTCCATGTAAAGCAGACGTTCCACTGTTAAACGTTACAGCATACTTTACACCACAATATTCTGCCAATTTTTCTTCAAATTCCTTTATCTTTGGACCCTGAGTGATAAAATCTGACTTTAACACTTCAACAACAGCCTGTATATCATCGTTGTCTATAGATTGTTTTCCGTAGGGGACTGCTCTGGGATTTGACGCTTTGATGTTTTGATGTTTTGATGTTTTATTTATTTTCATCGTGATACCTTATAAAATTTGTAATCATTCCTGCTAATCTTTGGCAAATACTTTCAATTTTATCAAATTCACCCAATTTCAGATAATTAAGTTCCTTAGCTATTTCTATTTGTGTTTGCAATTCGCTTAATGAACCTTTAGAAATATATAAAAACCTTATAAAATCTTTTTTAGTATTTCTTTCATAACCTTCTGCTATATTAGAAGGAATAGAAACAGCAGTCCTTCTTACTTGATCTCTTAAATTAAAATCTTTTTTAAACAACTCATTTTCAGTTATTCTGTATATATAAACAGCCAAATCTTTCGATATCTTCCAAATTTCTAAATCTCTAAAAGTAGTTAAACTCATAATCTTACACCCTCACAACTCCATCACCTCATAACTCCATAACTTCACAACTCTAAGCCACTTATTATCTCTAATAACTCATCTTTCGTTAACCACCAACTATTATTGTCACTCCTATAAGAAAATCCTTCAGGCAATTCTTTCCCACCGTTGCCAAAATCTTTTGGTGCTTGCCAATTCAAAAATTCAGGGATAATCCTATAATGGTCATCATACTCTCTGGTGTGTCTTGCATCGTCTTCAGGAATCATTACTTCATGCATTTTCTCTCCGGGTCTTATCCCTACTTCCTCTATATCTGCCTGAGGCGCAATGGCTCGAGCAAAATCTTCCATCCTCATACTCGGAATTTTCGGAACAAATATTTCACCACCCGTCATATATTTAAATGCCTTTAACACAAGCTCGACTGCTTGTGGCAAGGTAATCCAAAATCTTGTCATATCTTTATGAGTTATAGTTAATTTGCCTTCCTCTTTTTGCTTTAAAAAAAGTGGCAGCACCGAGCCACGACTTCCCAAAACATTTCCGTATCTCACCACCGCAAACCTTGTAACTCTGCCTCCGGCATATGAATTTCCAGCCACGAAAAGTTTATCAGAGCAAAGTTTTGTTGCACCATAAAGATTTAATGGATTTGCAGCTTTGTCTGTAGAAAGAGCAATCACTTTTTTTACACCGTTATCAATGCAGGCCTCAATTACATTTTGAGCACCCAATATATTTGTCTTTATTGTTTCAAATGGGTTGTATTCCCCAGCAGGCACCTGTTTTAAGGCAGCGGCATGTATTACATAGTCTATTCCATAAAATGCTCTGTAGAGTCTGTCCTTATCCCTCACATCACCAAGAAAAAACCTCAGTCTTTTATCATGCCCAAACTCACTTTTCATTTGATATTGTTTAAACTCATCTCTACTTAAAATTACTACCCTCTTAGGGTTAAAATTCTCAAGAACATACTTTACAAAACACTTCCCAAATGAGCCTGTGCCACCAGTTATCAAAACATTTGCACCATTAAACATGTTTCCTCCAGAAGAAACTTTTTCCCATTTGCCATTATATTGTAAATGAATATCAATTTTTGTGCCATAAAAAAAGGGGCGTGAAGCCCCTTTAAATTTTTATGCTCTCTGTTTTCTTGACAATTGTCACCTTCCCGGCTTCAAATTTTACTTCCAGCGACCCATAATATTGATTCTGAAACATATCTCTCAAAATTTCATACAATTTTGTTAGTTGCGATTTATCATTGTTTTTCATATTTACAGCAGCCATAATTTACCTCCATGTAAAGTTATTTCACAATCCTTGTGATTTTAAATTAACCCTGTAAAAGCTGTAATGCCATCTGTGGTACCTGATTTGCCTGTGCAAGCATTGCAGTACCTGCCTGACTTAAAATCTGGCTTCTTGTAAACTGTGACATTTCTTCAGCCATATCAAGGTCTCTAATTCTTGATTCGCTTGCAGTCATATTTTCATGGGCAACACTCAAGTTTGCAATTGTATGCTCAAGTCTGTTAATCTGAGCACCAATAGTAGCTCTAATTGTAACTACCTGAGTAAGGGCCCTGTCGATGTCAGGAATAGCCTTCTGAGCCAACTTTTGAGAAACAATCAAAGTATTCTCAAGCCCAAGACCTTTAACATCAAGCTGAGGAATAGATACTGCAAGTGTCTGCCCCTGATTTGGCCCTATCTGTAAATCGGTTGAATTATCAACTACATGGAGGAAATATTCATTTGAAGATGTATTTTCTTTAAATTTTATGGTTTCACTTGTTGAATCCCAGTAAGACTCAACTGTAGCCCTGGAATCAATGACAAGTTCCACACCTTGAATGACGCCATTTACCCTGTCATTGCCAGTTTCATCCACACCTATCAAATCTCCGGTATGAGCATCTTTAATCGTCACAAGTGTTGTATTACCAACTGATTCCTGAATTTCTGCCAGAGAAAGTGCATCAATAAGTCTCTGATCACCACTGAAAGCTATTTCACCAAGCTCACCGGTCAATGCAGTCTGGATTACAAAAGTACCTTTTACAGTCCTGTTGCCATTATCACTTGGCACAGAAACATAGTCTACAAGGTGCGAATTTACCTGCTCATCTGTTGAGCCAAGACCAAGCTCATTTACCAGTGCATCAGTCAATTTTGTCTCAAAATCGCTGATAGTATCATCCCCCTCAAGGTAGATTGTGGCACTTTTTCCATTACCCCAGATTGTAAGCTCCTGTTTATTTTCAAACAGGTTATTGCCATCAGCATCGATAAACCTTTCAATATCCTTTAATTTTGTAGTCGTTGTGGCAGCCTCACCACCACCGGCGATATGAAGTGTGCCAAAACCTGAGTTAATCGTACCATCAGTTTTTCCAAATACAATATCCAGACTTCCAATATTTAAATTACCAGTCTGTTCATCCAAGTCAGCAAGATATATAGTCTTGGTTATCTCTTCAGAAGTAGAAGCAAGTGAATTTGCAGCTGTAAAGTTAATTGTTATTTCCTGCTTTTGCCCTGAAGGCCCATCAGTTATTCCAACAGCACCTTGACCTTGGTTATTTGGTGTTATTCCCCTTGAAACAGAAAATAAAAATCTATCCCCAGTTTGAAATCTTCCTGTTGCAGATACAGTAAATCCAGCAGTTGTAGTTATACCACCGTCTGATATATCCGTATCAGTGCTTGAGCCTAGCAATTCACCTGTAATTGCACTGTAAAAATAAGTAATTGCCGCCGAACCGCTATCACCTGTGATCTCTACCAGAGCATATCCGTCAAAAGTAAGACCTGAAATTGTCGCATTTCCGATAGTCCCAGCAGAACCTGGCTGCAAGAAGGAGCCTATAGTAGCAACAGCAGAACTTGTTGTTACACCTGATCCATGTAGTATCAGTGTATAGTCATTATCTCCTGTTTCCCATAATGATGTAGGATTACTAACTTTGGATATATTTGTGTCATCAGTGGCATTTGCAGTACTGTCAGCATACTCCGCACCAATCTTACCTTCCTGAAGCGTCATAATGTCACTTTTAAATATCTGGCTCTGGCCTATTTTGTTTGCCTCAAAAGTTATCTCATAGTTTGCTTCAGCCACATTGCCTCTGATAAGCGCACTTATTTTGTTGCTGCTTGCCGACCAGAGTGCCGTGCCATCTCCATTTAACAACTTTTTGGTGTTAAACTCTGTTGCGGTAGAAATCCTGTTAATTTCCGCCTTGAGCTGCTCTACCTCTTTTTGAAGCTCCACCCTGTCATTTGAAGTATAAGTACCGTTTGCAGCTTGCACTGCCAATTCACGCATCCTTTGAAGCATTGAAGATACTTCACCAAGAGCACCTTCAGCCGTCTGGAGCATAGAAATACCGTCCTGAGCATTCATCATTGCCCTTTTCAGGCCGCTGATTTGTCCACGCAATTTTTCAGAAATTGCCATACCTGAAGCATCATCTGCTGCGTGATTAATTCTGAGCCCACTTGATAATCTTTCGAGGGATTTACCGAGTGCGGACTGTGTCCCGCCAAGATGCCTTTGAGAATTCAAAGACATGATGTTGTTGTAAATTGATAAACTCATTTTATCCTCCTTGATTTTTTCAATAGAGGTTTACCCTATTAAATTTTCCTGACGCTTCCCTGCGTCTGGGGAAATTATCGGCAACAAGTAAACTTTTCTTTAGAAAAAATTTGCATATTTATTTTTTTTCACTAAAAAAGTGGTATAATTAATATGATTGGAGAAAAAAATGGCCAAATTTGACATTGCATTACCCGAAGATATACTTGCCGGAAAAACTACAGACATATATTTTCTTCGAACTGAAGAAGTCTTAAGAAAAGCACATATCAACAAAAAAGTTACAATGGAAATTGCCCAAAAAGGGATGCCGGAAGAATACCCTTTTGGAATATTCACCGGGCTTTCCAACGTGTTGGAGCTGCTTGAAGGTAAACCGGTAGATATATACGCAATCGAAGAAGGGAGTGTATTTTTTGAAAATACCCCTGTCTTATCTATTGTAGGAAACTATCTTGATTTTGGAGTTTACGAAACGGCAATTTTGGGATTTATCTGCCACGCCTCAGGAATCACAACAAAGGCATCCAAATGTAAATTGGCAGCAAAAGGTAAGACAGTCCTCAGCTTTGGTGCAAGAAGGGCTCATCCTGCCATAAGTGGTATGATTGATAAATACGCTTACATCGGGGGATGTGATGGTTTTTCTGTCCTTTTTGCAGAAGAACTAATCGGCAAAAAGGCAAGCGGTACAATACCCCATGCGTTGATTTTACAAGTAGGGGATACAACAGAGACTATGAAACTGTTCAACATGTACATAGATAAATCAGTGCCAAGAATTGCCCTTATTGACACTTTTAACGATGAAAAATTTGAGACATTAAATGTTGCAAATGCTTTAAAGCAAGATATAAGTGGGGTAAGACTTGATACTCCCGGTTCAAGAAGAGGTGACTTGAAAAAAATTGCCCAAGAAATCAGATGGGAACTTGATATCAGAGGATTCAAACATGTAAAACTTTTTGCAAGCGGTGGTCTTGATGAAAAAAAGCTAACAGAGCTTTCAGACATAATTGACGGATTTGGAGTGGGCACGAGTATTTCAAATGCAAAGATAATGGATTTTTCAATGGATATTGTAGAAATAGATGGTAAGCCCTTTAGTAAAAAAGGAAAAATGTCAGGATTTAAATATGCTTACTCATGTTCCAAATGTTTGCGGCAGTCATTTAGTATTCATGAAAATGACAGCAAAATCTGTCCAGACTGTAATTTGAAAATGACTCTGATTACAAAAAAATTTATGGAAAATGGGAAGATAATTACAAATCTACCATCTGTTGAAGAAATAAAAAATAAAATCATTAATAAGTTTGACTTATTGAAGAAATTTTGTTGAATTATTGATGTTTTTTATATTATAATATGTTGTTCTAATTTATGGGAGGTTTATATGAGCAAATTTCAGAATATTCTTGACAGTTATGGCGTAAGCAGAAGAGATTTTCTAAAGTACTGCACAGCGCTTGGGGCTACATTGTCCCTATCCCCTGCTTTGGCTCCAAAAGTTGCTGAGGCAATCGAAAAAGATGACAGACCACCAGTAATCTGGCTTGAGTTTCAGGATTGTGCGGGAGACTCTGAATCTTTACTAAGATCAAACAGACCAACAGTTGCAGAATTAGTCCTTGACTATTTATCAATAGATTACCATGAGACAATTATGGCAGCAGCCGGACACCAGGCTGAGGAAGCACAGAGAGCAACAGTTGAAAAATACAAGGGCAAATATATATGCGTCGTTGAAGGCTCTATCCCGGTAAATGATGATGGGGTCTATTGTACAATCGGAGGCAAGTCTGCTGTTCAGATACTAAATGAAGTGGGAGGCAATGCTGCATTTGTAATTGCTGTGGGTACGTGTGCGACATATGGGGGACTTCCTGCTGCTTATCCAAATCCTACAGGGGCAAAACGGGTAAAAGAACTCCTTCCGAACAAAACGGTTATAAACCTTCCAGGTTGCCCAATGAATGTGGACAATCTGACAGGGACAATAGTGCACTACCTTCTTTTCGGCGCTCCACCGGTAATGGATAAATTTTTAAGGCCTAAATTTGCTTACGGCAAAAGAATACATGATAATTGTGAAAGAAGAGGCCATTTTGACGCCGGTCAGTTTGTTAACGCATGGGGTGATGAGGCGCACAGACAAGGTTGGTGTTTATACAAAATGGGATGTAAAGGACCTGAAACATTCCATAACTGCCCGACTGTCAGATGGAATGAAGGGACAAGCTGGCCTGTTCAATCAGGGCATGGATGTGTGGGCTGTAGTGAACCGGGCTTTTGGGATACTATGACACCAATATACAACAGGTTGCCTAATATCCCCGGATTTGGTGTTGAAGCCACAGCCACAAAGATTGGCGCTGCTGTAGTGGGAATATCGGCTGTGGTATTTGGTACGCACGGTATAGTAAGCCTTATCAGAAATAAGGGTATGGTCAAAAAAGTAGAGCACGAATTTGAAGATGAAGAGTAGGGAGGATAAAATATGGCTAACAAAAAAATCGTAGTCGACCCGATTACAAGGATAGAAGGTCATTTAAGGATAGAAGCAAAAGTAGAAGACGGTAAGATTGTGGATGCTTGGTCCAGCTCCACAATGTTTAGAGGAGTAGAAAAAATCCTTCAAGGGAGGGACCCAAGGGACGCCTGGTATTTTACACAAAGATTTTGTGGTGTATGTACTACCGTTCACTCTCTTGCATCCATCAGGGCAGTTGAAAATGCCCTTGGCATAAGAATCCCTTTCAACGCAGAAATGATTAGAAACATCATAATCGGTATTCAAAATGTACAAGACCACGTAATACATTTTTACCACCTGCATGCTCTTGACTGGGTAGATATAGTTTCAGCACTCAGTGCCGACCCTAAAAAAACAGCTCAACTTCAGCAGTCAATTTCAGACTGGAAATATTCCAGTGAAGACTATTTTAGAGGTGTGCAAAACAAAGTAGCAGCTTTTGCAAAAACCGGAAGACTCGGACCTTTTGGAAATGCTTATTGGGGGCACAGTGCATACAAACTTCCACCAGAAGCAAATCTTATGGCAGTAGCTCACTATCTTGAAGCATTGAATCTTCAAAAAGAAATTATCAAAATCCATGCTATTTTAGGTTCAAAAAATCCACACCCTCAAACCTTCCTGGTGGGCGGTATGTCTATACCTGTTGACCCTAATAGTCAAAATGCACTTAACGCTGATAAAATTGCAGAAATTAACAAATATATCGCAATGGCAAAAGAATTTGTAGAGCAGGTTTATATACCTGACCTTTTGGCTGTTGCTCCATTTTATCTCGAATGGGCAAAATACGGTGGTGGACATTTAAACTACCTTTCTTACGGCGAATATCCTGAAGACCAAACTGGCTACCCTAACGGGTTGTGGATGCCTGCAGGGGTAATTTTAAATGGTGATTTATCAAAGGTATATGAAGTAAACCAGGAGAAAATTACTGAGTATGTAACACATTCATGGTATGATTACACAGGAGGGGACAGTAAGGCCAAGCACCCTTATGATGGTGAGCAAATCTGGAAGTACACAGGTCCAAAACCACCTTATGAATATCTTGACACCGATAATAAATATTCTTGGGTAAAAGCGCCAAGGTATGATGACAAACCAATGGAAGTTGGCCCTCTTGCAAGGATGCTTATAGGCTATGCTAAAGGGCATAAAGAGATTAAAGAAACAGTTGATTTGGTTTTAAACAAACTTGGGGTAGGGCCTGAAGTGCTTTTCTCAACACTTGGAAGAACCGCTGCAAGAGGTATTGAAACACTTATTACCGTAAACAGATTGCCAAAGTGGGTAAATATGCTCGTTGGCAATATAAAATCGGGTGATCTTGCTATTCACAACAATGAAAAATGGAATCCAGATTCATGGCCAAAGTCAGCAAAAGGATATGGATGGCATGAAGCTCCAAGAGGAGCATTAGGACACTGGATAGTTATTGAAGATAAAAAGATTAAAAACTATCAAGCAGTTGTTCCTTCCACTTGGAATGCTAGCCCGAGAGACACAAACGGCATAAGAGGGCAATATGAAGAATCTCTTATCGGAACACCAATTGCTGATCCTGAAAAGCCGCTTGAAATATTAAGGACAATCCATTCCTTTGACCCATGTCTTGCCTGTGCCGTTCATGTTTATGATGAAAAAGGTGAGCTTAAGTCAAAAGTAAAAGTTTTATAAGGGGGCAGTTATGGCTGATAATAAATGTGCTGCCAGAAGGTATGTTTATGTCTGGGAAGGTCCTGTAAGAATTTCACACTGGTTAAACTTCTTTTGTATAATTTTTCTATCTATAACCGGTGTATATATACATTACCCTTTTGTTACCGCATGTAGCCTTTCCAACGCACCTTATATAATGGGTATAGTAAGGTATTCTCACTATCTGGTGGGGGTAATTTTTGCTTTTAGCGTGCTGCTTAGACTTTTCTGGCTTTTTATGGGAAATTACTATTCAAGCTGGAAATCTTTTTCAAATCCTTTTAAAAAAGAAGATAGAAAAATATTCTGGGGCTACTTTAAATACTACATTTTTCTTGAAAGAAACCCACCTCACGTCTTGGGGCATAACCCGGTTGCACTTGTAGCATATATCGTGCTTTTTAATCTTTTTATACTGCAAATTATAACCGGATTTGCTCTATGGAGTCAGGCAGACCCGAACAGCACAATGTATGCCATTACAGGCTGGATTTTCAATTTTGTCAGCAACCAGTGGGTAAGATTTTATCATTACATCTTTATGTTTTTGGTAGCTGGATTTGTAATTAATCACATTTACAGTGCTGTAATTTTCGACTTTAAATCTCAGTCAGGTGAAATAAGTTCGATTTTTTCTGGATGGAAACCTGAAAGAAGACGCTAATAACCAGGCCCCGATTTGGGGCCTTTTTTTTACAATTTCATATTGACATATCACGATATATGATTATAATCTACTTCCATGATAGATTTTTTAAAGACTATTTCAGACGAGCAGCGTTTAAGAATAATAAATCTTGTCGACCTTAAAAAACTTTGTGTGTGCGACCTTGAATCCACTTTAAAAATCAAACAGTCAACCCTGTCCTCTCACCTTTCAAAATTACGCAAAGTAAATGTCATAGATTTTGAGAAAGATGGAAAGTGGATATATTATTTTTTGAACGATAATCTCGACATTGACTTTAAAAAGATTATATCTATTATTCTCAATAACTTCAGAAAAACAGATATTGCCAAAAATGACATTAATAATTTGGAAAAATTGAATTCAGGATGCAAACAAAAGAAAAATATTATTGTAATCTGTACAAGCAATTCCTGCAGGAGCCAGATAACTGAAGCAATTATAAGAAATTACTCCGATTCTAAGGTTTTTAGTGCAGGCTTAAATCCTAAACCAACTGTAAATGAAAATATAAAAAAATTTCTTGCCAAAAAGTTTCCCGATTTGAAGTTTTTTCCGAAACATATTGATAATTTCAAAGATGATTATTTTGATTATGCAATTTTTGTGTGCAAAGATGCCTATAATTCATCAAAATACAGTGTAAACGCCAAAAATATTTTATTCTGGGACATAGAAGATATCGATAACGACAATGTAACTGAATCAGAAATCAATAATGTTTATAATAAACTCTTAAATAAAGTTAAAAAGGAGCTTTTAAAATGAAAAAGAAACTACTTTTTTTATGCACGGGGAACTCTTGCCGAAGCCAGATGGCAGAAGGATATGGCAGACTATTTCTTGGGGACAAATATGATGTTTACTCCGCCGGGATTGAGAAACACGGGCTTAATCCATATATGGTTAAGGTTATGCAGGAGGATAATGTAGATATCCGCACACACTATTCAAAGACATTATCGGATTTAGGTGAAATAGATTTTGACGTGGTGATTACTGTCTGCGGTCATGCCAATGAAACATGCCCGACATATTTAAAAAAGGCAGAAATTATTCACAAAGGTTTTGATGACCCTGCAAAATTTGAAGGTAGTGAAGAAGAAAAAATAGATGGTTTCAGACGTGTAAGGGATGAAATAAAAAATTATATAAAAAATGAGCTTAGAAATTTATTGGAGAAATAATTATGCAAAAGAAAATGAGTTTCTTTGACAGATATCTCACTCTCTGGGTAGCGATATGCATGATCGCAGGGATTATCGCAGGTAAAATAATACCTGAATTTATAACTGGTTTGAGGGACATTGAATTTGCAAAAGGCTCTCAGATAAATCTTCCTATTGCAGTTTTAATATGGCTTATGATTTACCCAATGATGCTGAAAGTTGACTTTTCTTCAGTGCTAAACGTAGGTAAAAATCCAAAGGGGTTGGTTATTACCGGTTTTGTAAACTGGCTTGTAAAACCTTTCAGTATGGCACTTCTTGGATACATATTTTTTAAAATACTTTTTGTCCCTTTTATCGGGCCAGAGCTTGCTGACCAATATACGGCAGGAGGGATTATTCTTGCTGCAGCTCCATGTACGGCTATGGTTTTTGTCTGGAGTTATCTTGTGGATGGTGATCCCGGATATACTTTGGTGCAAGTAGCTTTAAATGACCTTATTATGCTCGTGGCTTTTGCTCCTATAGTTAAATTTTTAGTAAGCGGCGCTGCAAATCTTATAGTACCTTTTTCCGTACTATTTTACTCGGTAATAGTTTTCATAGTAATCCCTCTTGCTGCAGGTATCATTACAAGGTCATTACTGTTAAGGCTTAAAGGTGAAGAATGGTTTAAAGGATTTTTACAAAAGCTTCATCCTGTTACAATAAGTGCTCTTCTACTTACATTGGTTTTAATATTTGCTTTTCAATCTGACAATATTACAGGCAGATGGTTTCACGTTATCTTAATTGCAATACCGATACTAATTCAGGTTTATTTTAATTCATCAGTGGTTTATTTTTTAATGAAATTATTCAAAGTAAAGCACAATATTGCTGCCCCAGGAGCACTAATTGGAGCAAGTAATTTCTTTGAGCTTGCAGTAGCCACAGCTATTACACTTTTCGGGCCAGAATCAGGTGCCGCTCTTGCAACAGTTGTGGGTGTTTTGGTGGAAGTACCTGTGATGCTTTCAGTAGTTAAAATTACAAATTCAACAAGACATTGGTTTAATTTCAGTTAAATAGTTATCCCTGAAAAATTCGTTTTTGAGCAAATATTGCGATTTTTTTGTACATTTTAGTTTAACTGTTTGTAAAATGCTACGTATGGAACCACTAAATTTTAAGTGCCGCATCCCAAAAGTTCGGTTCTTTGGATACTGTTCGTCATCATTTGTCACAAATTTTTAAGAAAAAAATAAAAGGTGTGCCAAAAGCGCCCTTAAACTATAGCCACAACCAGATAATACAGCGTTTATTTCATTGCCTTCGTGACCTTTAAGATAATTGCAACCCATACGACTGTTTCTTTTGATATGAGAAATCAAAGCTTCAACTGATGCCCGTTTCTTTAATAACCGTCTAAAATAATGACTAAATTTCTTTAAACTCCTCGGAACAACATTAATCTTGATGTCACCTTTATAATTATGACCTCTATAGCCTAAATCTACAAATGCCTCTTCTATTTTATTATCTCCTATAACCTTAGACGCTTCATCCAAACTTATTTGCAAGGTCTTGCTGTCATGAACATTCTTTTTAAAATTTGTTATTCCAATTGCAAAACTCTTAGTCAGACTACCAACTATACCCACTTTATTGCCAAATTCATACCGCTTATGGGTCTTACCCTTACCAATACACTCCACTTCAGGATGATAAAGGCTGTAAAGTTTATTCTTACTGTGTTTGTCACGGGATTGAAGATTACTAAAATAAGATGACAATCTTTTAAATTCAGTACTATCCTTTAAATTATCAGGTAGTTTACGTTCCAAATCTCTATAAAGCCTACCCATATTTGTCTTAATCCTGGACGTTAACCGCTTTGCTTGTGCATATTTACGACTGTGAACAAGACCATTATGGGTTCTTATTGCTCGTTTTGTTACTCGTAAATAACTTTGTTTTAAGCAAACTGAATGGGTCTTTGCATATTTTACCAAATATTTTATCATAGCAAAATAAAGCCTTATGTCCGTAGGGTACGATATATTCTTTTCCTGAACATAGGTTTACCGGGTCGACCTTTCTCACTGTACAGTTTGCCAAACTCTTCTTCTAATTTCTCCCAGTTGATTATTTGGCTCAATTTACATAGCGGATGAAATAGGTCTATTATGTTAACTAATATTGGCTTCAAATGCTCTTCTAAAGGTATATGAGTAGACTTTGGACGCATCAAAAACTCCCAGATAATTGTTGTGTTCTAAGGGATTACTGTAAAAAATATAGCAGAATACTGTACTAATTTCAATATATTATTAATAAGTTACGTTATTTTTCATGGGTAACTATTTATTTGTTGTTATTTTTTTAACTGTTGAACAGGTAAAGCAACAAGGCTTGCCCACTCAAGCCATGAACCATCGTAGATTTTTACATTGTCAATTCCTGCAACATATTTGATTGCAAAATACATATGGGCTGCTCTATCTCCACTGTGACAATATGTAACAATAGGCTTATCTCCATCTACTTTTTTTGCTTTTAGAGCTGCTTTTATATCGTTTGCACTTTTGAAAGTATGAAGAAATTGTAACCGCTTTAATGTATGTTTAATTCCACAATTCTTATTTAAATAACCGGATATGGCAGTAAGATTTAAGCTGCGTGTAGCAAAACAACCGGAAATCATCTCAAGAATATATTTTTGTTACGGCTTTATAAGATAATCGTGAAGGTTTCTTGCAATATTTAACATTTTTTCCTTCACATTTTTAGCAATTTCACCTATCATACACTGCCTCCATATTGTTGTTATTGTTGCTTTTTTTTGTCAAAATCATAATACAACATCTTGGAGGCATTAGCAATTATAAATACCTCTCAAATATAATCTCTTATATAAAAATGGGGTGACGGCAGAGTTTATGAACCTTTATCCCTTAATTTTTATGCCGTATTTTTTTATTTTGGCATTAAGTGTTACTCTTGATATTCCAAGAGCATCAGCCGTTTTTGACAAATGAAAATTATTTGATTTCAGAGCATTTAAAATCATCTCTTTTTCAAGGCTTTCCACCGCTTCATTAATATTATTGAAATCTGTTTCTCTGCCGTAACCAGGATCATTTTCTGTCAAGTTTAATTTGATATGCTCAGGCTCTATTGATTTGCCATCAGCAAGCATAACAGCCGTGTTGATAACATTCTTAAATTCTCTGACATTTCCCGGCCATGTATATGATGATAAAATATCTATGACCTTCTTGTTGAGACAGGTTATACTCTTTTTATACTCCTTTGCAAAAATATTGATAAAATATTTTGCAAGCTGCTCTATATCTTCCACCCTATCCCTTAATGCAGGCAGTTTTATAGTGACTCCACTTACCCTGAAATACAAATCTTGCCTGAATAAATTTTCATCCATAAGTTCGCTTATCTTTTTATTAGTTGCTGCCACAAGCCTTACATCAAGCTTTATCTTTTTTGTCCCCCCCAGATGCTCTATTTCACTGGTTTCAAGGACTCTTAGAAGCTTGGACTGTAGGCCTTTTGAAATTTCACCTATCTCATCAAGAAATATTGTCCCGCCTTGAGCAAGCTCAAACTTTCCCGGTTTTGATGCAGTTGCACCGCTGAATGCACCTTTTTCATAACCAAAAAGTTCACTCTCAAGCAAATCTCTTGGGATCGCAGCACAATTAATCGGCACAAATGCTCCCCTTCTTCCGCTATACTTATGAATCATATTTGCTATTAATTCCTTGCCAGTACCGCTTTCCCCGACAATCAAAACAGGTGTCTTGGTAGGGGATACATTTGCTACAATTTTCAATACTTCCCTTATATCTTTGGAAATTCCTATAAATCCTTTTGAAGTAACATCTTCAACTTTTACATACTCATTTCCGCATATCTCAAATCTTTTATTTTTCTTATACTTTTCAATATATTCTATCAAATCCTCAATATTTACAGGCTTTGTTAAAAAATCTTTTGCTCCAAGCCTGATGGATTCCAAAACGGTATCACTTGTCCCAAATGCAGTTATCATAATTACTGGAATATCAGGAAAATCTTTCTTGATTCTTTCCAATAAATGTAGACCATTTGAGTCACCAAGCCGTATGTCTAAGAATATAAGGGATATATCTGGTGTATTGTGCAATATTTCATATGCCAATCTTGGGGTATCTGCTGTCTCAACTAAATACCTGTCTGCCAAAGACCTTTTTATACTATACCCTAAAGCCTCATCATCATCTATCAATAAAATTTTATCCATACTACTCCTTTGTAAGCCTGATTATAAAGGTAGTCCCATATTCATCAGAAGAAACATTTATCTGCCCATTTAGGGCATTTATTATGGACTCAATATAAAAGAGTCCAAGCCCTGTCCCTGTCTTCTTTGTAGTATAAAACGGTAAAAATATTTTATCAATATTCTCTTCATCTATCCCAAATCCATTATCACGAAAACCGACTAAAACATAGCTGCCTTGGTCTTCAAAAACAATCTCTACCCTTGTAGCTGCAGCTTCAAAACTGTTATTTATAAGATTGATAAGTATTTCTATTACCTTTTCCCCATCAGTAAATATAGTGTCACTTTTTATGTTGTTAATAAATATTAACTCAAGTTTATCAGAGAAGTTAATATAAATATAGTCTTCCAAGACCTTTTGTATTTCGCTTACTTTTACATCACTCTTTTTAATACTTATTGGCTTTGCAATTTCTAAAAAATCATTAACAATTTTGACAATCTTATTAGTTTCACGAATAAGATATTCGGTATCTTTTGAATATCTTTCATCCAGCTCTTTTGCAAGAGTTTGGGCGAGTAATAGCACTGTCATAGCCGGATTTTTCAACTCATGGGCAAGCCCTGATGACATCATACCGATTGAAGCCATCTTAGCATTTGCCATAATCTTCTTTTCCTGCTCCATATTTTTATCAATTGCATCAGCAAGTCTTTTTGAAATATCGGTCAAATTTTTTGCAATATCTCTAACCTCTCTCGATGAATACCAGGGCAATTTAATATCTTCAGTCAGATTAGATAAATCCATCTTTTGGACATACTCATTTAACGCTTGCATAGGTGTTATAAGTAAATTTGTAAAAAATACTACAACAATAAGAAGAAAAATAAACGTAAATATTTCTGTAACACCAATCTTTAAACTATCTTTTATTGCCACTTCAACAATATAGTCAGGATTTATCTCATAAATAATATATCCCACGACACCTTGATTGTCGCCAATTGTTATAGGAAATTTTATAAAATTAGCTTTATCAGCTTTTTCAGGATATTGTTTAACAGCAAGAGCATCTGTAATATAATTCATATCTTTATCAAATAGATAAACATTTTTTAAGTAATCAGATGATTTTTGAATAGACTCCACAATTGTAAACATTGTGTAGATATCTTTATAAATAATTGCTTCACCAAGCTTTATATTTAATATGGATACGTTTTGCTTTATGGAATTATTTACCGTTTCGGTTAAAAACCTTTTGCTGTAACTATAAGATAGCGTTATTGTAACTAATAAAGTAAAAAAAGACGCAAAGATGGTAAGAAGAATTACCCTCGTTCTAAAGCTATTTGGTATTAATAATTTTATAATTTTCGACTTCACGGCTAATCTTTATCACATCTGAATAATCGTAACCAAGGCCATCTTCAAATCTGTCAATATTTAACTGCCTTAAAATCTTTCTTCCCTTTTCATCTTTGTCCATATTAATCAAAATACTTTTTATCCTATTTAATAATCTTACATTTATTTTTTTTGAAGCAATAATAGGAGGGATAGGAAAATCAGGGGATTTAAATATCACTTTTGTATTATTAATAACTTCAGGAGAGACTATTTTTTCATGTTCATAAATAAGACTATCCACCGGTGCAATATCCACCACACCTTTACTTACCAAATATATTGATTTATCGTGATTACCTGTAAAATAAATATTTGAAAAATACTTTTCTATATCAATATCGTTATTTTTAAAAAAGTATAAAGGATACAAAGTGCCACTAAATGAAAGCTTATCTGTAAAGGCAATCGTCTTACCTTTTAATGATTTTAAGTCTTTATATTCAAAATCTTTTTTAACAATAAAATAGGACTGATATTTTGACTTACCGTTTACCACAGGAATTGCCAAAAGCACGTATGAATCATCCTTCAAAAATGCGATTGCCCCAGAGCACACACTTGCGATGTCAACCTCCGCATTCTCAATCAACTCATTCATTTCTGAATAATTTTTTTTGCTTACAAACTCAACATTTTGCCCAAGTTTTTTTGAAATATACTCGTTAAGTCTCTCATACAAATAAACGGTATTTCCTGCAGAAATAACTGAGGAAACACCAAACTTTATGGTTTCAGCAAATGAAAATGTAACTATAAACAAACTAAATATTAGTATGTAGCTAAATTTCTTCATACCTGCTCAAAGTAAATTCTCTTTTTTCCTGCAAGGAGACATCAATAAGTGCCCTCTTCAAAATTTCTTTACCGAAGTCATCTTCTGCTTCCATACTAAACATACGGGATTTAATGTCAAAGTCTATATTTTTGACACCCTGCAACCCGGCAAGATGCTGCACTATGGCATCGGGACACCCCATTCATAAAAATCCACCCTTTATCCCCATACCATCTACTTCAAACAGCATTTTTTTCATTTTATTCTCTCAACAAAAAGCTTTAACATTTCTCCAACTGTTTTATAGAACTCAGTTTCAGCTTTTTCGATTATATCTTGAGCTAATTTATCTGCAAATGGCGTAAAGTAATTGTTTACAAATGTATCAAGCAGCTCTTTATTCTCCTGAACATCTGCCTCAGTTTGAATTTTTACAAGCATAAAATGGATGAACTCAAGCTCAATAGCAATATGGTCAGGAACTGTTTTCTGATCTTCAGATACCTCTACTCCAGCTTTTAGATATATTTTTTCAACCTCCCTGGTTGTAACCCCATTTATCAATCGTTCACTTTCCAAATATACAGAACCATAGGGATATGCCAACTTTTTGAATGGTCCAAAAAACAAAGCTGCATGATCGACTCTCAAATTTTCAAATGTTTCGTCATAAAACGAATTGCGTAACCTCTTAAAAAACTCGTTAAATTCAGGGCAATATGTTTTTACAATATTTTCATATTCATTAAAAAATTCTTCGTTGCCATCAGCAAAGACTTCTGAAGGCTCATAAAACAAAACAGACAATAAATGTGACGCTTCCGTCAGGCAATCAATATCTTTCATTATCTCTCCTTAATATCAAAATTTCTCCGGCAGCAAGCCGCCGGAGAAATAATATATAACTTTTTTATTAAATTTTAAAGTTGTTTATGTAATAAACATTAGGTTCAGTACCTGCTTCCTCTTTAAGCCTGTAAGCCTTATGTTTCTTAAGAAGCTTTGATACTTCACTATTGCTGTCCTGCAAATCTCCAAATACTCTTGCTCCAGATGGACATGATACCACACAATAAGGTAGCTCACCATTTTGAGTTCTATGATCGCAGAATATACATTTTTCAACAACACCAGGTTTTCTTACAGCTTCGTAGTCGGGGTGTTTGTAATCAGTTTTGTATGGTGGAGTTGCAGTTCTTTTGGCAATTTCTGCGCCACTGGCTGCACCAGCAACTACCTTCGTAGTATCAGCATAATTTGCAAAAACTTTTTCCCCTTCTACATTAAAACTAATTACACTATATTGAGCATCTTTTTCTTCATCAAGATCCCACACACTGTATGGACAAGCATCCTGGCAAGAGCGACAACCTATACAACGTTCATCATTATGCATTGTTACATTATTTTTTGTTTTGAACATTGCTTTTGGAGTCACAGGACAAGCCTCAACACAAGCTGCTTTTGAACAGTGATTACACAATACAGGATATGGGGTATATTTTACATTTGGAAAGTTCCCCTCCATTTTGATATAAAAGTCAGCCCAGTTATAGCTTTGACCATTTTTTCTTTCCTGTGTGTTATTTTCTGTCTTACAGGCAATTCCACATGCCCCACATCCAACACATTTTTTTAAGTCTATCACCATTGCATATTTAGGCATATTTTACCCCCTTATAGTTTCTCAATTTTTACGCCAACAAAACCACCATTTCTAGCGGTAGAGCCGGAGATACGATCATACTCAGCCGGCATGAGCTCATTGTTATTAAACCCTTTTGTAGGAGCAACACCGAATTTACCTGTGGCAACCTTTCCATATGCCCAGTGACCCTGCCCATACATTTTTGTAACTGTTCCTGGTCTGATTCCTGGGTAAAGGTTTGCCTTTGTCACAAAACTCCCTGTTACAGAAGTTACCCTTATAGTATCTCCATCTTTAATACCTAATTTCTTTGCATCTTCAGGATTGATTCTCAAAGCATCATCCCATGGGACATCAGCCATATCACACTTCCTGAACTCCTGATACCATGGGGTATTTTGAGAACGCCCTTCTCTATTAAGCCTTGATTTGTGATCAAAGAACATAAATGGGTACTCTTCTTTACTTCCGTACCTTAAAGGCCTTTCATAGTGAGGTACAAATGCAAGTTCCCCTCGAGCTTCATATTTGGTAACTTCCATTACTTTGTCTACATCTACATTATGTTTTTTTGCATGCTCTGTTAAAGCTTTCTCAAGAGTCTTGCTATAAAATTCAAATTTGTGCGTTTCAGTTTTGAATTTACCCCAATGACTCTTATATTTATAAGGCCCTGTATTCCATACGCCTTTTTCAGTAAACTCTTTCCAGCCGTTTATCTTGTCCCCATAAAGTTCCTTTTTTCCGTCCCACAATGGAGCTGTGTAATATTTTACTGCGTAAAGAGCAAATTCTTTCTCATTTGTTGGAGATTTTCCAGTCTCTGGATCTTTAAACTCATTGTTGTAGTAGTTTAAAAGATTTGGAAATCCTCTCTCAGCAAGCTTCTTAGCTATCAAGTATGGGATCTCAGTCTCATCTATCTTTACATCAAAAATTGGCTCTACTACTGGCTGAACAAGACAAACTTGGGCATTTGCATTACCAATTGTCTTTAAATATCCCCATTTTTCAAATGTTGTAATTGCACAAGGCAGCACTATATCAGCAAACATTGTCATTTCTGAAGCATGCGTAGTCAGATGTACAAAAAACAGTTCAGGATTGGAAAATGCCTTTTCCCATCTTTGCCCTTCTGTACCTGAAAAAGCAAAATTGTTCATATAGCCTATACACATTTTTATATCATATGGATCTTTTTTCAACATTGCAGTAGCAACATTGTTTGTAACAACCGCGCTACCTGGCTTCCCTTTATTTAATGCAGGAAACTCAAGATAACCTCTCTGGTCAATCTTTTTAAATTTTTTCTTTGCTATCTCATCCTGGTAAGGTTTAAGATCAGGCATATGATTGGCCACTTGTTTCATTTTTTGCAGCACACCACCTTCCACATCTACCGAACCAAGAAGGCCATTTAATGCATGAACTGCCATAGCAGAATATGTACCTCTAATCTGCATAGCAGCACCAGGTCCCATCCACACACATACCTTTGGGGCTTTTGCTGCCATTTCTCTTGCAGTCTTATAAATTTGTGCTGCAGGGATACCACATTCTTTTTCAGCCCACTCAGGTGTTTTATCTTTAAGCTCAATATTCCACCATTTTACAAGACCGTAAGTATGCTTTTCTTCAAAGGTAGATTCATCAACTGCCTGATTTTTTACAAATCTGTTTTTACCATCTTTGAAATCTCCAACAAACTCTTTGCTCCATAATCCTTCAGTCAACAACACATGAGCCAGTGCTGCGGCAAGAGCTCCGTCAGTTCCTGGAAGAATTGGCAGCCAGTTATGCGCCTTTGCTGCAGCAGGTCCCATTTTAGGATCAACAACTGTCACAATTCCTCTGTCAAGAACTTCATGAAAACGCTTAATCATTAATGCAACTTGTCTGTTTGAAACAAGAGGATCAAGCCCCCATAAAAGTAAATAGTCAGTATTTGCAGTGTCATAATCTCTGTAATCCCAATACCCTTGAGTAAAAAATGCACCTGATTTTTCTGCTTCTGCACAAAGAGCACTATGAGAAATATTATTAGGAGAGCCATAGATTTTGGTCATAGCATCATAAATTACATCTCTCATGTAGGTATATCTTCCTCTATTGAGCATGTATTTATGAGCTTCACCATTTTTTCTAAGCTCCATCATTTTATCCGCAATAGTATTTAAAGCTTCATCCCAGCTAATCGGAACAAACTTAGGGTCAATCCCTCTACCTTTCTGGGGATTAGTTCTTTTCATTGGTGTTACAACCCTGTCAGGGTCATATAGCTGCTGTAAACCAATATGTGCTCTTGGGCAGCATGTTCCCAGATTGCTTTTACTGTGAGGATTACCTCTGACCTTTACAGCCCTTCCATCCTGAACAAAGACTTGGATTGGATCCCAAGTAGTACAGCCCTGGCATGTTGTGGATACCCATTTACCCGGCTTTTCTCCAACATCACCCATCTTTTTAGCTTCAGCTGGTTTAAGTGCATTAGTTTTTGCACCACAGCCGACAGCTAAAACGGCACCCGCAGCTGCCGTTGCCTTAATAAAATCTCTTCTTTTGATATGCATACATATTCCTCCTTACAAAGAGTAGTCAGCACGTATTGAGCAATTAGTATGCCATTTTTTCTGTATTTTTTATTTCTTGTAAGTGCTGATATTAGCTTTAATAACATAAACAACTATCTCTTATCTTTGTAAACAAACTTTACAAAGCACATAAAATATCTTTACATTTTATGAGGATTTGCTGAATCTGATTAATAATTCACCTTTTCTTCTTGTGAGAATTTCATTGAAGCTATAATATTTAAATAATCATAAATTAGGGGTGGAAAAAATGAATCATCCAAAGATTATACAAGGTGGAATGGGGATTGGTGTTTCAAACTGGAAACTGGCAAGAGCAGTTTCCATTTCAGGCGGTTTAGGTGTTGTTTCATCTACAGCTCTTGATACATTGATGGTCAGAAGACTTTTTCATAAAGATGAAGATACAAAAAGAGCCCTTCTCAAATTTCCTTTAAAGAATATTTCAGAGAAAATATTGGACAATTATTATGGAGAAAAAAACAACAATAAAGGTTATCCGCAACTTCCTTTCTTTTCGGTTGATATTAGAGATGAACTTATTGCTCTAACAATTGCCGCAAACTTTGTAGAAGTGTACCTTGCCAAAGAAGGGCATAGCAATCCTGTCGGAATTAATCTGCTGGAAAAAGTTCAGATGCCTACCCTTTACTCCCTTTATGGTGCAATGCTGGCTGGAGTTGATTATGTAATAATGGGAGCCGGTATCCCAAGAGAAATTCCCGGGATTTTAGATAAGCTTTCAGCTGGTCATGATGCAGAGCTAAACCTTTATGTTTCCGGAGCTCAAAGCGGAGAATCATATAAAATGCATTTCAGCCCTAAAAAGTTTATGGGCAAGCAATTAAACCTAAAACGCCCTTACTTCTTTCCTATTGTATCTTCAAATACACTTGCCACAACACTCATGAAAAAATCGAATGGCAAAATTGACGGACTTATAATTGAAAATTATTCCGCCGGAGGGCATAATGCTCCCCCAAGAGTAAAAGGGGTGTTTCACGATAACGGCTCCCCGGTTTATGGCGACAAAGACATTGTAAATCTTGATAAAATCAAGGAATTAGACATACCTTTTTTCCTCGCGGGCAGTTTTGTTACTCCTGAAATTATTAGTAAAACGATAGATGAAGCTGGCGCATCTGGAATACAGGTAGGAACTATATTTGCACTTACCAGTGAATCAGGCTTTGAAGAAAGTATCAAACTGGAAATAGTAAATAAAATAAAAAACAATACGATTAATATTTTCACAGACCCTATGGCCTCACCAACTGGTTTCCCTTTTAAAGTTGCCAGCATCAAAGGGACGTTATCCGAACAGGATATCTACGACAATAGGCCGAGAGTCTGCAACTTAAGATATCTGGCAGAGCTTTACAAGGATGAAAATGGAAATATAGGTTACAGATGCCCTGCTGAACCAATAAATGAATATTTAAAGAAAGGTGGAAAAATTGAAGAAACTGTTGGAAGAAAATGTCTTTGCAACGCTCTCCTTGCAAATATCGGATATGGAAATACCTATAAAAATGGCTACAAGGAGCCATATCTTATCACATTAGGGGATAGCGTAAGTTTGATCTCTCACTTCTTACCAGATGAAGGATTGCCCTCAGCCAAAAATGTTACAATACAATTAAAAAGCTATATTGAAAATTAACCTTACAATAAGTCATTTAGGGGTCTACATTTTATTTAGACCCCTTTAATTGTTTAATACTCAAAACAGTCTGGACAAATCTTTTTACCGTCAGTAACTCTGACACTACCCAAAAAAAGGGGGTTAACCCATATACTGATTTAAAATCTCTTTTACCTGCTCAATGTTTGGCAAAGGTTTCCCTTCGTGCACAACAACATCATCTACCACAAGGCCTGGAGTAAACATAACATATTTAGTTATCTCAGACATCTCTTTAACATACTCAACAGAAGCATCTTCCAGACCTAATTGTTCAACGGCTGCTAATGTTGTGTTGTATAAAATTTCACAATTTCTGCAGCCTGTTCCTAAAACTTTTATTCTCATTCTACACCTCTCATTTTTATTTTTGTGGAATCATAAAAATATATCTAAAAAAATAAGTTAAATTTAAAAAAACATTAACCACAAAGTATACCCTTTTCTACACACTCATCAACTTCCAACTGCAAAGTAACATGATTTATACCATATTCTAACAATTTTTCCTCAACCTTTTTTCGTATTTTTCCCGCATCGCTAAGCATCATGTCCTCAAGCTCGGCATGCGCTTCAAAAAATATATCTTTTTCTCCCACAGACCAGATATGAATGTGATGCACATTTTTAAGTCCATCTATCTGCTCGACAATATTCTTAATCTCTTCAATTGATATATCCACGGGTGTACCTTCCAATAAAATATGTACAGATTTTTTCAATATTTTAAAACTTTCAATTAGTACATACACACCGATTATTATTGTCAGTACCGGGTCAATCCAGTAAATTTTAAAGAAAATTATACCAAGTGCGCCCAGTATAACCGCCACAGAAGATATAGCATCCGAAAGCATATGCAAATAAGCAGATTTAATATTCATATTTTCATGACTTCCAGCCTCAAGAAAATATATACTGAGTAAATTACCTACAAGACCGATTATGGCAATAGTAAGCATTGTAGAGCCCAAAATAGGTTCCGGATAATAAAATTTCTTAAAAGCTTCGAAAAAAAGGAATACAGATATACCCACAAGTACGGCTGAATTTAAAAGGGCAGCCAAAATTTCAGCCCTTTTAAGTCCAAATGTATGTTTTAAAGAATTTTCTTTCTGGCCCAATTTTAGAGCAATATAACTAATAATTACCGCAATTGCATCACTAAAATTATGTAATGCATCGGATATTAATGATAAACTTCCGGAAATTATCCCACCAATAATCTCTGCAAAAGTAATACCAAAATTTAGCAAAATAACCCAGAAAAGTTTTTTGCCGGAAACCTCACTAACATCAATATGGTTATGGTGATGATGGCCGTTACATTCGTGACCATGCTCATGGTTATGAATATGATGGTCGTAGCTATGCCCATTTATCTTTTTGATTTTATTACCCATAATATTATCCTATGAATTTACCAAAAACTATACCTGCTATTGTTGACATAATAATCACCAATATAACATAAACAATAGTTTTCTTAGTGCCTATAACGCTCCTTATAACCAACATATTTGGCAGGCTCAATGCTGGACCTGAAAGAAGAAGCGCAAGAGCCGGACCTTTACCCATTCCTGCCCCAATTAGCCCTTGCAAAATAGGAATTTCTGTCAGCGTGGAAAAGTACATAAAAGCACCTACTATGGAAGCAAAAAAGTTTGCAAAAAAGGAATTGCCCCCAACCAATGATTCGATATATTTTCCAGGGATAATACCTTCATGACCTGGTCTTCCAAGGAAAAATCCTGCCACAAGCACACCAACAAAAAGCAATGGAATAATCTGTTTTGCATATACCCATGTCTCTTCAAACCAGGCTAACCTTTTATCTTTATCCATAGAGACAAATGAAAAGATAGCAACAAGAATAAGAGAAAAGGCAGTAAGATACCATTTGCTATGGTAAATCGCTGCAAATAGTGTCTCTTCACTGGTAGGTTTTGCCCAGGTAGCAAAAAGAAGAACACCAATCATTGAAACAAAAAACAAAACTGTCTTAACAGGTGAACCTTTCTGCTTTGCAAAATTTGTTTTTGGGGCATTTGCCACCTGTCTTTCTGCTTCATCCTTTTTAAATATAAAAGCCATCAACAGTCCGATAACTACTGAAAAAAGTATTGCACCTATTGCCCTTGCCAGCCCCATCTGATATCCTAAAACTCGTGCCGTTAAAACAATAGCCAAAATATTTATCGCTGGCCCTGAATATACAAACGCCATTGCTGGCCCAAGACCTGCACCCCTTGAATAGATACCTGCAAAAAGTGGCAATATTGTGCAGGAACAAACAGCAAGAATAGTACCTGAAACAGAAGCTACACTGTATGAAATAATCTTCTTGGCACCTGCACCAAAATATTTAATCACCGACGCTTGAGAAACAGTAACACTCATAGCTCCGGCAATAAACAGCGCCGGAATAAGGCATGTAAGAGTATGCTCCCTGATGTATTCCTGAAGCATAAAAAATCCTTCCAATATTGCACCTGACACTTTTGGAGTATCAAAATCCACCAAAAACACGTAAACAAAGATACCAAGCAGAGTAAGAAATTTATTCCTTTCCTTCATACTAAACCACTTTCATTTTTCTGACAAAAATACTCAAGATTTGGAAAATGTCAAGTATATTTTTATATTTATAGAAATATAGATAGGCAAGTATTAATTTAGCAATTTTCTTTTCAAATAAACTTTAATGAAAGCAGCAACCGGCAATGAAAATATCATTCCACCTAGTCCTAACAAATACCCACCTACCATTAATGAAAAAATAACAGCAGTAGGGTGCAGCCCCAAAGATTTACCAACAAGTCTCGGTGTAACTATATTGCTTTCAATAAACTGAACCACGGTAAATCCTATCAATATATACAAAGGATGCAAAAAATCACCAAATTGCAAATATGACATTGTAATTGAGGAAACAAAACCAACCAGAAACCCCAAATATGGGATAAAACTAAGAACACCGGAAACAATCCCTATCAAGAGCCCTCCATCAACCCCTACAATCATCAATACAATTGAATAGCTTACTCCAAGAAAAACAGATACAAGCAATTGTCCTCTGAAATATCTGCTTATTATATCATTAAACTCATAAAATGAGTTTTCTACGTTAAGGTTTCGAAAATTTTTATTAAATATATCAAAGAACTTATCCTTTATAACGTCAAAATCTTTTAGAAAATAAAAAACCAGTATTGGTATAATCATAAAATTAAAAAAAGACTGAACAAACGTATAAACCGAGGACGTAAAATTCTTTGTAAAGGAGAATAAAAACTTTGACAGTACATCAAACTTTCCTAAAACAAAATCTTTAAGCATATTTATATCAAATTCAGGGCTTATATTTTTAGCGTAGGTTTCAATCTTTGTTGCAAAAATCTGAAAATATTTCGGAAAATTATTAATTATTGTCAGAAGCTCAGAATACAAAATAGGCAATACAAATATAACAACCATAGCAAGAATTAATGAAAATATTAAAAACACAGCTACAATTGCAAAAGTACGCCCCATCCTCTTTTTTTCCAAATAATCAATTAACGGGTCAAATAAATAAGCAAGCAGTATTGATATGGCAAAAGTGGTTACTATATCTTTTAATTTATTGACAACAACAAATAACAAGAAAAGGAACACCAGCAAAAAAATCTGTTTTAGACTGACTTCAATTTTAACTGTCCGCATAGCAAAATAATTTTAGCATATTTAAAGTAAATAAACATCAAAAAAATATCTTTCAAAGTCAAAATAATTACACTGTCTCCCTTTTTATAGCTTCAATTATTTCATCAGGCTCAGCCCTAACTGTATAGTCAGCCTTACCAAAACTGTAACTAATTCTCATATCGCTGTTTATTACAAAAGTTGCAGGCACTGGTATTTCAGCATTTTCATTTCCATTATATGCACTTAAATTATGCCCAAGTTTTAAGTATAGAGCAACCAATTCATCAGGAAGTTTGAACACAAGATTATACTTCTTTGCAACTTTATTCCCTACATCAGATAATACCTGAAACTTTAATCCATGTCTGTCAATGGTTTTGTCAGCAAAATCTGGTAACTCGGGGGATACGGCCACAAGGTCAGCATTTACAGAATTAAATTCATCAAGTCTGCTATTAAGATAATTAAGCTGCAGATTGCAATATGGACACCAGCCACCTCTATAGAAAGTCAAAATAACAAATCTGTTTTTTACAGCTTCTGACAATTTGAATTCTTTCCCCAAATGATTCTTCAGCGTGAAATCTATGGCTTTACTCCCAACTTTTGGCAATTTTTCCTCTATTTTGGATGCCACCAAATCATCAGTCGCTTTTTTCATTATTAATTTGATTTCATCTGGAATCTCTTTAAGCCTTTCTTGTTTAAAATTTGCCAACATGCTATTCAAATCCATATTTAACCTCAATCATTTGTATTTGTTATGTTGATAAAATATATGAGCAAATTTTAAAAAGTAAACATATAAATTTAGTAGGATAAAGATTAAAAAAAACACGTTAAACAAGAATCAAACTTTTCTTCTAAATTTTTCGTTGATTTTATAAACTTCGGACAATATCAAAGCTACTGCCTTGTAAAGCTCTTCCGGTATCTCAGTATAAATTTCTATTTTGGACAGTGCTTCTACAAGATTTGGGTCTTCTTTTATCTCAATTCCGTGCTCACGGGCACGCTTTAGTATCTCTTCAGCCACATACCCCTGACCTTTGGCAGTAACCACCGGAGCTTTATTTTTTTCAGGGTCATATTTTAGTGCCGTAGCTTTTTTTCTTGTAAATTTCATTAGGCAAACTTTTTATATTCTTTTAGAGATTTCAAATATATATCGGCAATTTTCTTTTCGAGTTTTCTTTCAATATGAGAAAACGACAAGGCGCCACCACCATGCATTGTGTATATGCCATTATTGATTAAAATTACCTTAAAAAGATTATCAAGTCGAGAAGACTCATTACTCAAAATATTACCAACAGAAAAATCGTTGAGGCTAAATCCTTTTTCAAAAAATGAGATAGAAAAAAGTGACCTGTAGCCCTTGACAAGGGCATTTATTTTAAGGTTTTTGACAATTTCCGATACCGCACCTATAAGATTTTCACCCGACTTATTCAGTTCATCATAATTAAGATATTTTAGCTGCTTTAGTGTTGTTACCCCTGCAACCATAGCAGGCACAGTTGCAGAAAATGTACCGCCACCGGTAATAACCTTTTTGGTTAATATCAACTCCATTATCTCTTTTTTACCACCGTAACACCCAATCGGAAAACCGCCACCAATGATTTTACCCATTGTAATCATATCGGGCGACACACCAAACACCTCAGAAATACTACCGTACCTGAATCTAAACCCTGTAATAGTCTCATCAAAAATCAAAACACTGCCATTTTCGTCGCAAAATTTTCTTAAGAATTTAAGATATTTTTCATCCGCAGCAACACCACCGCCAGCACCCAACACAGGCTCAATTATAATACATGCAACTTTCTGTTTTATTGCATTCAAAATTTTACTTGACTCATCAATGTTATTAAAGGGGATTGCAACAGTTTCATCACATCTGTTTTCAAATGGAGGCTTTACCTGATATGCAAGGTCAGAATTACCACCGTGCCAGCCACCTTTAATTTTAACAACGATATTCTTCTCAGTGTATGCCCTTGCAAGTCTTGTGGCGTACATTGTGGCCTCTGTCCCTGAAGTACAAAACCTTAGTTTTTCAACTTCAGGGATTGCTGATTTAACTGATTCTGCCAACTTTAACTGATATTCATTTATAATACCTGTATGCCATCCATTTTTTTCTGCCTGAACCACTTGCTTTAAAAGATTTTTATCACAATGACCAAGAATATTTGCATAATGTCCCATCCATAAATCTATCAACCTGTTACCTTCAATAGAATATATATAAGGGCCTTTAGATTTCTTTATCACAAAAGGGAAAGGTTCAAAAAACCTTATATCGTGACAAACACCGCCGGGAAAAATATTCAAAAACTTTTCATTGAAAAGCTGCCCCGATTCAAAAAATTTTGCAGAATATTTTTTGTAAATTTTATTCATCTTTTTTCCCTGCCATATCGGCAAAATACAGAGCATTTACTGCTGCCCTGCCATTTTCAAGATTGCAAAATGAAACAAACACATTGTTTGACACTATACTAAGTTTTTTTATATCTTCGTAAAGTTGCTTTAACTCATCTTCCTTATATGAATAATTTAACACTTTATCTTCCGGGGTCAACCAAAGGTTGCTCCTACCGTAAAGTCTGACATATGTATTGCTGTTGGTAGTAATGGGGTAGTACGGCGCAAGCCCCTTAACTGGTGGCATATCAACTACCACAATACCAAGAAAACTGCTCCTCATATCTTCAAGATACCTTTCCTTGTACCATGTCCTATTAGGAAGCTCAAAAAATATCGGCAACTCAGCAAAATCTTCTTTCAGTTTCAGCATAAGCTCAAAATTTGCTTTTGAAGCCGAAAACTTGGTACTAAAATCGCATAAATAACTAACAGCTATTTTTTGCTCAAGAAGTGGAGCTATACCATTTTTAAATTCTGTCAAATCTTCTTTCGTATATTTACCTTTCATAAAAATTTTATTAATTCTTATTGAAACCTTTGTTTTCCCCTTAATCCTCTCGGCTATACTTTCAGTAGTTTTTAAAATAGGCATTTTATAAAAGGTATATGTTATCTCAAGAAAATTAAAATGTCGTGCATACTCATTGAGCATATCGTAATTTGTTACTCTCTCATTGTAAAAAGTCCCCTTCCAGTCGTCATATTTGTAGCCACTTGTGCCCACAAAAAGCGGCGTGTCCTGAATATAAAGCATTTTTCCCATAAATTCTCTTTCCTTTGTTTATTTTTTGAAAATCTTTATTACTTTTAAAAGAAATAATCAACAGAAGTTTGAACTATGACTTACTGATTTTTAAAAATATAATCAATGTCAGTCTCATATGATAATTCCGGCTCATTTATTAATCCAATTTTTTGCTCTTTATCCGTATTTAAGTCTGTTAATCTATTTCTATAACTATGCCATACAGGTGGATTTTCAATCTCTATTTTCCTGTATTTGCTTAATTCCAAATATTTTTTATCGGTATCAATACCTATAAATTTTCTTCCCAGCAGATTTGCTGCAATTCCAGTGGTACTACTTCCGGTAAAAGGATCTAAAATCCAGGCTCCTTGTTTCGTGGAGGCAAGGATGATTCTTGTTAATACCGAAAGTGGTTTTTGCGTCGGGTGTTTTCCGCAACTTTTTTCCCATTTCGCAATAGCAGGTAAAACCCAAACATCCTTCATTTGCTTCCCCCCGTTAATCTCTTTCATCAACTCATAATTAAAATAGTGAGATACTTTTGCATTCTTCCTCGCCCAGATAATCTGCTCGGTCGAATGGGTAAAATATTTACAGGAAAAATTTGGCGGTGGGTTGGTTTTCTGCCAGGTGATTATGTTTAGAATTTTAAAATCCAGCTCAATTAAAATTTGGCCAATACTAAAAATATTATGCATTGTACCGCTTATCCAGATAGTAGCATTTTCTTTCATTTTATCTCTAACAAGTTTTAACCATCTGCGGTTAAAATCGTTTATATATTCAAAACCCTTTGATTTATCCCATCCACCCTTATTTACGCTTGTTATTTTTCCGTTTTTTATGGTTAATCCATCGTTGGATAAAAAATATGGGGGATCTGCAAAAACCATATCAAACTTAAAATCGAACTGTGGAAGAAGCTCAAATGTATCACCATGAAGCAAAATAAAAGTTTTATCTTTTGATTTGAAGTAGGGTTTAATCATAGTTAAATACTTAGAATAGCATCATAAAACATAGCTCTACCTTGACCAGACCAATATGTAACATCTTGTTCAATAAAAAACCACCGTGTAAGCTTTAATATTAATTCATAATTGTGCCCATTTCCAACTGGCAATTGTCCTAATTGCCCAAGGGCATTTAGATATGTTCCACAATTATACATAATGTTTACCCCATTTAAGAATGCTTGCCACTGTGCTTGACTTAGCAATTGTTTCTTGTTTCTTAAATCGTTTAAAACAAAATTATGGTCAGGTGGTCTGTCGTTTCCATTATTCCATAAATATTTATTTTCAGCATAAATAACAAAATCACAACCCTTATTTAATCTTCCAGGACGTTCTAAATATATTCGCGAACCGTCAGAGAGAGTTTCAACAAAATATCGATATTTCTGACCCTGATTTTCTTGCGCCCACTGTTGCAATAAAAAAGTTCTTACAGCATCTCTTGTAGTAAAGTTTTCTATATTGTTTAAATTTATATTTATGGAATAGTCGTTTCTTATTGCCATTATTCCAATATCCTTTTTAAAACTCCATTTCTTAACATTTCCAAATTCAGCAAATAGTCCGCTTTGTCAAAATACTCCCTTAAAGGCTTTAAGGTAGATTTCCAACCAGCCCCATCGGTTATCCAGATAAATTCAATCCCTTGATTATTCCAATACTCATTCATTTTGATGTATTCAGTAGCAGTTGATTTAAGTTTTGAACCTCCACCACCATAAAAATTAACTTCAATAAAATAAAGTTTTCCGTTTTTATTTATTGCAAAATCAATTATGCGAGAAGACTTATCAACTTTAACATCTATATTCCATTTATCTTTTATTTTTTTAGCCGTGGCTTGTGGCATATATTCAATTCCCAACTCACTGCAAGTTTCCCTTACAAACTCTTCAACCAAATTTTCCATTAAAGCTCCACCACGGTTTTTTCTTCCGTTACTATCAATCCCCACTTCAACACCAGTTGCATAGTCCACTAAATTTTTAATTTTTTTATCTTGTAACAGATCTCCCAAACCACTTTTTAAGATAAAATCCGCAAATGCTTCTATTTCTTCTTTTTTGTAAGTTTTCTTTGAAAAATTGAATTCTCGATAAATAAAATTTCTTGTGTCTATCAAGACTTCTAATGAGTTGTCTCTTATAGCAAGAAGTAAAGGAATGGCTTTAATAGTTTCGGGGTATTTTAACATTAAGCTAATAGTTTCTTTGTGTAAATCCTTTTTTCCAATAAGATAATTAAGTAAATTCAATTCCTTTTCAATTGGTTTAATATTTTGCAAAACCTTCTTCCAGTTTACAAAATAACTCCATTGTGTAATTTTATCTTTAAAGGTTGATATTATCTGGTTAAAAAGTTCATCCTCAGTTTTATTTAGCAATTGACATAGTTTTTTCATAAGCATTATTTGTAATCAATAACTCCGTTAATTCTCCTCGTTTATTTGGATTAGCATTTATATTTCTCCTTGCAAACACTCTTTTGATATTAAATTCACTATACAAATCATCAAAAAAATTATCGTTCGGATTTTGTCCTTTCACGTCGGAATTACTTAAAATCCAACAATAACCTAACGAATCTAATTTTTTACAAAAATTAGAGAGTCTTATCTGATCCGCATCGTCAAACTCTTCTTTTGAATAAGAATTAAAACTGGAGGTTTTACTTAAAGGTTTGTATGGAGGGTCAAAATAAAACAAGGCTTCCCCTTCAGCATATTTCAATGTTTCTTCAAAATCTCCATTTAATATAATTACTTTTTGCAATGCTTTATTTGCTGCTCTTAAATTTTCCTCATCACAAATCATGGGCTTTTTGTAACTACCTATAGGAACGTTAAATTCATTTTTACGGTTTACACGATATAAACCATTAAAACATGTGCGGTTCAGAAAAATAAACAAAGCTGCCTGCATAGTTGGTTTTGAACTTCGCATATTAAATTCGTCCCTTTTTGAATAATAAAAATGTTTTTTTGCATCTAACTTGTCTTCAAGTAAGTGATATTCTTTTTCCAATTCTTTCAAGACTAAAATCAGTTCATTTATATTATTTTTTATTACATTGTAAGTATTTATCAAATCAGAATTAATATCATTTATAACTATTTTTTCCAATTCGGGATAATTTTCAATCATATAAAATAAAACTGCACCTCCACCAACAAAAGGCTCAATAAAAGTAAATTTTTTGTATTTAAAGCAGGCGGGTATTGTTTTGCCAATTTCATCTAAAAGCTGAGATTTCCCGCCCGCCCATTTAACAAATGGTTTTGCCATTGCAACCTCTCGATTTTTTACCCCACAAATTTCTTTAGCACATAAGGTAATATTCCACCAGATTTATAGTACTCTACCTCTATTTCAGTATCAAGTCTTGAAAGGGCTTCAAATTCTATCTTTGCACCATCCTCTTTTTCGGCTATAACTTTTAAAATTTGCCCGGGCTTTAAATCACCAAGCCCTAAAATCGAAAATTTTTCATTTCCGCTTATTCCAAGACTTTCATAAGACTGACCTTCCCTAAACTGCAGCGGCAAGACACCCATTCCTACAAGATTGCTCTTATGAATCCTCTCAAAACTCTCTGCTATTACAGCCTTTACACCAAGAAGCACTGTCCCTTTTGCCGCCCAATCCCTTGATGAGCCACTCCCATATTCTTTTTTGCCAAGGACAATGAGGTTTCTTCCTTCCTTTAAATATTGCATAGCAATATCAAAAACATATCCTTCTTCTTTTTCAGGAAATTTAACGGTAAATCCACCCTCTTTTGGCGCAACCAATCTATTTTTTATTCTGACATTTGCAAATGTACCCCTCATCATAACCTCATGATTCCCCCTTCTTGAACCGTAAGAATTGAAATCCTCAACCTTTACTCCATGCTCAAGAAGATATCTCCCTGCAGGGTAATCTTTTGGAATAGAGCCTGCCGGGGAAATATGGTCAGTAGTTACACTGTCCCCCAAAACAAGAAGCGCATAAGCATCATTTATATCTTCTTTTTCTGTGGAAATCTTATCAAACCCGTCAACAAAAGGTGGTTTTTTAATATAAGTAGATTTTTCATCCCATTTATAAACCTTACTCTCTTCCACATTAAGCTCTTGCCAAAATCTGTCGCCATCAAAAATAACACTATACTCTTTTTTGTAAAATTCCGGGTCTATACTGTTTTGAACATATTCTGCTATCTCTTCCTGGCTTGGCCAGATATCTTTTAAAAATACAGGCTCACCATTTGGATTATAACCGATAGGCTCTTTTTCCATATCAATATTTACTCTTCCAGCAAGGGCAAAAGCAACCACAAGCATTGGTGAAGCCAAAAAGTTAGAGCGGACTCTGTTGTGAACTCTCGCCTCAAAGTTTCTATTACCTGACAGCACTGAAGCTACATTTAACTTATTATCAACTATTGCTTTTTCAACTATAGGGTTCAAAGGACCGCTGTTGCCGATACATGTGGTACATCCGTAAGCAGTTACATGAAACCCGAGTGCCTCTAAATAAGGGAGCAGATTTGCTTTTTTGAGATAATCGGTTACTACCTTTGAGCCGGGCGCAAGAGAAGTTTTTACAAAAGGCTTAATTTTCAGACCTTTTTCAACCGCTTTTTTTGCCACAAGGCCTGCACCAAGCATTACTGAAGGGTTTGAGGTGTTTGTACAAGATGTAATCGCTGCTATAACTACGCTACCATCTTTTAGAGTCACATTTTCATCATTTATTACAATTTCAGCACCATTATATTTCTTTTCAACTATATCATCAAACTTTGTCTTAATATCTTTAAGGAAAATTTTATCCTGAGGCCTTGAAGGTCCGGCAAGACAAGGCTCCACTTTTGTTAAGTCAAATTCTAACACGTCAGTATATTTAGGAGTTTCATCCCCTTTAAAAAACATTCCGCTAAGTTTATAATATTTTTCTGCAAGAGCTGCATATTCCTTCCTGTTAGTCCTTCCAAGAAAATCTACAACTTTATCATCTACGGGGAAAAAGTTAACTGTAGAGCCACATTCAGGGGTCATATTTGAGATTGTCGCCCTGTCAGTGATAGGTAGATTTAAAACACCTTGACCAAAAAACTCCACAAATTTGCCCACAACTTTATACTTTCTAAGCATTTCCGTAATAGTTAAAATTAAATCCGTAGCTGTTACACCTTCTTTTAATTCACCAACTAATTTAACTCCGATTACTTCAGGAAGAGGCATAAAATAAGGCTGCCCCAGTGCAACAGCTTCAGCTTCAATACCACCAACCCCCCAACCAAGTACACCTATACCATTTATCATAGGTGTGTGAGAATCTGTCCCTACAACAGTATCGGGGAAAACTAAGTCTGAGCCACCTACCTCATCCGTCATTGCGACCCTGCCAAGATACTCAAGATTTACCTGATGGCAAATTCCTGAGTTTGGCGGAACTACTTTGAAATTTTCAAAACTTTTCTGCGCCCATTTTAATAATTTGTATCTTTCACTATTTCGGCTGTATTCAAGGGCAACATTTTTATTAAGCGCATCAGAAGCACCATAATAATCTATCTGAACAGAGTGATCACATATAAGCTCCACTGGCACCTGAGGATTAATCATGGAGGCATCCAGCCCTTTTTCATTAACTGCATCTCTAAGCATTGCAAGGTCAACCACACAGGGTACGCCGGTAAAATCCTGCATTAACACTCTTGCCGGATAAAAAGGTATTTCAAATGGCTTGTCATATTTCCCTTTATACTCTAATATTTCATTAATATGTTCATCTTTGACTATTTTACCGTCATACTTTCTTAAAATATTTTCAAGAAGTACCCTTATTGAAAAGGGTAGATTTTTAACCTCCGGCGATAACTCTGAAATGTCAAAATATTGATATTTTTTATTTTCATGTTCAAAATATTTGATAAATTTTTCTTTTTCCATGTTTCACCTCATTATTTAATTGGTTTACACTATTTTAAAATTATTATAACATAACTACAAAAAATAACAAATATATTTGGAGGCAACATGTTTTGTGATATCAGCAAATTTGAGACAAAAGGCTCAGCAAAACGTTTAAAAGCATTAATCAGCGAAACTGAAGAAAAAATTAACAACATTAAAAATGGTGACATTGACGATAATTTTTTATCAAAATATCAGGAAACCACTTACCCAGTAGGGTTGGAATTCACCCCTCTTTCCCACTTAAACTCAGTAAAAAACAGCAAACTTACCCAAAAAGAATATTCAAAAGCCATTAACTACCTTACAGAATTTCATACAAAGCTTTCCCAAGATGAAAATATTTATCAAAAGCTTAAAACCTATCAAAGTCAATTTGAAGTTGATGGTGAAAGAAAAGAGGTATTAATCGATTTAATTAGAGATTATGAACTTTCAGGTGTAGGTCTTGAAAAGGACAAGAAAAAGAGAATTAAAGAGATAAATTTGAAGCTGAGTGAGCTTACTAACAATTTCTTTCAAAATGTATTAAACGATACTAATGCCTTTAAAATGCAGGTAGATGAAGCAGATATTATAGATATGCCCGAATCTGATAAAACAACATACAAAAAAGGAGAGACATTTGAGTTTACGCTTCATGCTCCAAGTTATATCTCATTTATGACTTATTGTAAAAACATACAAAAAAGGGAAACAATGTACAAACATTACTACACAAGGGCCAAACAAAATAGCGAAATTATCTCCGAAATACTTATGTTAAGGGATGAAATGGCAAAAATTTTGGGATTTAAAAATTATGCTGAACTTTCCCTTGAAACAAAGGATGCAAAAAGCCCAGAAGATGTGTTAAATTTTCTTTATGAACTGATTGAACCCTGCAGAAAAAAAGCTTTAAGTGAAGTTAAAGAATTGAATGAAATAGCAACAAAATACAATATAAAAAAGATAATGCCTTACGATACCGCATTTTTGTCTGAAAAGTTAAAGATGAAAAAATTCGGATACAAAGATGAAGATTTTAGGGTGTATTTTGAAAAAGAAAGTGTAGTAAAAGGAATGTTTTCTTTCCTGGAAAAATTTTTAGGTATTACTTTTGAAAAAATTGATATCCCTCTATGGCACAAAAAAGCAGATGCCTTCAACCTGAAAAAGAATGGAAAGATAATCGGCAGACTTTACATGGACTTAGAAGCAAGAAAAGGGAAAAGGGACGGAGCGTGGATGCACGATTATGAAACACGATACAAGGATTTGAAAGGGAATATAAATCTGCCTTCAGCGTTTGTAGTTGCAAATTTTCCAAAATCCACTTCAAAATCTCCTTCATTATTAAGACCTTCTGATGTAGAAACACTCTTTCACGAAATGGGGCATGCACTTCATCATCTTTTAAGTAACGTAGACAATATTTTTGTAAGCGGAATAAATGGCGTGAAGTGGGATGTAGTAGAATTTCCTTCACAGTTTTTAGAAAATTTTTATTTCGAAAGTGAAGTTTTAGATATGATTGCAAGTCATTATAAATCAGGCGAAAAAATGCCTGACGATATGAAAAAAACATTAAAAAAGATAAAAAACTTTAACTCAGGCATAATGTTTTTAAGACAGCTTGAGTTTGCCATATTTGATATGGAGATTCATCATAAAAATGTCACTGACTTTGATACTGCTCACAATATCCTTAAACAGATAAGAGAAAAAACTTCTCTGTTTGAAGTGCCTGAATATGTACTATTTGAAAATCAATTTTCCCATATATTTTCAGGTGGCTATGCTGCCGGATATTACAGCTACAAATGGGCTGAAAGACTCAGTGCTGATGCATTTTACCTTTTTGTTGAAAACAAAATCTTTGATAAAAAACTTGCCGAAAATTTTGTAAATAGCGTGTTATCAAAGGGGGGCAGCATAAACATTACTGAGGCTTATGAAAAATTTAAAGGCAAAAAAGTTGACAACAAAAATCTTTTAACACTTTACGAAATATGAGGTAATTTATGGAGTTTTCATCGGCTTTTTTCGTTAGCTTGTTGACTCTAAGTATACTCGAAATTGTCTTGGGTGTTGATAATATTGTGGTAATATCAATCTTGTCCGGAAAATTACCGGAACATCAGCAAAGATTAGGACGCAAGCTGGGTATATCTTTAGCTCTGATAACACGATTACTTTTGCTTTTAAGTATTACATGGCTAATGAAGCTTACAAAACCTTTATTTATAATATTTAATACTGGTATCTCGTTTAAAGATTTAATCCTTCTGGGAGGCGGACTTTTTTTAATTTATAAAGGGACACATGAAATTCATAATCTTGTAGATGAGGATAATCATAAGAAAGAGGAAGACTTAAAACATGTTACATTAACTGCTGTAGTAGTCCAAATTGGACTTTTTGATATAGTCTTTTCTCTTGATTCGGTAATCACTGCTGTCGGTATAGGACACAATTTAGTAGCAATGATTGGAGCTATAATTATTGCAATGTTTGTAATGCTATTTGCCGCTGAAAAAATCAGCCATTTCATCGAAAAACATCTTTCAATAAAAATGCTTGCATTAAGCTTTTTGTTATTAATTGGTGTCACCCTTGTTGCCGAAGGCGTGCATTTTCATATCCCAAAAGGCTATTTATATTTTGCGATGGCTTTTTCAGGCTTTGTGGAAACAATGACAATTATAGCAAAGAAGAAAGTAAAAACAGCATAATAAAAAAGGCGGAAGCAGTTTCCGCCTGATAATTCTATATATTAAATCCTCGTTCACCATGTTCAACTTCATCAAGCCCTCTTATTTCATCTTCATCCTCAACTCTAACAGGAACAAATATTTTAGTAATATAGAAAATTATTACTGTTAAAATTCCTGAATAAACAACTGTTATGATTATCGAGACAACTTGTGCCCAAACCTGGGATGGGTTTCCATACAAAAGCCCTACACCAGCTTCATTTATTTCTGGATTTGCAAATACACCGGTCAGCACTGCACCCAAAATACCGCATAAGCCGTGTACACCAAAAGCATCAAGAGAATCGTCATATTTTAGTTTACTTTTTATTACGAACACTCCAATAAAACCTAATATCCCCGAAAGTATTCCAAAAATTATTGAAGCTGGAGCAGAAACAAATCCCGCAGCAGGGGTAATTGCCACAAGTCCAGCTACGGCACCTGATGCAGCACCAAGCATTGTAGGCTTTTTGGCAACGATTTGCTCAATTAGTAACCATGAAAGAGCACCTGCTGCTGCAGATGTATTTGTAACAAGAAAAGCATTGGCTGCTATCCCATCGGCAGCCAGTTGGCTGCCTGCATTAAATCCAAACCAACCAAACCAAAGCATACCGGCACCTAAAACTGTAAGTACAATTGAAGAAGGTATTATTGCCGTGCGCCCATAATCTCTTCTTTTACCAGCCAATAAAGCTAAAACAAGTCCTGATACACCTGCGTTTATGTGAACAACGGTACCACCTGCAAAATCAAGTGCACCTATCTTTGTTCCTATAAATCCGCCGCCCCATACCCAGTGAGCTACCGGTGCATACACAAGTATCAGCCACAGTGTACTAAAAATTACCCAGAAACCAAATTTAACTCTTTCTACTATTGAGCCACTAATAAGTGCAACAGTAATCCCAGCAAATGTCATCTGGAAAACTGCAAATATAATTTTTGGAATGCCTCCTTCTACGTCAGTAACCTTTATATTTTTAAAAAAGACATAATCAAAGCCACCTATAATACCACCAATATCACTGCCAAAGGAGAGTGAGAAAAGGATTATTACCCAGAGCAGAGAAGCTATTGCATATGATACAAAACTCATACCTATTGTGTTTAAAATGTTTTTGGTTCGGGTCATACCACCATAAAAAAGGGCAAGCCCTGCTGGGGTCATAAACATTACAAGCGCAGTTGCCACAATCATCCATGCTGTGTCACCACCGTCTATCTGGTTTGGCTCAGCAGCAAATAAGCTCAAAGGTATCGCTGATAACAAAATAGTCAAAATAAACTTCTTCATATTGCCTCCACACTTTTTCCTTTATTCTTAACAATAAGCATACCAACTATCTATTTATATGATAAAAAAGTATTTTACAAAAATTGAATAAAGCTAATGGTTAAATCTTGGGCACTATATGCAAAATTATTGTTCATTAATAATGTTTGCAGCCATAATTTAGGCAAATTAATATATTACCAAATATCCTGTTGAAAATTTATTTATTTTATGAAAGAAATACTTTTATGTTAAGGTTATTTTTCATAATTTTAATCCCACTAACTGTTTTTGGATCAAACCCACTTGATGACTTATATAATTTTTTCCCAAAATCAAGTCAGTTGCAGGGTGGTAACAAAAAATGGCTTTACACAAGCATAACCGAAAGCAGAAATGATGACTATGTTAGGCTCAGCAGTACATACAATTATTACAACGAAAAAGAGGAAAAGATACTCGGGATAAACAGAAACACTAATTTTACAGTGGATATTTCCATTTATTACGCAAAAAATACTGATACATCAGATAGGCTATACAAAATGCTTGTAAAAAACTCCAATTTGCCTGTCAGAAAAAAAGTAGATTTTGGCGAAGAATCAACTGTTTTGTTTAAGCCATTGTCATTAAAAGATTTTAAGGCTGAATACAATATCATAATAGTAAATAAAAATTTCCTTATAGATATCAAGACTGACGATGGATTTGCGTTAATGGAGTTTGCCGATTATTTTGACAAAGCAATTAAAAATTATATGCTGGCAAATATTGACAGATTCTTTCTTGACAGATTCAGACTCAAACTATCTTACAAAAATTTTGAATCGGTTGAAGAAATCATATCTACCGAATTAAACATATCAGGAGTTATTATAAAAGGAAAAGTTGCTGATTCCGGTAACAAACCTATCAAAGGTGCAAAATTGAAGCTTATAGGGTATGGATATGAAACGATTAGTGACGAAAACGGACGATACCAATTTGAGATAAAATACAAAAACAAAAAAGGTAAAAACCTTGAATTTATAAAAAATTTTATTTTAGAAGAACCTTCCCCAAAACCTAAAGCAAAAACTCCTTTTGCAGCTGAAGTTGAAATCACATACCTAAATAAAAAAGAGAAAGGATTAATTATAATCGACAAAGAAAAAAATACCGGAGAAATTTACATAGACAATATAAAAAACAATCTTAAAAACATAAAAGTCAATGATAATTTTTATAGTTTTATCAGGGATTGTACCCCCTCAGGGTCTACCTTTAAGTGTGTTCAGAAATTTCAGTTTATTGTAAAAAACAATGATATTATTGGGAATGTTGTGGGGTTTGGCGGCAAAGCAACCGTCAAGGGAGTATTACTGACAGAAACAAAAGAAGAAAATTTGTTAATTGATGAAAAGTTTCTACTTGAAAAAATTACCACCGACAAAAAGCTCAATATTGCAAACTACAACAACGAAGATTTAACTATCAATAATTCTAAAGAAATCTCAGAGTATATACACTTTAAAATATTGGAATTTGAAAATTCCCCTTATGATATTTCATATGCACTTAGCCTTGTGAGGCTTCCCCGAGAAAAAACAGAAAAAAAGATTCCATTATATCTGTTTACCGGTGAAATAAATGAAGGACATTTGATTTTAAACAAAAAATATGAAATAATTGTTGAAGAAGGTGATTTTCCAAAACGCTATAAGTTTGAAATAGATTCTCCTGACAAAGAATACTTCATCGGTTTTCTTCCGGAATATGGTTTTAATGAAAGTATTTCCTTCTCAAATGAAAAAGCCATAGATGAGTTGGCTCCTACATTTGAAGTAACATATTTTTCAAAGAAGGAAGAAGGTAAGGCAACCTTGGAAATATTCAAAACGGATAAAGACTTTGCATCCACTTCAAAAGAGATAAAAGGGGATGGCAAAACAGATGTCATCGTAAAAATTTCAAATATTGAAGGGAATATTACTAATATTGATATTGCTCTTTCTGGCAAATATAAATATTCATGGTCAACAAACCCTTTGAAGATTTTACCTGTACCGGTCTTGAGAATAAAAGATAAAACAATTAATTTTCCAAATGGTTCGGTAAATTTCTCTTTAGAAAAAAATGATGAACTTAACATTTACCTGGGGCATCCCTCCTGGGTAAGTTTTGAAAACAGTTATCTCAGTTTGAAGATAACAACAGATAAAAGAGAGATTGAATTATCAAAAAAAATAACTAAATTAGAATAAAATCAAAAGGAGGCAATTTTGAGCCAATACAGTGAGTATATCGGCCTTATTTTATTTATAGGCTTGATAATTGTTTTAAGCCTTTTCAAAGGTGGCGGCTGAGCTGCCGATTCATGCAGTATCGAGGATCGATACAAAAAGGAAGCAAAAAAGAAAGATAAAAAAAAGGGGAAGTAATTCCCCTTTTTTATTTAATATCTGTAGTGGTCAGGTTTATATGGCCCTTCAACAGGTACACCTATGTACTCTGCCTGCTCAGGAGTAAGCCTTGTAAGCTTGACTCCGATTTTTTCCAAATGAAGTCTTGCAACCTCTTCATCAAGTTTCTTCGGTAGTACATAAACACCTGGTATGTATTTATCTCTGTTTTTCCACAAATCTATCTGTGCAAGCACCTGATTGGCAAAGCTGTTGGACATTACAAATGATGGGTGACCTGTGGCACAACCAAGATTTACAAGTCTGCCTTCTGCAAGCAGGAATATTTCATGTCCGTCAGGAAAAATATATTTATCCACCTGTGGTTTTATGTTTACCTTTTTTATCCCTGGGTAATTATTTAATTTGTCTACCTGAATTTCGTTATCAAAGTGTCCAATATTACACACTATTGCCTGGTCTTTCATCTTTTCCATGTGCTCTATTCTGATAACATCCCTGTTACCGGTAGTAGTCACATATATATCTCCAATACCAAGAGTATCTTCAACAGTCTTTACCTCATAACCTTCCATAGCAGCCTGAAGAGCACAAATTGGGTCAATCTCTGTTACTATTACTCTTGCTCCTTGGCCTCTTAAAGATTGAGCAGAGCCTTTACCTACATCGCCATATCCACAGACAACAGCAACCTTGCCGGCAACCATTACATCTGTTGCTCTTTTGATACCATCAATCAAAGATTCTCTACAACCGTAAAGATTGTCAAATTTTGATTTAGTAACAGAATCATTTACATTTATTGCTGGAATTAAGAGCTCACCTTTTTGCATCATTTGATAAAGTCTGTGGACACCAGTCGTAGTTTCCTCAGAAACACCTTTAAGCTCTTTTATCATTTCTGTGAACTTACCAGGACTCTCTTTTAAAATTATTTTTAACCTTTTGATCAGTTCCTTTTCATCTTCACCGTGCGTCTCTTTATCAAGGACAGAAGGATCTTTCTCTGCCTTTACACCAAGATGAACCATTAATGTAGCATCTCCGCCATCATCCACAATAAGCTGAGGACCTTTACCACCAGGAAATGTCAAAGCCTGCTCAAGGCACCACCAATACTCTTCCAAAGTTTCACCTTTCCAGGCAAATACAGGTACACCGCTTTTGGCAATCGCTGCTGCAGCATGGTCTTGAGTAGAAAAAATATTGCAGCTGCTCCATCTTACATCTGCTCCAAGCTCAACTAACGTTTCAATAAGTACAGCAGTCTGAATAGTCATATGCAGTGAGCCGGTTATCCGTACACCCTTTAAAGGCTTTTCGGCACTGTATTTCTCTCTGATTGCCATAAGGCCTGGCATTTCATGCTCGGCGATCTCTATCTCTTTTCTTCCCCAATCGGCAAGATTTATATCCTTTATTTTGTAGTCCATAAGGCACTCCTTAAATTAGAATCTTTTGATAGGTTCAAATGATTTGGTAATCGGCAGTACGATATTGCTCCTCGATAATTCATATCTGCTAATTTCCCTCTTCTCCACCACATTACCTGTACTATCATAAATCGTAAGCCTATAAGTCTCAACTGACCTGTCATTGTAAAAGTCAAAAACCATTACTGCCAATACTATAAAAAACGCTACATACCAATATTTTAGATATTCTCCACCAAAATATTTGTTAAATCTTTTCATTCTGCTCTCCTGATATTTACAAATGTATCATAATATGCCACAGCAAGCCCTGCATCTGTTTGACTCATCTTTGTCAAAATATTCGGCGTATTACCAAAGTATTTTTTGCTTTTATAGACCATTACATAACCTTTTGCAACTTTATCTGTAATTTTTGCATGTATTTTTAAGTTTCCATACTCATTAAAAAGTTCAACCATATCACCGTCATTTATATCAAATTTATATGCATCATCGGGTGAAATATGTAAAAATTCTTCCGCAATTTCGTCCTCTGCAAGCTGAGAGTTCAAGTACAAACTGTGGGAGTTTGAAATAAGCCTTAATCCATTGCCCATAATTGGCAAACTTATCCCTATCTCATCTTTTGTAAAATTCCTCCTTAAAGCTTTTTTTTCGTAGTTTATCTCATCAATACTTTTGACCTTTATCTGAAAATCAAATTTTTCAGAAAGCATCTTAACCACATCTGTATCAGAAATTGTATCAAGAAATCTTTCCCTTTTATTCATCACACCATCAAAAAAATAGCTACCCAGGATATCGTCCTGAGCAAACATTCCTCCAACCTTTATAAAAATATTTGATTTATCAACTGTATCTGTAAGATTCGTATCAATAGTTACAAGATTTACATTATCAAAAATTTTTTTTAGAAAATTTGTTTCAGGGTATGTCACTAAAGGATTGGCAGCTACAATTACCACAAGGTCAAAATATCCGGTTTTCAACCTGTCGTATGCTTCTTTAATAGTTATTTTATTCTTTTTATTTACAGAAATACCCGATAGGTAAGCACTCGAAGATTTTCCATAATAAAGAGTGTCAAGATTGTCAGTATAATAGGCAAGTCGGTTTATCCATTGAACTATATTTTTACCGTTAGAATATCTTTGCAGTCCAAAACCTGTTATAAGACCCGTTTTTTTTGGTTTTATTTTACTTTTCAAAAATTCAATATCTTCTCTTGAAATACCTGTCAATTTAATAGTTTCATCCAGATTTAAAAAATTTTTTATATATCCCAGACTACCTAAAATGTGATTGCAAAGTATTCCGTCTGTGGCAGGATTTATTCTGATGTATTTTTTGGCAATCTTGGCCGTTTCACTTTTTATAGGATCAATATAGATTATTTCTTTTTTCAAATGTTTTAAATATGAATACAAATGTTGATTGACCACTCTGGCATTTCTTCCAAAAATGATAATCGTATCTACATGCTCGAGATTTCTCACATCCGGGTTTGTGCAAACTCCAAAATCTTCTTCATGGGCAATAACACCAGTTTCATCACATGGGTTATCCGACACAAAATGGCATTTGTCAAAATTGCTAAAAAACATATCCCAATATCTCATTTTGTATCCAAGGCTACCTGAGCCTCGCAAAAATAAAATATTTCTCGAAGATTTTAACAGCTCTGACATTTTATCAATTGCAGTTTGATAATCACATTTTATTTTTCTGCCTTTATCCACATAGAAGCATTCTTCAGGCTTAATTTCACGTCTGTAAAACTTTATTAATTTACTGCAAAAAAAGGGGGATTTATCAAATACATTTGGCAGTGCTTTAAACTTGCCACTCTCAGTTATCTCAAAATGGCAACCGTCAGGACAATCTTTCGAACAAAAAAATTTCATTTACAACACCTTAAGTTTTGTAATATAAATAAACATGTTTGAAGTATTACTTATAGTTTTACCAATATTTATTGTTTTAGCAACAGGAAATATCCTTTACAGACTTAAATTTTTTGACCAACACTTCATGAATGTATCAAATAAGCTTATCTTTTATTTTTTACTCCCTGTGCTTTTATTTTACAAAATAGCAAACTCAAACATAAAAAGTTTTTCCCTTTCCTATCTTTTGATTATAATGGCAAGTACAATATTTATAATGTTTTTTATCAGCTTTATCACCGGCAACTTATTCGGTTTTAAGAAATCTTCCATTGGAACATTTGCAATGAACAGTTTTAGAGCAAACTATGCATACATGGGTCTTCCTGTATGTTATTATGCATTTGGAGATAAAGGGCTGACAATTGCAAGTATACTGATGGCTTTCATTGTACCTGTTGTAAATTTAATGTCGGTAATAAGCCTTATAATGACTTCAGACAAAAAAATGAGTTTAAAAAATTTTATAAAAAATACTTTATTCAATCCACTTGCAATTGCATGTATCTCAGGAATATTTTTTTCACTTTTATCGATAAAAATCCCTAACTTTCTAAATAAATCGCTGGAATTAATGAGTAATGTAACGCTCCCTCTTGCTCTTTTCAGTATTGGAGCAACACTTGACTTTAAAAAGGTTAAAGGAAGTTTCAAGATTATATTTTTAAACGTTATCTACAAACTATTTCTTTTACCATTAATAGCATTAGTATTATTAAAAATTACTTCACCAAGCACAACTTTCTCTTCCAACATACTTGTTATAATGCTCTCTTCACCTGCAGCTACGGTTAACTATATTTTGGCTTCTGAAATGGGTGGGGATAAAGATTTGGCAAGTAGCGTAATAATATTAAGTAGTGCACTTTCTATATTTTCTTTTGTTTTTTGGATATCGATTTTATAATAAAGGATAATTATAATTCATAAGAGGTTAACTCTCTGTCAATTTTCGATATACAGGACTCACATATGCCATGGGTAAAAGAAGGAATCCCTTCATCGTCAAAAATATTAAGTCCGTTTATTGCATGTTCAATTTCTATATATTTGCCATTATATAAAACTTTGTTACACCATGCACACATCTTGTAAGTTTTTGAAGAACGACCAAAGTTTTTTAAGCTTGTTTTTCTTTTTGTTTGTTTGGTTAAAATATGCTCCAATTTAATCATTTGATTTTTCATCGGAATAATATTTAACTTAAAATATCGAACATAATCGTCATTGTCGCACCGATACGTAGTTGAAAACGTTTTTTCATTTATCCTAACTTTGTCAAATATATTTTTAAGCATATTTACAAGAACTTCGTCATATGAAAAGTCGAAATAATTTACACCTACTATATTATCTTTGACATTTTCTGTTGCCAATATATTATTGAGTCTGTCCAATATATAAGTTTCCATCATATCATATTTTAACTTAGATACCATTATTGTCAACAACAGACAAAAAAAGCCGACCCAAAGGTCGGCCTTATATATTTTTTAATACATTCCATCCATTCCTGGCATACCACCAGGAGCAGCTGGAGCTTCTTTCTTTTCTGGAATTTCTGTAATTGTAGCTTCTGTTGTAATCATAAGGCCTGATACAGAAGCAGCATTTTGCAATGCACTTCTTGTAACCTTAGTAGGATCGATTACACCAGCCTCAATCATATTGGTATATTCTTCAGTAGCAGCGTTAAAACCAAAAGCCACATTTTCATTCTGTACAATCTTATCCACTACGATAGAGCCTTCAAAACCAGCATTTTCTGCAATCTGCCTGATTGGATATTCAAGCGCCTTCTTGATAATTTCAACACCAATCTGCTCATCACCAACAAGTTTAAGGTTATCAAGCGCAGCCCTTGCTCTGATAAGTGCTACTCCACCACCAGGAACAATACCTTCTTCAACTGCAGCCTTTGTAGCATTAAGGGCATCTTCTACCCTTGCTTTTTTCTCTTTCATTTCAGTTTCTGTAGTAGCACCCACTTTTATTACAGCAACACCACCAACAAGTTTTGCAAGTCTTTCCTGAAGCTTTTCTCTGTCGTAGTCTGAAGTAGTCTCTTCAATTTGCTTTTTAATCTGATTAACTCTTGCCATAATATCATCAGAGCTGCCTTCCCCTTCAACAATAGTTGTATTTTCCTTATCAACAACTATTTTCTTCGCCCTACCAAGGTCAGAAAGTTTTACATTCTCAAGTTTAAGACCAAGATCTTCGCTTATAACCTGGCCACCGGTAAGCACTGCAATATCTTTCAGCATCTCTTTTCTTCTGTCACCAAATCCTGGGGCTTTAACAGCAGCGCAGTTTAATGTTCCTCTCAATTTGTTTACAACAAGTGTAGCAAGAGCCTCACCTTCTATATCTTCAGCTATGATTAAAAACTGTGAATTTTGCTTTGCAAGCTGCTCAAGAATTGGAAGAAGATCTTTCATGCTTGTAATTTTCTTTTCGCAAATAAGAATGTATGCATTCTCAAGAACAGCTTCCATAGTATCAGGATTTGTAACAAAATAAGGTGACAGATACCCTCTGTCAAACTGCATACCTTCAACTACATCAAGAACAGTTTCAGTTGATTTATTTTCTTCAATTGTAATAACACCGTCTTTACCAACTTTGTCCATTGCATCTGCAATGATATCACCAATTTCTTTGTCGTTATTGGCAGAAATGGTACCTACCTGAGCAATTTCTGTTTTGTTCTGGATAGGTTTGGAAATTTCTTTCAACTTGGCAACCACAGCTTCTACAGCCTTGTCAATACCTCTTTTAAGCTCCATTGGATTTGCGCCGGCTACAACATTTTTCATTCCCTCTCTATAAATAGCTTGCGCAAGAACAGTTGCGGTAGTAGTACCGTCACCTGCCACATCACTTGTCTTTGAAGCAACTTCTTTAACCATCTGAGCTCCAAGATTCTCAATTGGATCTTTAAGCTCAATCTCTTTGGCAACAGTAACACCATCTTTAGTTACAAGCGGTGAACCAAACTTTTTCTCAATAACTACATTTCTTCCTTTTGGTCCTAAAGTGACTTTTACAGCATTAGCAAGCTTATCAACACCTCTTAAAATAGCCTGCCTTGCTTCATCACCGAAAGTTATAGCCTTCGCCATAATTTATCCTCCTTATTACTTTTATTTACCCAATAATACCCAAAATGTCGTCTTCTCTCATTATGAGATATTCAACGCCATCGATCTTAACATCAGTTCCTGCATATTTGCTAAATAGAACCCTATCACCAACTTTAACAGTCAGCTCAACCTTAGTACCATTATCAAGAACTTTTCCTGGCCCAACTGCAATAACTTCACCTTCCTGAGGCTTTTCCTTTGCAGTATCAGGAATAATAATTCCTGAAGCTGTTTTCTCTTCAGCTTCAATACGCTTAACAAGTACTCTGTCCTGAAGTGGCTTAATGTTTGCCATTTTGACCTCCTTAATATTATTTATATTAATGTTATTAGCAGTCATCTTTATCGAGTGCTAACAGAAACTATATATATAAAATGCAGCAAAAAAATCAAGAGATTTTTTTATTTCATTTTCTCAATTTTACTTTTGCAATTTTATATTTTTTAGATACAATTTATCATGTCCAACAACTTAAAAGAACCTTACAAAATTGTATTTGGCGGTTTTTTTGCACTGTTTCTTGCAATGGCTGTAGGAAGATTCGCTTTTACCCCCATCCTGCCAATCATGCAAAAGCATTACGGGTTTTCAAATACAATAGCAGGAAATATTGCCTCTATAAACTACTTTGGATACCTCCTTGGTGCAATCCTCTCAAAATATATAAAAAACACCAAAAGCCAGTTTATAATTTACAAGGCAAGTCTCATAATATGCCTGTTTTCTACGGGAATTATGGCATTTTCTCACACGATGTTTGCATGGTATTTTTGGCGTTTTATTGTAGGAATTACGAGCGGTTTTTTAAATGTTTTGGGGGTTGCATTTGTACTTCAAAGTCTTGCAAACAGAGGGTATCAACATATCTCAGGATGGATGTTTTGTGGCGTCGGCACAGGAATAGCCCTTACAGGGATTGCGGTCCCTTTTCTAAATATTTTTCTTGAGCCGGATTTTATATGGCTGGGACTTGCAGCTTTAAGTATCGTACCATTTTATTTTGGTTTCAGAAATGTGGAAATGGTAGAATTAAAACACAACAACAGCACTACAACATCTTCAACCCCAAAAAACACTATACTAACAAAGCTTTATATCTCTTATTTCCTTGAGGGTTTTGGCTACATAATAACAGCAACATTCATTGTAAGTATTTTGTCAAAAACACTTAATTCCGTATATGCTGCAAATATTTCATGGGTTTTGATAGGGATTTCGGCAGCTATAACAACGCTTCTATGGCCAAGGATTTCACACAAATACGGCACAAAAAACAGTCTGATTGTTGCATTTATTATACAAAGTGTTGCAATCATTTTGCCTGTTTTATATCAAAACATAACTATTTACATAATCAGCGCCATAGGCTTTGGCGGGACTTTTTTAGGGATAGTGGCAATGACACTTAATTATGGAAGAGAAATATCAAAGCAGGCATCAAATAAAGTAATTGGGGAATTAACAATCTTGTTTGGAATAGGGCAAATTATAAGCCCTGTAATAGCAGGATTTCTGGCTGATAAATACGGAAATTTCAACATATCGCTCGTATTGGCTTTTGTTTCAACTTTGACAGCGTCAATTATTTTGTGGTTTATGAATGAATAATTGCCTCAAAAAGCAAGATGCAATTTATCAAAATTAGAAGTGCTGTCAAAACCCATCTACGGATACTTATTTTTTGGCACTGAAATATACCTTCTCCAGTCTCCGTGTTTTACTTTTTTTGAAGTAAGTCTGATAAAAGGCTTTGCAAAAGGGTGCGCAACAAATACTCTTGCATATTTAACAGAGCCATCCTCAAGCGTCACAGGAAGAATTTCCTCTGTATAATAAGTAAAAAAAGAATAAATACCTTCATAATTTCTCAGTTTTATCATTGTATTTTTATCTACTTCAAATAGTTCACCTTTAACCCTATTTTCACCCGGAAAACTCGATTTAATCACTACTGGATAGCCGGAATTGGTGTGATACATCTTACCATTTATTGCTCCGCAACCTAAAAAAGTGGAATTTTTCAGGTATTTTTCATAACCTTCAAAGCCCTTCATCAATGTCCCGTAAGTAAAAACAGTAAATGTACTGTTATCCATTTATACTCCCTATCAATGCACAATTGTAGCTATAGATTTCCTTTATTCTCTCTATTATATTATTTTTATAGTTTATTGGAAGACTTTTTTCAATATTTAACCCTTTTTCAAGCAAATTAAACATTTTATCTCGGTCGACTATTTTATAGTCTGGCTTTTCACCCCATTTTTGTATTTTCAAAGAAAAAGGCAAAATATCTTCAAACCTGAACATATTTTTAAAGGCGATAAAAACATTTATCGACGGCTCATAAACCCCTCTTGCAACGAAATCTCTACACAGCCTCATATTGGAAAACTCTACAGTATCCACCCATTTGCCATTATTCTTCCTCTTTCTGCTCATAAAAATATCTTTCATATTTTTTTCCATAATTCTTGACTCAACCACTTTAGACTCATGGATCAAATACTGCCCTGTACAAAGCAAGATGAAAATAGACTCCTCAAAACCTATCAGAGGCTTACGATAATCAATTATTGGCGACTCCAAAGTTACATGAAGACTATGAGGCTTTATGGGTGTAAACCTCACTGCTTCTTTAATAAGCTCCGCGGCAAATTGAGCACTTGAAGTCAGTGGAATAGACGACTCAAGCGTAGAATCTGGCCTTGTAAAGGTATATTCAAGGAATCCACCTTTTTTTATAAACTGTTTGAATGGCATTTCCGCATCAATATATGCGCCAAAGCGCCACAAAAATTTTTTCAAATGATAGTGATGACATTTGGAAAAATTTAAAAGCGGATCACCTTTATCAGATACAAAAAATTTACCGGCATCACGACCAATATTTGAAAATTCAAGCTCTACCCCTATAGGTGTGTTGCCGAAAACAAAATCAACATAATTTATCGTCCCTGGTAATTCCCAAAAAAACTTTTTAACCTTCTCATTGATCTTGTATATCATATCCGAAATAAATATTTCTCTATTTATTTCGATCTTAAAAAATTTTCTATTATCGTTGTAACTTTTTAATGCATAAAAGGTTGCATGAGCAAATATTGTATATTTTCTGTCTAAAAAGTAACATTTTTGTTTCAGAAAACGTTCAAAATATCTCGACAAAAGATTTACCGTAAAAACAGATGCAAGAATATGCATATATCTCAAATACCATGATTCATTCCTGAAGTATCTTTTATTAAAAAAGTATTTTATTTCATCATCACATACCTCTTTAATTTCAGAAAAATATTTTTTACTTTCTATTAATTTATAATACTTAAAACCCGAAAGAACATAATATAAAGGCGTTCTAATATTCATGAGAAATAATAAACTGTCATATCAGTTTTGTCAATCTTATAAAGCTATTGTATAATTTAATTTTCTTTTGCAATTATTGATGCTGCCGCCAGTATCATAACTGCCCCTGCTATTTTATCAAAAAAGCCAATACTGGCAATATCATAAAAACTTTTTCTGGCAAAATATGCCATATAAGCATAAGAAAACAAAACTATAAACAGTGCAAAAATTACAATCAGAACAACTACAAAAATATGAACACCCGTCAACAACTTAAAGTCCAAAAATGTGGGCATAAAACTTAAATAAAACAGTATCACCTTTGGATTGCCAAGAGTAATGGAAAGTCCACTCAAAAAATCAGCTCCCGATACAGGGGTAACACTTTTGCGCTCTTTTATTAAAATATTTTTCAACCCCAAAAAACACAAGTAAAGTGCTCCTGCATATTTGACAAATACAAAGAAAAATCCAAGATATTCAGCAATATGTTTAAGACCAAATATTGCAAAAAGCAAAAAAATCACATCTCCGGTAATAATCCCAAAAATTGTACAAATAGCACCCTTTAAACCACTTGAAACCGATTTTGAGATAACTGCATAGACACCGGGTCCCGGCACAATGGCCAGCATAAAAATAGCAACAATAAATGCTATAATTGAAGTTACCGACACAATTAACCCTAAAGATCAGACCAGCCAGACATATTGTCAACTCCGGCATCTGTTTGCTGGATATTCAAGGAGTCTGAAGTCAAACCTGTTGAAAATTTTTTCTTTAGTATATTGGACATATTTGATGTAGTGGCATAACCAATATCCCCCCCTTTTGTTTATGCCTCCTATCACATATTTTTTGCAATTTTCAGGATAGACGATGAACAATCCTGAGAGTTATAGTAAACAAAAGTCACTCCACTTGAAGTCGATATCTCAAGTGGATTGCTACTTCCTACCTTCTGGGCAAACAAAACAAATGGCAAAAATATCGCAAATAAAACAAGCAATATTCTCATATTTAACCATTACTAAAAAAGGTAATAATTTTTCTCTGAATAAAAAGCATTTAGCTCTGTCTTTGCATTTTTTATATCGGTAAGCGTGGTAGCATTGGCAGCCCTAATCCTTATCTTTGCATACTGAGGTATTGCAATAACAGCCAAAATACCCAATATCGCAATAACAATCAACATTTCAATCAGAGAAAACCCTTTTCGCGTAATAACGCCTCCTGCACATCAAATCATACCGCCAAAATAAAATTAAACAAGCAAAATCATTTTACCCAGGATTAACAAAATAAAATGATTTAAATCAGTAATTTTAAAGGAGTACAAGAACCCAGAAACCCAAAAATCAAGGATTTGGCATAAAAACATTTAAAACAAATACCTTTACTATTTCTTTATCAAAATATTAAAACCCTGAACAATAAACAATATACGCAAGCTCATTATAATTTATTTGAGATTTTTATTTTACAGGATGTTATAACTCAGGAGAAAAGATAAAAAAAACTCCCCGCGTGCAACCCTCTTCATAACCGTTCTCCATTCGTTCATCTGAGATATTTCCCCTTCAGGTGAAGTTCACAGAAGAGTCCTGCCAGGAGGGAGGAATCCGCATGTCTCGTTTGACGAGCGGAGGGTTATGCCCTCTGCCTTCTGACCGTCAAATTCAGTAATGCTGCAGGTTACATACCGATCCAGCGCTTCATCTGCCGCGC
>JAIHAR010000022.1 GCA_020054865.1 Deferribacteraceae bacterium
AGAAAAAGATTTATGGGGATACAGCTTTACAACAAGACTTTGGGAATAGTCGGACTTGGTCGTATTGGCAGTAATGTTGCAATCAGAGCCAAAAGCTTTGGTATGAAAGTTATAGCTTATGACCCCTATATAAAAAGGACAAAGGCTGAATCTTTAGGGGTAAAACTATATGACAATCTTGAAGATTTACTTAAAGAGGTCGATGTAATCACTTTTCACACACCACTTACAAACGAAACCCACAATATGATTACAGAGCATCATATCAATTTGATGAAAGACGGAGTAATTATAGTAAACTGCGCAAGAGGAGGAATTGTAAATGAAAATGACCTCTACAATGCAGTAAAAAATGGCAAAGTTTTTTCTGCTGCAGTTGATGTTTTTGAAGAAGAACCTGCTACCGAAAACAAACTTTTGACACTCGACAATATTTTTGTAACCCCCCACATAGGAGCCAACACCCACGAAGGCCAGAAAGGGGTTGCTGTAATAATTTGCGAACAAATCATAAATGCCCTTCATGGAAAATCTTACATAAATGCTGTCAATATACCTTTTATGAAATCTCAGCTACCTGAAGAGCTACAAAATTATTTTGACATTGCCGAAAAAATGGCAAAATTGTCTGCTCAAATAATAAAAGGAAGACCAGAAGAAATTAAGATAACTCTTGTAGGGAAAAAATTTGAAGATGATGTATGTGAAAGGACATTTGATGTACCTTTTTCATATCAGCCTTATACTGTTGCAGCTTTGAAAGGTTTTCTTGAAGTATCCCTTAAAGAGACAATCTCTTACATAAATGCTTCATATTTTGCCAAAGACAGAAATATAACTGTCAGTGAAATAAAAACGGATGTATACAGAAAATATAATGACATTGTTGTACTTAACATAAAAACAGACCAGCAGGAGCTTGTAATTGGGGGTACAGTCTTCTCAGATAATGTAGGCAGAATTATTTTTATCGATGACTTCAGGATTGACATTATACCTGCAGGCACTCTTCTATATTTTAGAAACGTCGACAGACCAGGTGTAATAGGAAAGGTTGGAACAATACTTGGAGAAAACGGTATAAATATTGCGGGTTTTGAACTTTCCAGACAAAAAGGTGGTAATGCAATGGCGTTTGTGTCAGTAGACAACAAAATACCAAAACCTGTAATAGATAAAATAATAGCAATTGATGGGATGATTGAGGCTAAAGTAGTTGAAATCTGATGCTTTTTACTTACGAAATTCAAACAGGCAACAGAGCTGAGCTTGTTGATATTACTTATCTTGTAAATAATGCACTAAAAAAAGCGGGGGTAAAAGACGGCTTTTGCATCGTCTTTACCCCTCACACCACCTGTGCGATAACCATCAACGAAAATGCCGACCCGGATGTAAAAACAGACATACTGAAATTTTTAAATGAAAAAATCCCTCAAAACTATAAATTTAGTCATTTTGAAGGAAACTCAGATGCCCATCTGAAATCATCATTAATTGGTTGCGAACAAAATATTATCATTGAAAACAATGAACTTCTCCTCGGAACATGGCAGGGAGTTTTATTCTGTGAGTTTGACGGCCCTAGGAAAAGAAAAATTCACATAAAATTTATTTGATTTTTCATAATTTTAAGATACAATTTGTCTATGAAAAGATATTTTTTTATTCTCCTTATATTGCTCTTAACTGCTGCAGCTTATGCAGACCATGCCGGATTAAAAGTAGGGGTATGGAATAATCCTCCGTTATCAATAATTAATGAAGATAAGGTTTCAGGACTTGCTCCGGATTTGTTTAAGCATATAGCAGAAGCTGAAGGTATAGATTATCAGTTTACAATAGACACATGGGATTCTCTTTACGAAAAAATTCAGACCGGCGAAATAGATGTGCTGCTGCCAATAGGATATTCGAAAAACAGGTTGTCTATTATGGACTTTTCAGATGAGCCTATTTTTACAAACTGGGGGCAAATAATCACCAATAAAAATGCACAAATAAAATCCATAATAGACCTCAAAGATAAAAAAATAGCCGTAAAAAAGAATGATATTTTTTATGTAGGAGAAAATGGGTTAAAAGATATACTAACATCTTTTCATTTAAGTGTGACTTTTGATGACTCCCATGTAAGCTATCCTGAAATTGCAAAAGTGGTAGCTGAAGGCAATGCTGATGCAGGACTTATAAGCAGAATATACTCCCCTTATATAAAAGACTCAGATATAGAAACAACCAATATAGTCTTAAAACCGATAAACGTACACTTTGCCTTTTCAAAAAATATAGATAAAAATATTGCAGAAAAAATCAATAACAGGCTTAAAAACCTTAAAAGTAACCCAGATTCATTTTATTATGAAAGGTTAAATACCCTTTTTGAACACACAAGTAAAATCAATCAAAAAATATTAAAAATCCTCTATATTCTGGTATTTGTTATATTAATTGCTTTTATAATAATTATTTTATCAAGAATTCAGGTAAAAATAAAAACAAAAGAGCTTAGAGATACCACCAGAATGGCAAATGAATACGCTCACAAACTTAAAACCTTTATCAGCTCAATGCCTGAAGTAGCCTTCGTCCTTGATAGTAATGGGAAATATGTTGAAATATTTACTGAAAATGAAGCTCTGCTTTATGCAAAAAAAGAAGATTTGCTCGGAAAATATATTACAGATATTCTGCCACCGGAAACTGCAAAACTGGCAATGATGGGAATATCTGAGAGCATTAAAAATAAAAAAACCGTCGAATTTGAGTATGAGCTTGATGTGATTGGTGGTAAAAAAACATTTATCGGAAAAATGTCCCCTATTGAAAAATTTGATGAGAATGACTACGTCCTGTTTTTGGCAATAGACATTACTAAAATCAAATCCCTTGAAAGTGAACTTAAACGCTCAAAAGACAGGCTGCAAATCATATTGAAATCAATTGCCGATGCAGTTGTGGTGGTTGATTTGCAGAAAAAAATTACCTTTGTCAACAGGGCATGTGAGAAGATACTTGAAAAAAGTGAACATGAGCTATTAGGAAAGGATTTTTTTGAGGAATTTGACCTGAAAACAGTTCAAAATAAAAACTATGTTGTTCCTTTTGAAGAAATTTTTCATAAAGGGCTTATGGGTAAAGTAATAGTAAACTGCATTCTGACAAACAAAAACGGCAAAAGATTTAATATTGAAGACAGTGTAGCGCCACTGTATGATATAGACAGTAAAATTATTGGCGCTGTATTCATCTTTTCAGATGTAACTGAAAAGATGAAACTTGAAGCAGAAATAATTAAAAATCAACATCTTGAATCACTTGGAAGAATAGCTGGCGGAATAGCTCACGATTTTAACAATTATTTAGCAGCCATAAGCAGTTATGTGAGCATTTGTAAAATAAGTGGTGAAAAACCTGATGAAAGCAAATTAAACTCTTTAGAAAACATTTTAAAAAGGGCCACAGCGCTTACAAAACAGCTTCTTACATTTTCGAAAGGGGGGACACCGGTCATAAAACCAGCAAACATTGTCTATCTTATTGAAGAAACAGTAAAATTTATTCTCACCGGTACTTCTGTAAATCTTACTTTAAAAACGGAAGAAAATCTTCCTCTTGCGCTGATTGATTACGACCAGATTTCGCAGGTAATTTCAAATATTGTAATCAATGCAAGAGATGCCATGAACAATAAAGGGAAATTAGACATTTCCGTCAGCAAAACAACTCTCCCCTCACTTAATCCATATAATCTTGATAAGGGGGACTATATCCTCATATCTATCAGAGACTATGGTCCGGGGATACCTGAAGATATCAAAGATAAAATCTTTGAACCTTTTTTTACTACAAAAGCTGATGGCAATGGTCTTGGGCTTGCTACCTCAGTCTCAATCATAAAAAAGCACGGAGGAAGAATTTCCGTTTATTCCGAAGAAGGAAAAGGTGCAGAATTTGTCATATTTGTTAAAGCTTCTCATGGCTCTTCACAAGAAAATGAAAATGTTGATGCAAATATCGGTATAAAAACTTATAATTTAAATATTTTATATATGGATGATGAGGAATATTTAAGAGATTCTTTAAGTATGCTGCTTGATACTTTGGGTTGCAAGGTAGATATTGCCAAAAACGGCGAAGAGGCAATAGAAAAGGTAAAAAACAATAATTATGATTTGATAATACTTGATCTTACCATAAAGGATGGTATGAATGGGCAGGAAGCAGCAAGCAAAATTCTTGAAATAAAAGAAAATGCTTATCTTGTAGTAACTTCAGGATATTCAAGTGATGACGTAATCAGCAATTACCAGGAATACGGTTTTAAGGATTATCTGAGTAAACCATTCTCACTTGTAAATATTACATCTATATTAGACAATTTTTTAAAAGTACGTTAATACCATCACAGCTTTAAGCATTTTTGATCCAATATTCTCATATACATGGGGATTTTCCGCCATAAAACTGATATATTCCCCTTCGTTGACAATGTAGTCCTGCCCGTCAACATTGATTTTAAGATTGCCTTCAAGTACAGCTATAAACTCCTCTACATTACCTTCATGAGATTCACCCTTATAGCTAATCCCCTCTTGCATCTCCAGAAAATACATTTCAAAAGGTCTTTTAGGGTCAAATGAAATTACAGGGTAAACCCTGTAGCCCCCACCAAGCTCTTCCAGCAAGTTTTTATCCTTTATTTTTCCAACCTTCACATCATTACTGCACTTTGTAAACAATGAAGTAAAGGAGATTTTAAGACCGTTGGCAATTTTCCAGACTGTTGCAATGGTAGGAATAGAATTTCCCGTTTCTATCTGTCTGAGCATACTTTTACTGACCCCTGTAATCTCCGAAAGCTGATCAAGAGTAAGATTTCTTTCAGCCCTTATTTTTTTTAAATTTTCAGATATATCGCTACAAATTTGTTCCATATAACATTCTCCTTGACAATATATTAAACATAGAGTATCTGTTTCATATAGTAACTTTTTGTGCAACATATTGCAAGATATATTTGAAAGGTGATAAATATGAATGATTTTTTGAAAGGGGTAAAAGATGTATCCCCATTTATTACAGGAGTTTCCCCTTTTGGACTTATTTACGGTGTCACAGCGGCAAAATCCGGTTTGTCTTTCATACAGTCATTTACAATGTCACAAATTATTTTTGCCGGTGCATCTCAAATAGCTTTTATTGAGCAGTTAAATAGCAACAGCTCATGGCTCATCATTATTGCTACTGTCTTTATGATAAACTTAAGAATGGCAATGTACAGTGCTTCACTTGCCCCTTATTACAAAGACCTTTCTACGGCCAAAAAGGCCTTTATGTCATATTTTCTTGTAGACCAGGCTTATGCAGTAACCATATCAAAGATAGCAAACGACAAAAGTGTAAATAAATTTAAATATTATATGGGTGCAGGGATAACAATGTGGACTGTCTGGCAGATTTCAACCCTGATTGGAATTTTGTTGGGTACAACAATCCCATCTTCATTTTCTCTGGAATTTGCAATACCCCTTACATTTATGGCAATTTTAGTCAATTTTCTGAAAGAAAAGAGATTTATTATAACTGCCATAGTGTCAGGGGCTTGTATGATATTGTTAAAACAGATTCCGCTTAATTTAGGTTTCTTTGTAGCAGTTTTTGCCGGAGTATTTGCAGGTAAAATTTATAAAAAGGGGATTAAAAATGCAGCTTTACAATAGTATAGATATATGGATTCTTATAGTAATTTGCGGCGTTATCACATTTTTGATAAGGTTTTCTTTTCTCAAATTTGCAAACGACACACTTATTGAAAATATGAAAGAATTTTTGAGCTACATGCCTGCAAGTATTTTTGCGGCAATAATTACAGGTGGGGTTTTTAACAAGGGGATTAACAGTATTTCAGTAGACAACTTCAAAATCTATGCGATGATATTTGCACTTTTTATAGCATACAGGTTCAAAAACATAATACTTACAATCTGCTCAGGACTTGCAGTTTTGTGGGGACTAAATTTCATCAATAGACTTATCAGCTGATATTTCGACATCCTCAAGTGCTTTCTGAATTTTTCTCGTCCTTACACCCACCAAATTATCTATATTATCTCCGGCTTCTTTTATCTTCTTTTGGGCCTTTTCAAGAACATCCCCAAATTTTATAAACTCCGACTTAACAACTGCAAGAAGATTCATAACCTTATGGGCTGATTTTTCCACACTAAGTGTTTTAAATCCCATCTGAAGACTGTTGAGAAATGCGGCCATTGTTGTTGGACCTGTAATCACAACCTTGTAATCTCTTTGTATGCTTTCAAAAAGTCCGTTAATTCTCAAAACTTCCGAATAAAGACCCTCAAAAGGAACAAACATAATGGCAAAATCGGTGGTAAACGGCACTTCTATATATTTGGACGAAATATCTTTTGCCGACTGTTTCACCCTGTTTTCAAGCTGTTTTGTGGCAAGTTGAATCTTCTGCACATCCCCATCCTCGATGCTATCAAGAAGCCTGTAATAATCTTCAACAGGAAATTTTGAGTCAATGGGAAGCCATACCTGACTCTTTTCATCATCCCCCGGCAGCTTTACCGCAAACTCAACAACATCATTGGACGTTGGTTTTGTCTTAACATTTTCTACATATTGGCCTGGATATAAAATCTGTTCCAAAATTCTTTTAAGCTGAACCTCACCAATAATTCCCCTGTTTTTTACATTAGTAAGCGCTCTTTTTAAATCGCCCACGCCATTTGCAAGGCTCTGCATTTCACCAAGACCTTTATGCACCTGCTCAAGACGCTCACTTACCACCTTAAATGAGTTTGACAGTCTCATTTCCAGGGTTTCATGGAGTTTTTCATCAACAGTTTTTCTCATCTCTTCAAGCTTTTTCTCGTTGTCTTCTCTCAGTTTTTCCAGCACTTCCGTTATGGTCCTTCTCATCCGTTCAAGATTTAAATCTACTTTTTCTTCAAAAGATTTCAAAGACTTACCAAGTTCCGATTTTACTTCTCCAAGCTCTGATTTCATAGATAAAGTAAGCTCCTTTATCGTCTTTGAAACCTCTTCTGTAAATTTATCATGAGACTTAATTATCATACTTAAGGATTCTTTTATAATGTTTTGCATTACCAAGCTTCGCTCTTCCCCTTTTTTTACATCTTCAGCAAGCATCTTGTTAAAATCTTCAAATTTATTTCTCTGATTTTCCGTAAGAGCTTCGATATGTCTGCCAATAATTTCTGAAAGATTTTTAAATGAGCTTTGACTTTCCTCTCTAAAATTCCTAAAATTGGAGTTCAAATCTTCCCTAAACTCTTTTAGCCTTGAATTTACGTTTTCATCAAGAGTACTGTTACGAACTTCAAAGGATTCAAGCTTTCTTTTCAAAGAGCCGTATCTGCCAAGTATCAAAATCAATGAAACAAGGTTTATCAATAAAACCAACGCTAACATAAAAGTCAAATAATTAAAACCCATACCCGCCCCTTTTCATCAACTACTTTTCTTAACAATAACATTTTTTTCATCAACGGGGATTTCAATCCTTTTTATCCCCTTTTTAGTCAGAATAAGTCTTACTTTAAACAAAAAGTGTTTTTCCGGTGTTTTGAATTCACCTACAAGGTTTAGATGGTAAGTCTTTGTGGCTCTTATATTTTTAACACTACAATTTTCAATAAAGTAAAGATAGGATTTAGGGTCATCCATTTTCCTTGTAAAATCCTCTATATCAAATCTGATTATATCGTTAATCCCCTCTATTTTATCCTTGAAAGACCTTTTGATGATGTCGTTGTAAAGTTTGATTTTTCTTTCATATTTCAGGACATTTTCACCAAGATACCATGTAGAAAGGCTTGAATGGGTATTTTGCAATCTTTTTGAAATTATATGATCGGGCAACTCCTTATTCTTTAAAAATCTTACCCTCTCCTTGTAAAAACCAAATAGCCAAAACCTTTCAAGGTCATATATTCTGTTTTTATAATCATATACTTTTTTTGACAAAAAAGATTTATCAAAAATTGTCCTGAAAAAGTCTTTTATCCTGTCTTTAAACATATAGCTTATGACAAGGGCTATAAAAAAGGATGTTGTGAAGTTTCCATACTTCATCTGGGCAAAAAAAGCTGCCGCAGTTGCAAAAATCATAGAAATACCTGCTGCAATCGCATATGCAAAATGTCTGAATTCTACATCACCTGATTTCTTTTTTAACTTCAGGAAAAGAATATTATAGAAGTATTTTTTATATACCGAATACTTGTATATCAAAAGTTCATTATTCAAATCATCTTCCGTAGTATAGGACAACCCATTATTTTTTCTGTAGGCCACCTCACTTTGCAAAGCCGTGCTTAATTTTTCACAAAGACCGCTTTGATTTTTTGATAAAATTTCAAACAACCTTATAAGATAGACACTTACAAGAAAGCTTGAATATTCGTCCATAAACTGAAAAAGCTCTTTAATCTTTATATTATTTGTTTCAGGGATAAATCTGTTAAATTTCTTTACAGTCTCCCTGAAGTCTGACACATCTTTTATAAAAATTTCAACTTCATTCTCAGTTACATTGGATTCAGATACAAGTTTTACAAAATCTCTTAGAAAAGACTTGAAACCGCAAATAGTTATTTTAATCTCATAATTTAAGAAATAAAAAAGACTGTCTATTTTTGACTTTTCATTATCAATTTTATCCAACACCTTACAAAGTCGTTCATTTAAATTTCTCAAAGAATCCTTTGGGGTAATAAGTCTGACATAGCTGTATAAGTTTCTGTAAAAGTTTTCCTTTGGATATGAATAACCGTCTATACCTAAGTTTTTAGGCAAAAACAGATATAGGTTTATGTCATATTCTGTTTTTCTCTTCTTCGAATCAATAAGATAGCCAAGTTTGATTTCAAACTGTGATTTGTCGTGTATTCTGATAAGCTCTTTTATATTTTTCATACATTCTCCATAACTCACTATAACATAATATAAAACATATTCAAGATTTATCGGTGTGTAGCACTTCTTTTACAATCAATGATCTACCAATATTAATACAAAAATTATTTGCAAAACTATAAATATTAAAGTATAAAAATACAGATGAGAAGATTTATAGTATTTGTGTCTGTCGCTTTTGTTTTGTTTGCCTGCGTACCGATCAAAAAAACGCAAATTTCATATGTACCAAACACTCAGGCTCCCCAGATGGAGGAAATGTCTGAAAAGCCTAAACCTGCCAAAATCGTAGAAGATTTTTCGCTTGAAAATTTAAAATATCCCTCACCTGCTATAAATGAATATCTTTTTGATGAAAAAGAGCTTTTTCTAAATTATCAGTACATAGTAAAGTCAAAAGAATATGATATCCCCCCTGTGATAACTCCTCGAGTCAGATACTATTTAAATATGTATACCAAAAGATATCCCAACACTTTTCAAAACTACCTTGATAGGTCAAACAAATACATATATCTTGTCAAAGACATACTAAGACGTGAGGGGCTTCCTGCTCAGCTTGCGATACTACCGTTTGCCGAAAGCGGCTATGAAACAGATGCATACTCACCTGTTGGCGCAGGTGGGATGTGGCAATTTATGCCTTCCACAGGAAACATTTATGGACTTGATATCAATTACTGGATTGACGAAAGAAGGGATTTTGAAAAAGCTACAATTGCAGCTGCAAAGCATTTAAAACATTTATATGAAAACTTAGGTGACTGGTATCTTGCAATAGCTGCGTACAATGCAGGCTTTTATAAGGTATATTCAGGGTTGAAAAAATATAAAACAACTGACTTTTTTGAGCTTGCAAAAAAGAGACATTTAAAAGTCGAGACCAAAGATTATGTCCCAAAATTTATCGCTCTTTCCATTATTTACTACAATTATCTTGAATATGGCTTTGAGCCGCCATCGACATCTCCGCTGCTTTATGAAAAAATCAATTTAAAACAACCCGTTAACCTCTACGTAATTGCTGATATGATAAATACAGACATCGATACATTAAAAGAACTAAACCCTGATTTAAAAAAGCCTATAACTCCACCAAATGACGAGTATAGCCTTAAAATTCCATACGGAACAAAATCATATTTGTCTGAAAAAATAGCAAAAATGAGCCCAAAAGAATTGTTGAAAGTGAAAATTTACAAAGCAAAGCAAGGTGAATATGTCGAAAAAATAGCAAAAAAATTCAATTCTGACAAAAATGATATCATGAAAGTAAATGGACTGAAATACAGCAGAATACTTTATAATACTTACCTTTTCATCCCGGAAAAGGATTTTATGAAACAGGCCTATGCGCAAGATTTTATCGATGATGTTAAAATTTATGCACCAAGGGTACATATCGTAAAGAGTGGAGAAAGTCTCTATACAATTGCACACAAATATGGGCTAAGTTTGTATGATGTAATCAAGCTTAATAAAGGTATTAACCCAAGACTCATTAGACCTGGCCAGCCGGTTATAGTTTCTAATGATGAAGACAAAAAGACTGCCAGGAAAAAGAAAAAAACCAATGTAGTCAAAAGAAAACTTCTTGATGGAAAATACACTGTCCAAACAGGTGATACGCTATGGGATATAGCAAAAGAATTCAATACGTCAGTTGAAAAATTAATGAAAATAAACAACTTAGAAACTGCAGAACTTCACCCTGGGAAAAAATTGACTATAAATTAATTGCCAAACTTTTTGGATTTCGGGTCCAGTATATCCCTTAAACCTTCTCCAAGAAGATTATAACCAAGAACAGTTACAAGTATCGCCAATCCTGGATAAAGGGAAAGCCACCAGGCAAACATTATGTTATCTTTTCCGGAAGTTAAAATATTCCCCCAGGAAGGCGTAGGTGGCTGAACACCAAGCCCAAGAAAGCTCAGTGCTGATTCAGTCAAAATTGCTCCCGCAACACCCAGCGTAGCAGTCACAAAAATTGGTGAAGCCACATTGGGCAATATATGCTTAAATAAAATAATACTATTCTTTATCCCCTGCACTTTTGCAGCAATTATATAATTTCTGCTTTTTACACTCATTGTTTCAGCTCTGACAAGCCTTGCCACCCCCATCCAACTCGTAAGCCCAATAATAATCATTACATTTGTCAAAGAGGGTGAAAGAAATGCAATTACAGCAAGAATAAGAAAAAATGAAGGAAAGCAAAGCATTATATCTACAAACCTCATTAATATTATATCTACTATACCTCCAAAATAGCCGGCCACAAGTCCAAGGATTGTTCCGATAGCTATTGAAATAAAAACAGCAACAAAACCTACAAATATAGAAACCCTTGTCCCATAGACAACTCTGCTAAATACATCCCGTCCAAGTTCATCAGTGCCAAAAATATGCTTTGAAGAAGGTGCCTGGAAAATTTCCTTTACATTTATAGAAGTAGGGTCATAAGGAGCAATTAATGGAGCAAAAATAGAAACCAAAATAAAAAATACTACTATCACAAGTCCGCAAATAAAAAGCAGATTGCCTTTTTTCACCCTGCCCTCTTCTTATATCTGATTCTCGGATCAACAACAGCGTACATAATATCTGCAAGCAGATTACCTAAAAGGGTCAAAATAGCACCAATAACAAGTATGCCCATAATAACGGGATAGTCGCGCATCATAACAGATTGATAAAAAAGCTGTCCCATCCCAGGAATACTAAAAATCGATTCAAATATCACACTGCCACCTATAAGACCCGGGACTGACAAACCTATAATTGTCACTACCGGCAAAAGGGCATTTTTCAATGCATGTTTAAATATAATTCGCCCTTCACCAATCCCTCTTGCTCTTGCGGCCACAATATAGTCTTCATTCAGCACATCAAGCATGCTGTTTCTTGCAAATCTGCTAAGACCGGCCAGCGAGCCGAATACAGATAAAAAAACAGGTAAAAATGCATGTTTTATTATATCAATAATTTTTTCAAATAATGTCATTGATTCAAAGTTATATGAAGTAAGTCCAGATATTGGTAAAACACCAACAATTACACCAAAATAGTACATACATAAAAGTGCAAGCCAGAAAGTAGGAATGGCAAAACCCACAAAAACAAAGACTGTCACTGCTTTATCAAAAATTGTATCCCTCAGATAGGCAGACATCACGCCAAGAGGCAATGCTATTGCAAAAACCAACACCATAGATGCAATATTTAACCACAATGTTACAGGAAGTCTCTCCAATATTTTGTCTATTACCTTTTTTCTGTCCTGGGAAAAGGACTCACCAAAATCAAATTTAACAAATTTTTTGAGCCATAAAAAATACTGGATGTAAACAGGTTTATCCAGATTGTACATCTTGATAAACTTTTCCCTTGCTGTTTCGGATATTTTTGGATTCATTGAAGACAAAAACTGAGTGGGGTCCCCCGGAGCAAGATGCACCACTACAAAACTGATAAAGGTAATACCTATTATAAGCGGTACCATCCCAAAAAGCCTTCTTATCAGATATAGCAGCATAGTTTACCTATTGTGTAAAAAAATACTTCCGGTTTTCTTTCTGTACATACCACCTTATAAAGTTATGCATCAGCCCAGCCGGCGCAGGTTCAATATTTTCAAATCTATTGCTGAGAGCAATAAGCGATTCCCCTACATATAAAAAAGTATAAGGCTGCTCTTCAGCCAGAATCTCCTGAATTCTGTCATACATCTTTTTCCTTTTATCAAAGTCAAACTCTACCCTCGCATCTTGAATCAGTTTATCTACTTCGGCATTCTGGAAGCATATAAAGTTTAAATTTTTCCCTTCACATCTTGATGAATGCCATATATCGTACAAATCCGGCTCAAGGGGGATAGTCCATCCCAATATCACAGCATCGAAATTTCTTTTATCTATATATTCATTTATGAATGTTGCCCATTCAAGAATCCTTATATCAACCTTTACACCAATTTTTGCCCAGCTGTTTTGCAATATTTCAGCCACCATGCTCCTTGAAGAGTTACCTTGATTTGTTATAATCGTAAACTTTAACTTCAAATTTCCTTTTTCCAGGATACCATCACCATCTTTGTCAACAAAACCTGCTTCAGATAAAAGTTTTTTTGCCTTTTCAAGATTGTAGTCATATTTCTTAACGTCAGGATTATACCATGGGCTTGTAGGTTTGTACGGTCCGGTCGCCCTTGTGCCTAATCCAAACAACGCTCCTTCAATTATATCGTCTTTTGGTGTTGCATAAGTCAATGCCTGTCTGACCCTTTTATCCTGAAACAATGGATTTTTCAGATTGTAGCCAACGTATGTGTAAGAATTTGAAAGATATTTGTATTTATTGTACCTCTCTTTAAATCTGGGATTGTCTGTTTGTTTTGCATACTGCAAAGGGCTAAGCCCCATCAAATCAATAGTCCCGTTTAAAAGCTCCAGAAACATTGTAGCCGAGTCGGGGATAATCCTGAAAATATACCTTTCTATATTGGGTGAGCCTTCGAAATAGGAAGTATTTGCCACTAAAGTAATTGAATCCCCAGGCTTCCATTCAAAAAATTTATAAGGACCTGTCCCGACAGGTTTTCTTTGTAATGGAGATTTCGTAATTTCAACACCTTTTAAAAGATGGGAAGGCAATATGGAAGTAGTCCAACTTGCAAGCGCCGGAGCGTAAGGAACTTTGTAAAAAACTTTTACAGTGTAATTATCGGGTATTTCAACACGTTCAATTAATCTGAAATCAGAGTCATAAGCTGTGGGTGTCTTGTCATCAACAATAAGCTCATATGTAAATTTCACATCTTCTGAGACAAAAGGAGCTCCATCATGCCATTTTACCCCTTTTCTCAAGTGGAATGTAATTATTTTTTTATCTTCCGATACCTCGTAGCCTTCAGCAAGATCGCCGGTAAGCTTTAAATCTTTATCATACTTCAATAATCCGTTGTAGATAAGACCGGCAACAGAATGCGAAGAGCTATCTGTGGCAAGAATTGGTATCAGATTGCTGGCATCCCCTATCGAACCTTCAACAAGGGCATCGCCAAATTTACTGTCAGAAACGTTGGACTGCCCATTTGACAAACCTTCATTTTTTGCCGAATTATCAGAGCAGCCAGATATTAAAACTATTAAAAAAAGCAGTAAAAGGCTTGCAAGCCTCTTCATTATTTGCTTTCTAAAGGTACTTGTGGTGCTGTATTTTGACCGCCAGCAGGAGCTGCAGTTGCAGGAATCTTATTTGTAATCGATCTACCAGTCCCTTTTGAAGATATAACTGTTAATGCAATTGATGTAAAAAAGAATATGACTACAAGAATAGTTGTAATTTTGTTCATCACATTTGCAGGAGAAACCGAGCCGAAAATATCAGATGACCCTGAGCCAAATGCTTCGCTGAGACTCGACCCCTTGCCTGATTGCAACAACACCGCGATAACCAATAAAATACATACAAAAATATGAAAACCTAAAATAACAGGATACATTTATCACCTCAATAGTTAATTATTTTTATAAAACTTTCCGCTTTCAAACTTGCGCCACCTACAAGCGCACCATCAATATTCTCCATTGCCATAAGCTCAGAGATATTTTCCGGTTTAACGCTACCCCCATACAATATTCTGATACTATCTGCAAGAGCTTTGTTATATTTTTTGGCCAAAAAATTTCTTATTGATTTATGCATGGCTTCCGCGTCGCTGCTGGAGGCAGTTTTTCCCGTGCCGATAGCCCATACAGGTTCATAAGCTATTGTAATATGATTCATATCTATCTCATCAATCCCTTCAAGACCAAGCCCTACCTGAGTGTTGACAACCTCCTCATGAACATCTGCCATCCTCTGCTCCAATGTCTCCCCCACACAAAAAATTATCGGGAATTTTTCCTTTACAGCTGTTTTAATTTTTTTATTAATAAGTTCATCTGTTTCCTTAAATATTATTCTTCGTTCAGAATGTCCCACAATCGAGCCGCTCACACCGATATTTTTCAACATATCGATAGATATTTCACCGGTAAAAGCCCCGGACTTTTCATGATGAACATTTTGAGCAAATATTTTCACTCTTGAATCTTTAAGAAGCTTTACAAGCTCAGGCAAATATACAAAAGAAGGTGCAATGATTACCTCTTTTTCACTTTCATCAAAGTCAATACTTTTCAACCGGTTAACAAGTAAAGCAGCCTCCTCAAGGTTAAGATTCATTTTCCAGTTGCCAGCAATCAAAGCTTTTCTCATTTTACCCCTCATTTTCTGAAGATGTTTTTGTCTTACTCATAACACATTGCCCATCAAAAATAACACCATCTTCAATGACAATTGACGGCGTGTAAATAGTTCCTTTTACATTTGCGGGCTTTAAAAGCTCTACCTTGCTTTCTGCCCTTATTGTCCCGTCAAAATTTCCTGAAATTTTTACCACTCCGGCTTCAATTTCTGCCTTTACACTCCCGGAATTGGCAATAACAAGTGTGTCTTTGGTCTTGACATGCCCTTCAAAATCCCCGTCAATTCTCACAAGTCCGTCAAAAAGCAATGTTCCGTTGAATTTAGTATTTTTTCCCAAAAAGGCATTGATATCAACAGATTCGTTTTTAGGTTTAATCATATTTGTCCCCTTAAATGGTTTATAATTGTGTCCAGCTCTTCATTAGAGCTATATTTTATCTCTATTGTGCCCCCTTTTTTGCCTGTTCGTATATTGACTTTTGTTTTGAAAAAAGATTCAAATTCTTTCTTTATTGACTCTACAAAAATATCAGCTCCTGAATTTTCCATCTTTTTTACTGGAGAAGTTTTTATTCTTTTGACAAGATTTTCTGTTTCCCTTACACTAAGCTTCTTTTTGACAACAGTATTAAAAGCTTCCATAACCTTTAAATGGTCGTCAAGCCCAAGCAATGCCCTTGCATGCCCTTCAGAAATAATATTTTTAGAAAGGGCTTCTGTTATCTCATGGGGAAGTTTCAAAAGTCTTAAAATATTTGCGACAGCACTTCTACTTTTCCCAACAATCTTTGAAAGCTCTTCCTGGGTATATGAAAACTTTTCCATAAGACTTTTATATGCATTTGCAACTTCAATTGGGTTTAAATCTTCCCTTTGAATATTTTCAATCAATGCAAGTTCAAGACGCTCTTTCTCATCGTTTATATCTTTTATAATAACAGGAATTTTCTTAAGGCCAGCAAGTCCGCAAGCCCGCCACCTTCTCTCACCTGCGATTATAAGATATTTATCTTCATGCTTTGTAACAACAATAGGCTGAATCAACCCTTTACTTTTTATCGAATCAGCTAATTCGTTAAGCTTTTCAGAATCAAATATCCTTCTGGGTTGTTTTTCATTTGGAACAATATCAGTAATATCAAGCTCTATAGGTGATTTTCTATTTACCGAATTATCTTTTGGAATGAGACTTTCAAGCCCTCTACCTAACGGATTTTTTCTCATTAATCCTTCCTAAAAGCTCTTTGGCAAGCTCAATATAGCTTTCTGCCCCTTTACATTTTATATCATAATCAATTATAGGCTGCCCATAGCTCGGCGCTTCACTTAGCTTAACATTTCTTGGAATTATGGTTTTAAGCAGTTTTTCCCTAAAATAGCTCCTGACCTGTTTATATACCTCTTTTGAAAGGTTGTTTCTCGGATCATACATAGTAAGTAAAATACCCTCAAGCTCCAAATCCTGGTTTAAACTTTCCCGTATAAGTTTTACTGTATTTAAAAGCTGGCTCAAACCTTCAAGTGCATAATATTCACACTGAAGAGGTATCAAAACACTGTCAGCTGCAGTAAGTGAATTTACTGTCAAAAGCCCCAATGAAGGGGGGCAGTCAATTATTATTACATCATAATTGTCTTTTACATTTTCAAGACATCTTTTAAGTCTTGTCTCCCTTGATAAAACAGTCACCAACTCAATCTCTGCTGCAGTAAGGTCAATTTTACTCGGGACAAGGGATAAGTTTTCGATTTTTGTATCAAGAATAATATCACTCAGAGAAGCATTGCCAATAATAATATCATAAACACTCTTTTCAAGCTCGGAAGGTATAAACCCAAGCCCGCTTGTAGCATTCCCCTGAGGGTCCATATCCACCAGTAAAACCCTTGCCTCAGCAAAAGCCAAGGCTGCAGCAAGATTAACACTTGTTGTAGTTTTACCAACGCCACCTTTTTGATTTGCAACTGCTATAATTTTTCCCATAACTTTATACATTTAAATTATTAATACCCAAAAATCAAGTTAAACAAGGTTTGTATAAATATATTTTTAGACAAAAGTTGTCAAAACTTTTTTTGCACCCTTCGTTTTTATTCCCCAATTACCTTTGTCTTTTGCTTAACATAACAATATCTTTCAAAACTTGAGGGTTTTTTGCTTCCATCCATTTTTTATAAAAATCTTTGCCATTTACAACCTGCGCTATTGCCGATAAAGCCTTAAGATGAAAATTCCTTTCATCTCTGCTTCCAATAAGCACAAAAATCACATTGATTTTCTTATTTTCCTCAAAAACTACCCCTTCTTTATTTCTTACAATAACCACATCAAATATTTTCTCCCCCTCAACTATTACGTGAGGAATGGCAATATTATCCCCAAGAACGCTGGAGTATCTTTTTTCTTTGTCACACAGCAGGTTGTAAACTTCATCACCCGAAAGACCAATCCTCTGGCCAAGTTTTTCTGAAATTTCCTTATAAAGCTCTTCATATGTCATTCTGCTTTCAAAATCAAAAACAAGTGCTTTTTTTACAAGTTTGTCAAATCTATCCTCTTTAATTGAGTCTCTTTCCTTTAAAATATTCCGAAGCTCTTTTTCAAGCCTTATTCCCGTCAATTCCTTATTTAAAATTCTTTCGATAACATGTAGCAGGGCATATTCCTGGTTATTTTTTGCTCTTCCATATAAAATATATACAAAAAAGCTGATTATCATAAAAACCACTGTTGCAATTATTGCTTCAAGTCCTATTTCATAAATAAGAAAAAGATAAAAAACTATCCCTGCAATTTGCAGGTAAGGATACATAGGTGCCCTGAATTGAGGCTTATAGTTTGTAAGCCTGCTTTCTCTCATTACTATAACTGAAAAATTAGCCAAAATATATGTAAGTATAAGGGAGGTGGAAGCCACTTCTACTAACAGATTCAAATTTAAAAATAATCCTGAAATTACTATTAGACCGGTAACAATTATTGAAACAAAAGGTGTCTTATATTTTGCCGATAATTTCTGGAAAGTCTTTGGAAACATGTTGTCTCTGCTTAATGCATATGGATACCTTGATGCCGACATTATCCCTACATTTGCAGCTGAAGTAAATGCAATAATTGCAGCTATGGAAAGCAATACTTTTCCTTTTACCCCCATTGAAGCAGATGCAGCATCGGAAATAGGTGTCAAGGAATTAAAAAGATTCTCTCCGGGCAAAACTCCTACAGTAACAAAAACTATTAATGTATATAATACTGATACAGTTAAAAGCGCACCGATTAACCCCTTTGGAATCATCCTCGAGTCTCTGGTCTCCTCAGCAAGACTTGCTACTTTTAAAAGTCCTCCATAGGAGACAAATACGAAACCTGATGCAGATAAAATCCTGGATATATCAAAGTCTTTGATAAATGTAGAGTAATTACCAAAATCAATTTTGCCAGCACTACTTAAAAAAAAGTAAGATAAAATTGCAAACAGGAGCAAAACCAAGACCGATTGAGCCTTTCCTGCCTTACTGACGCCTAAGTAGTTTATAATTAAAAAGACCAAACAGATAAGAATAGCTATTAATTTTGGATTCAAACTAAAAATTATTTCAGAATAAACAGACAGACCTATCAGGGCAAATGTTGCCTTAAATATAAGGGAAAACCAGCTTAAAATACCTGCAACAGTACCTACACCTGCCCCTAAACTTCTTGTAACAAAAAAATATCCACCACCAGCCTTTGGCATCGCCGTAACAAGCTCCGAAATACTCAAAACCCCTGGAATAGACATTAATCCAGCAAACAGATAGGCAATCGACACAGTGGTGCCACACATACCATATGCAATACCCGGCAGCAAAAATACCCCGGAGCTTACCATTGAGCCAATAGCAATAGAATATATATCAATTAATTTCAGACCTTTTTCAAGCTTACTCATAATAATTCAATACCAGACTAATTAATTATTTTCAAGGAATGAATATAATGCAGAAAAAATTACTAAGGCAAAGAAATTTTACTTTTTAAAAACCTTATTAAGCTCTTTAACAATATAATCCATATGCAGATTCATAGCATTGTAAGCCGCCAGTGGCTTGCCTTCTCTTATCGCATTAAATATTGCCGAATGCTGATTGAAAAGCTCCTCGTGACTCTTTTCATCGGTATACATTCTTGAGCGAACTTCAAAGCTTACTTTTTCTATCCATTCGTAAATATTGTTCATAATATGGATTAGAAGAACATTGTGGGTGGCATAACTTATTGTGGAATGAAAATTTGCATCAGGAATGTAACCTATCTGACCGTAATCCTTGGCATCTTTCATCTCATTTAAATATTCTTGCATCTGGGCTATCTCTTTATCCGTAGCCCTTTCAGCGGCAGTGTAAGCTGCCCATGTCTCAAGAATTCGCCTTACTTCCATAAGATCAAAAATTGCATTATCCTTTTTTGCAAATTCTTCCAAAAAACCGTCGAAAGAGTCAGAAGTAGCCGATTTAACATAAGTACCATCACCTTGGATTTGTTCAAGAAACCCCTTAGCCTCAAGTTTTTGCAATGCTTCTCTCAAAGAAGGTCTGCTTACTCCTATACTTGCAGCCAATTCCCTTTCAGGAGGTAATTTTTCACCTGGCTTTAATTTTCCCGAAACAATAAGACCCTTTATTTGCTCATAAATTTCATCACTGACCTTTTTCGGTTTTATCTTTTGAAATACCACTTTTCACAATCTCCCTTGCATAGTACACAATCGGATGCTCAACTTTTGCATTGCTTCCTGATTCAACAATAGCATCAGTTAATTGCATAGCACATCCAGGGCAGGGTGTAAACAATTTTTCAATACCTTTGCTTTTTACTTCAAAGGCTTTACTCATCCCCACCGCCTTCGAATCATCATATTTTTTCATATTAAAAGTACCACCAAAACCGCAGCAGCTCTGATTTTCAAGTGTAATATTTTCACCTTTAATATTTTTTGCAACATGGCTTTTAAGTCTTTCTTTTTTTGTAGACCTGTAATGGCAAGGGATGTGGGTAGTATATCTCTCATTTAATTTTACTTCGAAATTAACACCCAAAACTTCATCCAAAAACATCAATATGTCAAAAAATGGCTTATTTGCAATTATGCCCGTAACTTTGGGTCCCATCTCACTAAGCGCATACTGACATGTAGGACAGCATGTAATTACATACTCACAATCTATGTCATTAATATGATTCAGATTTTCATCTACCATCTTTTTATAAGTCTCAATCTCGCCAAGTGTCGCAGCAGGGATACCGCAACATTTGTTTATTTCCGGTACATAAACAGTAACGCCAAAATGATTAAGAACACTTATAATTGCTTCTCCCCATTCAGGGAAAAGAAAATTTGCTGCACAGCCTGGATAAAAGTAAACTTTCATCTTTTCATTATCAGCTTTGTGCAATCCCCCATGGGTCTTTGTAAAAGGTTTTGATGCCACCTGTTTTATGTTTCTTTTGGAAAAAGAGCCCAATAGTGGTTTAAAAATATCATCTTTTACCCTTTTGGCTCCAAATTTAAGTCCAATGTGCATAAGCGGAGCAACTCTTGCCAGAAGATCCGGCTTTTCCATAACTATTTTTAAAACAACCTTCCCCCACGATGGCAGTTTTTCTATTTTCCTCAATACTGCTTTAGCTCTTAAAAATATCTCATCTGTTTTCACTCCGCTTGGGCAATTTTCCTTGCATCTTCCGCACAATATACAGTAATCAAGGTGTTTTAAAATACTGCCTGCCTTGTCAAGACGCCCCTCATATACCGATTCGATAAGAGAAATTTTGCCTCTTGCAACAGCACTTTCATTTAAATCTTTTTGATAAAGCGGACAGTGTGCCTGGCATGTACCACATTTCATACACTGCAGCACAAGCTCTTCCAGCTCTTTTAACTCTTTTATCAAATCTTCCATCTAAAGCCCCATCTTTTGAGGATTCAAAAGGTTGTAAGGGTCAACACCTTTTTTAAGTTTTTTCATGTATTCTATAGTCCCTCTGCCTACTTCCATTTCAAGGTATTTGGCTTTTGCAAATCCTACCCCATGCTCACCACTCAATGTCCCTTCAAGTTCAAGTGCCTTAGCAAATATCTCGTCGATTGCTTTTTCAACCCTTAGCATCTCATCTTTATCTCGTTTGTCCGTAAGAATTGTCGGGTGAAGGTTACCATCGCCTGCATGTCCAAAAGTCCCGATTGTGAGATTGTATTTTTTTGTTATATCCTGAATTGCCCTCATCATGCCAGGAATTTTACTCCTGACCACAGTTGCATCTTCCAAAATAAGAGTTGGCTTTAGCCTTGCAAGGCTGCTTAAAGCTTTCCTCCTTGCCTCCCATAGTCTGTTTTTATCCTCAACCGTCTCAGCTATTTTTATATTTCCTTTGAGATTTTCGCATATTTTTTTAACAACTTCAAAATCATCCATAACCTGCCCTTCGTGACCATCAAGTTCAATCAGCAAAAGGGCATCTGCAGCTGTGGGAAGACCTATTTTGGTAGCATCTTCCACTGTTTTTATCGTAAAATTATCCAGCAACTCAAGAGTAGCAGGTAAAATTTTAGCAGCAATAATTTCAGACACAGTCTCACAAGCCTTGATAATATCATCATAAATAACGAGCATTGACCTGCTAAACTTTGGCTTTGGTATAAGTTTTAAAACAAATTTTGTCATTACTCCCAGTAAACCTTCGGAAGAGACCATTAGGCCGGGCAGATTAAATCCTGTCACAAGTTTTACAGTTTTACCTCCCCCTTTTACATAATTGCCGTCCATATCAAAAAAATTCACACCCATCAAATAATCTTTGGTAACGCCGTATTTTAAGCCTCTGAGCCCTCCTGCATTTTCAGCAACATTTCCACCTATAGTCGAAATATTCATACTTCCTGGGTCAGGCGGATAAAAAAGTCCATTTTTTACAGCGGCATTAGCCAAATTAGCTGTAACAACACCTGCTTCTACAACCGCATACATATCGTTTTCATTTATTTCCAAAATTTTATTCAGTCCTGTTGTGAGCAGTACACACCCTTTTTTAACAGGCACAGTGCCACCACTTAAATTTGTGCCGGCGCCCCTTGTTACAAGGGGGATATTTTCATTTTTACAGAGAGTTATAATCTGTTTAATTTGCTCTTCATTCTTAGGCTTTACCACAATATCAGGCTGGACAGGCTCAGCAGAAAATGCATCATAACTGTAACACATCGTATCTTCAGGCTTTGTAAAATAACCTCCCTGGCCCAGAATCTCTTCAAATTTTTTAACCAAAGATTTGCTTAGCATCTAATACCTCAAATTATTTATTTAAATACTAAATTTGGCAGCCACGTAATTATCTCAGGGAAAATTATGCAAAGCGCAAGGCCAATTAGCTGTAACAAAACAAATGGTACAATACCTTTGAATATATATCCCATTCTCATACTTACAGGAAACCTCCCTTGCTTACTGGCAAAACATCTTTATGGTCTTACCAATTACCAAAATACAAAAAACATGTCAATAAAAAAATTTTTATTTATTCATTTTTTAGAAAATTGTTTTATAGTAAATCAAAAATTTATTTAATTATTTCATTGTGTTACACAATGAACAAATATTTTGCTCCAAATGCCTTAAATTATATAAAATTGTTGACATGTCGCCAATTTCTGAATATATTGGTAAAACCAATTTGAAGGAGTCCACTATGATCAGCATTGACACCGAGCTGAACAAATTTATTGAAAAAAGCGAAGCAGTCCAAACAAAATGCACGGTTTTAAAAAAAGATGACCTAAAAACAATTTTAAAGGACGGAAATTTTGATTATATCAAGTTGAATACGCCATTTAAAACTTATTCAAAAGATTGTGAATTCACTGAATCAGGCGTATCAAAATCAATTGTAAATGCTGACTTTGCAATTGCAGAAACAGGGACGCTTGTAATTAACAGCGAAAACGAGCAGCTGAGACTTGCCACTATGGTCTCTGAAAGCCTATCAGTCGTTGTTTACAAATCAAACATAGTCTCTAAACTTGAAAACATAATATCTTTTATGAATGAGTCCACTTCCAGGGAAAACGCTTATATAGCTTTTATCACAGGACCAAGCAGGACAGCAGATATCGAAAGAGTGCTTACAATTGGGGTGCATGGGCCTGTTGAATTAATTTGCTACATAATAGAAGATTTATAGGAGCCAGTGATGAGTATAAAAACAAAAGTAAAAGAAAAGCTTAACGATAAAATTCTATATTCAAATCTTAAAACCTTTGCGGAAAACTATAAAGTTTCCAGAGCAAATGCGCTTTCAGGCCTCGACTTTTTCAAGCTAAGACATGACATTTACAAATCTAAAGACTTTACCAAAGATGAAATTTTATCCCTTTTCGAAGAATTTAAGTCAAATGTAGAAAAATCAGGCTGTACTGTTTTGCATGCCGAAGATGCAGCCTCAGCAAATAAACTGATTGCAGATATATGCAAAAAACATAGTGCAGAATACATAGTAAAATCAAAATCCATGACCAGTGAAGAGATTAAACTGAATGATTATCTTGAAAAGCAAGGGCTGAAACCTGTGGAAACAGATCTTGGAGAATGGATTTTACAAATTGCAGGGGAGCACCCATCCCATATGGTCATGCCCGCTATTCACAAGACAAGACAACAGGTTGCAAAGGTTTTCGAAAAGCATACCGGCGAAAAAATTGACCCGGATGACATCAACAAAATGGTCAAAATTGCAAGAAAATATCTAAGAGAGTTTTATTTTAAAGCCAAGGTTGGTATCACAGGCGCAAACATAGCAATTTCATCTTCTGGAACCATAGGGATAGTTACAAACGAAGGGAACGCAAGACTGTCTTCAACCGTTCCTCCTGTGCATATTGTACTGGTGGGATATGAAAAGCTTGTCAAAAACTTTTCAGATGCAATGAAAATTATCAGGCTGTTACCCAAAAGCGCCACCGGTCAAAACATAAGCACATACGTGACATGGATAAAAGGCTCAAACCCTTCATTTAAGAGTGAAACAGGGAAAAAGCATACATATTACATCTTCCTGGACAACGGAAGGCTCAGTTTTTTGGATCACCCTTTTTTAAAAGATGCTCTTAAATGTATAAGATGCGGCTCATGTGCAAACGTATGCCCTGCTTATGAAATGGTGGGTGGGCATGTTTTTGGAGATATCTATATAGGCGCAATTGGACTTATTTTGACATCAATGCTCCACGATGAAAAGAAAGCGAAGGAGATTCTAAGTCTTTGTATCGGCTGCAAAGCCTGCTCATATAACTGCCCGGCAGGAATTGACCTGCAATCTATAATTTCCGACCTGAATGTTTATATGGGGCAAAAATACTCAATTAACCCTGCAAAAAAGTTTGTATATTCCGCCGTATTAAAAAATCCATCCGTTTTTAAGTCTGCTATGAAAGTTGCGAGCATTATTCAGAAACCTCTTCTTGATGAAACAAAGGAAAATATAGGCAAGCTGCCAATATTGTCAGATGAGCATAATTTCAGAAAACTTCCTTCTGTAAAAGAAAAAACTTTTAGCCAGATGTTTAAGCAAAATAATTTTGATAAATTCAATTCTTCAAAAAAGGTTTTCTTTTATCCGGGGTGTGCCGTTGAATATTTTTTCCCTGAAATGGGCACAAAAATGGTTCAATTGCTCCAGAAGGCAGGATTTCAGGTAGATATTCCTGATACACAGGTCTGTTGCGGGCTACCAGCAATTCACTCCGGTGACGGAAAAAGCGGCAAAAAAACTATCTTAAAAAATTTAAAGTATATGGGAAACCCTGAAGAGTATGAGGCGTTTCTTGTACTTTGCCCAAGCTGTGGAATGGCAATAAAAGAGGATTTTAAAAAATACACTCTCGAGTATATATCCGAATTCAAAAAATCTGAGAAAATTGCAAATAAAGTCACGTCACTTGCAGACTTTTTGAATAAAAACAACATCAGGCTTAAATATGATGATAATAAAAAGATTACATATCATACCCCATGTCATCAGGGCAGAGGCTTAGGATTTGTGCCGGAAGATTTTTTAAAGGAAACATTCGGAGAAAATTTCATACCCTTAAAGGATAGCAATGTCTGTTGCGGTTTTGGTGGGTCATTTTCCGTTGAATATCCCGGCATTTCTTCAGGGATATTAAATAAAAAAATAGAAAACATAAAGGATACAAAAGCCGATATTCTCCTCACCGACTGCCCGGGATGTGTCATGCAGATTGACGGCGGGTTGAAAAAGCAAAATATCAATGTTAAAGTTGCGCACTTAAGTGAAATATTTAATGAGTTAGATATAGAAAAAAATTAAAAAGTGTTTGGCATTATCCTGACAATATGTTAATGTGTATTAACTAATTGTCGGGTGTGCAACTTTGCAAAAGTTTCTATTTAATTTATTTTTGAGCATTTTGTTTATTGGATTGCTTATCATATCATCATACATTTATGTTGATAAACAATCATATGAAGATACTTTGAAAAATTACAACTCAAAGCTAATTGATGAATTTGAAACCGGTTTTGGCAGTGTATACAGTGTGTTTAAAAATACAAGCGCTGTTCTTTATGAAGGATACATAACAAACGAAGAAATATTGGCTCTGCTTTATAAAGGTATGTACCTTAAACAGGATGCAGAGAAAATAAGAAATACTCTTAAAAAAGAATTTGATAATATTTACACTAAACTTCAAAGTATAGGTTTTTCACAGATTCACTTTCATGACAAAGATGGGTACAGCTTTTTAAGAATGCACAGACCGGAAAAATATGGAGATTATCTTGCATCAATAAGACCGCTAATAAAAGAAGTAATTGAGTCTCATAAGCCAATTGAAGGGTATGAGGTGGGAGTACATGAAGGTGGTTTCAGATTTATATTCCCTCTTTTTTATAACAATACATATATTGGCAGTGTTGAAACATCTGTCCCCATTGATAAATTTCTGGCATATATGTCCAAAGAGCTCAAAAGTGAATTTACCGTCCTTTATCATGAAAAAGCATTATCAGCAATTAATAAAGAAATTTTCAAAAAGAAATTTTTTAGGATTTCATCTGATAATGACTTTTATCTGGATGTAAACCTGCCAAATACAATTATAGATAAATATGCCTACAAAATTATAAGCCAAAATCTTGAAGCCCGGTATAAAAAGAACAAGTCTTTTGTTATTAATCTCACTGATGAAAAAGAGTATTGTTCGCTGGTATTTATAAACCTTGATGCTTACAATAAAGAACATATAGCTCATATAGTACGATACGTAAAATCTCCGGAAATCGGTACCCTGAGAGGTGCCTTTTTTTATAAAATATTTTCTGCAATAACAATATTTGCAATGACCTTTCTTTTTATAGGATTTGTTATTTACAGAAATAAAATACTTTCCGGTGAAATAACAAAAAGAAAGGAAATTGAAGAAAAGCTAAAAGATATAAACAAAAAGTTTGAAATAGTTATAAAAAACAGCGGACAGATTGTTTACGACTACAACACTGAAACTGATGAAATATTCAGAACGGGAGCAATTGAAGAAACTCTGGGCTACAGCGAAGAAGAATTTGGCCGTGGCAGTTACAAATTTTTTAAAAGTATATACCACAAAGATGACATAAAAAATGTAGAAAAATATATTGAAACAATTTTAAAAGAGAATAAAAATTCAAATATAACATACAGGTTGAAAAGAAAAGATGGTACATATGCCACCTTTCTTGATGAATCAACTGTTGTCACCTTCTCCGGGCAAAAACATATATTTGGGGTTATGAAAGACATTACTGAATCTTTAAAAACACAGGAACAATTAAGGCGAGCCCAGCAGCTTGAATCAATAGGAATTCTTGCCGGTGGAATTGCCCATGATTTCAATAATATACTATCTGGTATCTATAACTATCTTGAAATTATGAGGCTTAGTTGCCCTGATGAAAAGACCTCAACCATACTAAGCAAAATATTTGGCTCCTTTGAAAGGGCAAAAAGTCTTACCACTCAGCTTTTAACATTTTCAAAAGGTGGAGAGCCTGTAATCAGACTTTTTAACATTGAAAAACTTGTTAAAAACATTGCCGATTTTTCATTGAGCGGCTCAAGTTTGAAATATGAAATTAAATGTGGTGAAGATTTGCTCTGCTGCCTTGGTGATGAAAATCAAATAGGTCAGGTAATTGAAAATATTATTATAAATGCAAGACAGGCCTCACCATCAAACGGTCTTGTAAAGATATCAATTGAAAATATTTCCGGGGAAAAAGCCAAAAGTATATTTAACAACAATGAACTTAAAAATAAATATTATGCCCTTGTTACCATTTCTGATAATGGCAAAGGAATAAGCGAAGAAAATTTGAACCGAATTTTTGAGCCATTTTTCACAACCAAAGAAAAAGGGCACGGCTTGGGGCTATCAATAGCATACAATATAATAAAAAAACATAATGGGGATATAATAGTGGAATCAGAGCCAGGCAAGGGGACAAGATTTTACATAGCCATTGAAGCATCTGCTGAAAAATGTGACAATCATACCCCTGAAATAAAGAAAGATGGCAGTCAAGTCCTAAACATTTTGATAATGGATGACGAAGAAGATATTTTAAATTCACTTTCAGAACTTTTGCACATTTTAGGTCATAACACATTCTGCGCAAAAAACGGCGAAGAAGCAATCAAGATTTATAAAGAATATCTGGAAAAAGGTGAGAAAATAGATTTATGTATTTTAGATATAACAATCAAAGGTGGTCTTGGGGGGAAGGAAACAATTTCAGAGTTAATAAAAATTGACAAATTTGTGCAGGCTGTAGTTTCAAGCGGGTACAGTGATGATCCGATTATGGCAAATCCCTGCGATTACGGCTTTGTTTCATCAATTCAAAAGCCTTTTAAATTGGAAGAGATAAACAAATTACTCGAACAACTTATAAACCTTAAAAAATTTGACAAGTAAAATATTGAGACACTTTTATTAAAATTAATCTAATTGACAAGATTAAGTTATTTAATTAAAAATCTTTTATGAGAATAAATTTAAACTTAATTTCTGTCTCAATCATAATCCTTGTTTTAGTTCATTTAATGTTTGCTACAATTACTTCAAAGATATTAGTAATAGCCAGTCTGCTTACTGCCCTTGCAGTCTTAATAATCGACTTGTTAGTTAAAAACAAAAAGATGCAACATATCTACTTAAGTTTTACAGACAATATAAAGATTCCGATAATACTAAAAGATAAAAGCGATAAAATTCTCTATACAAATATAGAGGCAAAAAATATTTTTGGTGACACAATTCCTAATGTAAATAAAGACACAACACACATAAAATTAGTCACTTCCAGGGGGCGAAAAAGATTTAATGTGTTGCTGTCTCATTGTAATGATATTGCTTTATATCAATTTTTAGATGTTACTGAGCTTAGCGAATTAAAAAAACAGCTTTATACATCCCAAAATCAGGCCGCAATAGGAATACTGACTTCAGGATTAAGTCATGATTTTAAAAATATGCTTCAAAACATAAACATATATATCTCTCTAATAAAGCGAAGTAAAGACAGTGAAGAAGTTGCCCTGCATTGCAACACGATAAAGCAAATGATAGATGATTCCAACGAGTTTATAAAAAATATACTTACACTTTCAAAAAATCAAAAAAAAGAATTTGAAAAGATAAATCTTGACCAGGTCATCAAAGAAACTGTTTCGCTTATTGAAAAAATTTTGCCGGAAAATATCTCTATTTCATATCTTAATTTTGCATCAGGCTGTGAAATAAAAACTGTTGCCACGATGTTGAAACAGATACTTATCAACCTTGCGCAAAACTCTGCCGAAGCACTTAAAAATACGGAAAAAGCTTTTATTTCAATTGTTGTTGAAAAAACAAGTATAAAACTTATGGATTTTATAAAGATAGATTTCAAGGATAACGGAAAAGGTATAAGTGGTGAAAAAATCGATAAAATATTTGATCCTTTTTTTACCACAAACGAAAAATCCGGCACAGGGCTTGGGCTTACCATGGTAAAAATCCTTGTTAAGGAGCTTGGAGGTTTTATCGATGTCAACAGTAAATATGGAGAGGGGACATGCTTTTCAATATATCTGCCGACACATTGAGAATAAATATTGATTCTTACCTGCAAAATGTTTTTCTTCATTCGAATTTTCTCAGAATTTTTTTTAATAACAATAAGTTAGATAAAGAAACATTGATAGAAGATCTTATGAAAAGAAGGTCAGTAAAAGAGATAGATGAAGATTTTAGAAAAACCGACTTTTTACTTTTAAGTGAGACTGATTTTTTAAAATTTTTAAGGAAAGCAAAATATTATGAATATCTCCTTATTGCTATTGAAGATTTGTGCCTTGAATATCCTATAAAAGATTTAACGGCACATATTTCTTCATTTGCAAAAGTCGTAACAGAAATTTCATACGAATATGCAATTTTTCATATGAAAAAAGATTATGGAACACCGGTTGATGAAAATAATAATGAAATAGATTTTTCAGTAATTGCTCTTGGCAAATTTGGTGGCTGGGAGCTCAACTTTAGCTCTGATATAGACATAATCTATGTATACAGAACGGAAAAAGGGAAGCTTACTGACTCAAAACTGTCTGTTCACGAATTTTTCTGCAAATTAGGTGAAAAAATAAAATATTATCTTAACGAAAGAACTGAAGATGGCATTGTCTACAGAGTGGATTTGAGATTAAGGCCTGACGGTGACATAGGTGACATCGCTTTACCTTTAAGAAGTTATGAAATATATTACGAGTCTTTTGGACAAAGCTGGGAAAGAATGATGCTTCTCAAAGCCCTCCCGGTAGCTGGAAGCGTAAAGCTTGGCAAAGAATTCATTGAAACAGTAAAGCCATTCGTGTTTAGAAGAAGTATTGATACAAGACTGATTGATGACCTGATAAATATAAAATCTAAAATCAACAGCAGGGTAAAATTAAAAAAACAGGGGAAAAATGTAAAACTTGGCTTTGGTGGAATCAGAGAAATTGAATTTATAGTCCAGACCATACAAATCCTAAACTATCCAAAAGACAATAATATATTTAACCGCAATACACTCTCTTCACTTGAAATATTAAAATCCAAAGATATACTTTCGCAATCAGATATATCTATTCTGGAAGAAAGTTATAATTTCTTAAGAAAGCTTGAACACATGGCACAGATAGAGATGGAATTGCAGACTCATGTGGTACCTGAAAATTCCGACAGCTTTCACCTTTACCTCCTTAGATGCGGTTTTGATGATGCAAAAAAATTTGAACAGAAATACAGTCAAATAACGAAAAATGTAAACAACATTTTCCAGAACCTGCTAAAAGATGAGTCTGAAGAAAAAAATGAAATTTTTCTCTTTGATGAGGAACTTCAACTGTCAGACATCTCCTATTTTTTAAAAGAAATGGGACTAAAAAAACCTGAAACCTGTGCGGAAATACTTAACAGGATTATCAATGGAAAAGGTGGACGAAAACGTTCAGCAAAAGACAGAGAACTTCTGAAAAAGATTTTGACACTAATTGTCAAAGAGTTGACTGATATAAACAACCCGGATGAAACTTTACAAAACTTTGAAAAATTTTTCTCAAACCCAACGTCCATTTATCTGTTTTATGACATATTTTCCCAGTCTCAGGCTTTTTTGAGAAAACTAATCAATATTTTTTCCATCAGCCCTTATCTTTCCAGCACAATAATCCGAAACAACAATGTGCTGGATTATATTTATGACCCCAAGTCTTACGATTACAAGTTTGACGAATTGTGCCGACAGTTTTACAGTATAGCCGAACAGGCTGGTGATATAGAATTTGAATACGAAATTATACGTAAAATGCATCAGGAGCTGATATTCAACATTGGTTATGCATATATAAATAAAGATATAAATGTAATTCAACTCATGAAAAATCTTTCAAATCTTGCAAAGGCTGCAATTTGCCTTGCCATAAAACGAGAATTTGAAATTTTAGAAAGCAAATATGGCAAGCCTCTTATTGACAACAAATTCTGCGACTTTCTTATAATTGGAATGGGGAAACTGGGCAGCGAAGAGATGAGCTTTGGCTCTGACCTTGACATTGTTGTCCTATATGAGGGGAAAGGGTTTACAGATGGTGATAAGTCTATCACAAATCAGGAATTTTATTCCAAACTTATTCAGAGAATCATTTCATACTTAAGTACCCAGACAGTATTTGGCTATCTTTATAAAATTGATATGAGATTAAGACCAAGCGGCTCAGCAGGAACACTGGTCACCACACTGGACTCCTTTAAAGATTATCAGGAAAACAAGGCTATGTTGTGGGAAAAGCAAGCTCTTCTTCGTTCTAACGTTATAAATAAGACATCTTCTCTTTCTGAAAGTTTTAAAAAGATAAGGGCAAATGTTCTTTTTGGTAACACTATCACTAAAGAACAGGCAGATGAAATTTATGAAATGAGAATGAGGATTGAAAAAGAAAAAGGCTCCTTGCTTGACAAAAATGATATAAAATCAGGCTATGGAGGACTTACGGATATAGAATTTGCCGTGCAGATGCTTCAGCTCAAACTGGGGTATAAATTTCCTGAAATTAGAAAACCAAATACCCACTCCGTACTGCATCAACTTAAAAATCTTGGACTCATCAAGAATAGAGATTTTTATGCACTTCACAACAGCTACTTATTTTTCAGAAATCTTGAAAATTTAATAAGGGTTTACAAAAACTCGTCTTCTTCCATACTCCCCAATGATACCGATACACTGAACAAATTGAGTACTTTTTTTGGCTACAAACAAAACGGTGCAGAAAAATTGTTAGATGAATTTTTGTCTACCAGAAAAGTAGTAAGGGCAGCATTTAACAGACTCTTCGAAAGATGAAAGAAATAATTTTTATTCTTGATTACAATACATTTAAAAAAAATCTTCTTGAAACAGCCCTTCAATATTCCCCTTTTGCAGATAAAATATGGCTTCGCATCAAAAATATAGATGCAAATGAAATATTTTATTACGCCAAAAATCTGAGGACGTTTTTGCCTGACAAATACCTTATACTCTCAGAAAGGGTTGATATCGCTTCAATGTTGAAATTTAACGCTGTGCATTTAAACAAAGACTGCCATGAGCTTGTGGTATTGAAAAAAAAGTTCAAGTGGCTTGACTTTGGTTATTCCGCTCATAGTACAAATGAAATTTTAAGCATGGAATGTTTTGACTATTTTACATTGAGCCCTTTGTTTGAGACTAAAAAAGACTTCAAGGTAAAGCCAATAGGTGCAGTGGATGTTTCATGGATAAATAAAAACATTTACGCCCTTGGGGGTATTAATCCGGACAACATCGATGAAATAAAAAACAAGGGATACTCCGGAATAGCCGGAATATCCCTTTACAAAACTATCAAAGAGCTAAAGAATTTATTAAATCATCCGTGATAACCAAGTCTTTTTGATATCTCTCTTGCATATTTTTGTGCCACAGGAAGAATTTGATTATTCATTCTGTCATAATCCATTCTGCAGGCTGGCCCCGTAACACTAAGGGCAGCTACAGGCACACCAAGATAATCCTTTACTGGCACGGCAATACATCTCACAGACTCTTCAAATTCTTCATCGTCAAATGCGTAATCCTTTTCAGCCACAACCTTTAAATGTTTTTTAAGTTCTGGCAAAGAAGTTATTGTATTTTCAGTGTATTTTTTCAGTCTTGCTCCCATGTATACTTTATTGATTTCCTCTTCCGAAGCATACGCAAGCTGAATCTTACCGATTGCCGTACAATATGCCGGTGCATCTTTGCCAACCCTTGATACAATCCTCACTGTCTGCTCAGCCTCGACAATATCAAGATAGATAACAGCACCTTCTCTCAAAATTCCTATATAAACAGATTCATTTGTCTCTGCCACAATTTTTTCCATAAATGGCTTGGCCAGTTTCAAAAGCCCAAGTTTGTTAACAAACTTTTGACCGAGATTAAAAATTCCTATCCCAAGTCTGTAATTTTCAGTAAAATTATTCTGCTCAATGTAACCTCTTGACTCAAGTGTTGCAAGTAGTCTAAACACATTGTTCTTATGCAAACCAAGTGTTTTACTGAGCTCGGTAACACCAAACTCTTCTTTTTTTTCAGCAGTTCTAAACACCTCAAAAAGCTGCAATGCATGATATACAGACTGTACCAGCTTTACATTTTGTTTATAAACCATAACTCTTCTCCAACCTTTATTATTAAATAAAATCTTTATAACACACCATATCATCAAAATAGAACGGTGTCAAATTTTTATAACCATAAATTTAAATATTATTGCTGATAATTCATTTTAAACAATATATCAAGAACTTTATGTAAAATTACTGTTATAAACAGACCATATTTAAGAATATATAATCAAATATTTGCTTTTAGAATTTTTATGTATTATAATTAAATAAATTTTTAAAAGGAG
>JAIHAR010000053.1 GCA_020054865.1 Deferribacteraceae bacterium
TTTGCAATTTATCTTTTACTACTTCCTGAATTGCCTGACTTCGGTTCATAAATTTGTGTGCTTTAATCAATAAATATATTTCTTCAATAAGTTCACCACCCAAGGTGATTGCTATCTTTGCCTTACCTATATTCCACCTCTTGGTAATACTATTTATCATACCTAAATATACTTCAAGAGCTTACAAAGCAAATTAAATAATCATTCCCTTTAAAAGTTTACAAGAAGTAAAAGAAGCTTAAATTTAACTGGGGAATTTTAAGGGCCATAAAGTGGGGAATTTTAATTGACTTTGACAAAAATATTCACCCAGTCCAATAGTATAAAGGAGAAATCCGTATAAAAAATGCTCAATACTGACAAGAACCATTGAACCACTTTTAGCATAAGTATATGAAAAGAGATAACCGCCAAAAAGTGATAAAATTAATGTTATAGGATTTAGGTAAAGTATATGGCCAAAAGCAAAAAGAATTGCACTTAAATGGATGAGCATCATTCTATTTTTTACAATGCTACCATATCTGTGGAAAATAAAAGCTCTATAAAGTATCTCCTGAGGGTAAACGGCAAATAAACCATATATCATTATGATACTAAGCCATAGAGAAAAATCTTTTTTTAAGAAATAAAATGCTCTATCTGGTAAAAAATAAGAAACTATTACATAAAGAAAAATACTAAAAAATATCGCTTGAATCAAAACTCTTTTGTACTCGTTTTTTGAGTCAGGAAGTTTGTAAAAGCTCCTCTTATCAAAGTTTTCATCTTTTTTCAACAACCAGAGAGCATAAAACCCTCCGATTATTATAAGAAAAAGTGGTGGAATTTTTTTAAACAGGCTAAAAAACAATGGCATGAACAAAAATATTACCAGAATTTCAAATATAAAAAGAGACTTCCTCTGGGCAGTCCCTGTAGATATTTTTAAAATTTCCATGAGAAACTGATATACTATTTTAAGAAAAAAGTGAAATATTTAAAAAAACTTTACATTTTTTTTACAAAAATATGATGACTTTTTGAAAAATAAGCATCAGAAAGATAATTTAACAAAATTAATTAATTGTTTGCATACTAAAAAATCTGCTTTTAGCATAATAAGTTATATCCTTTAAAAGGTAATAATATGTATTTATATTATTAAACAAATATAAGGGATTTGTCAATTTTACCAATGGATTAAATAAAGCTGATGGATCCCTGAAGCATTCCCAATCACAATCTTTACAATCATTTTTTGAGGCTATATTATCTTCAAAATAGAGAAAATCCCCAAAGGATTTTTCCTCCTTAAACCCACATGGGTAAACCTTACCTGTCGTATCCACAAAGAAAAAACAATCTCCTCCAAAACACCCCATACTTTTTTTATTTTCGTATTCTTTTATGAGGTTTTTAATAGATACAAGAGGGGTAAATATTTTTATCTTATTTCTATATTTTCTAACCACATCAAATATCACTTTGTAAAGTATCTTTTTTTCCTGATCAGAATAGTTTACTATATATTCAGAAGATTCCGCTTTATACACTGCGCCATCAAAACTCATGGGATAGCACAAATTTGCTATTTTAAAACCAAGAGAGATAACAAAATCAAAAAATTTAGATAAACCTTTGTAATAGTTTTCATAGAAAGCCTCAGGAATAAAATACCCATCAGACAGATAGTATGGCTCTGTATACTCAATAAGTCTGTTTATACCCAGATTAACAGATGGACTCAAACCATAATTTTCAAAAATCTTAAGCCCTTTTTCTATGCCTTCTATTACTCCATTTAAACCTCTATTTTTTTCATGCTTTTGAGAATCCCAGCTATCGATACTTATCCAAAAAGTATATAGTTTAGACTCTATTATTGATTCAGCAAGATTTGAAATACTTTTTTTAAAATGAGGATTTTTATGGCTCATAAAAATAAAACCATTTGTCCCAGTTCTTGTATATTTAATGCCATTTTTAGATGCATAATCTAAAGCTTCGAAAAGTTCATCTTTCATTAAAAGTGGCTCACCCCCTGTAATTGATAGTGCTTTTACCCCAATCTCAGTGGCTTTATCTATTATCAGCTTTAGGCTATCAATCCCAAGCTTGCGCCTTTCATACTTATTAGACACATTCATGCCACACTGGGGACATTTAGCATTACATATATCTGTCATCTGAATAATCAATTGTTTAGGAATCTTTTTTAAAAAAAGGATATTAATAATCTCTTTCCATTCATCTATTTTCATATTCATCCCCATGACAGAAGTTCATCAAACACCACTTTCCACTCAAACCTCTCTTTAATATTATTTTTAGCTTCAAAGCTCATATTAAAAATGAAATCATCATCCGTTGAAATTTTCTCGATAAGATTTGAAATCTTATTTACCCAGTCATCCAATTCGTTTGCTTTTGCCACATAGCCAGTCAAACCATCTACAACTATTTCTTTTGGCCCCCCTATATTTGAAACTACTGCAGGAAGTCCGCTTGCCTGGGCTTCTAAAACTGACATACCAAATGTATCTGTATTACTTGGAAAAACAAATATATCGCCTAATAAATAGTATTCAGGCATATCTTTCTCACGAACCCTTCCAGTGAAAATAATATCTTTATCGTTGCATCGTTTTTTTAATTTGTTTAAATATGGACCATCACCCACAATAAAAAGCTTTATTTTCAATTTCTTAAATCTCTCCCTTATCACATGAAAAATATCCATTAAAAAATCTATATTTTTATCTTTTGATATTCTGCCTGTATATAAAAGATTTATTGTAGAATCCATTTTATTTAGTTTACCAGGGAGAAACTTATTTGTATCGATTCCACGCTTAAATATCGTCATTCGCGGATTATTTAGCCCTCTGCTATTTAAAATATCAATATATTCTTCAGAAGGAACTTTAATTTCGTCAAAATTGTTATAAAAATAGTTTATATATTTATCAACTAGTTCAGCTAATGAGTCATCTTTTTTAATCTCATATACCTCACTTTTGAAGTCCGTATGATAAACACCTGTTACTTTAATTCCCATTATCTTCCCAAGGATAAGCCCTACAATACCTATTGGTCCAGGTGTAGAAACTATAATTTCATCAGGTCCAAATTTATATACTTTAGACATCATATCCATAAAAGAAGGGATATAAAGCTTTTGAGTTTTATAATATGGCAATTTAAAATCTAATATACTTTTACAATTAACAAAATTTTTCGGCATATTTTTGAGAGCATCCTCATCAACTGAACCAAAAATAGCAATTGGAAAGTTATATTCCAGAGCCTTAAACCCAATATTTTTTAGTGTAACAGATACTCCATTCAAATCACTTATTGTATCAGTAAACCACGCAATTCTTTTATAGTTCTTATCATTTTCATTTAAAAAATCCCTTTTCAATTGCAGGGCTATTTTATGATCTTTGTATGACTGTTTGAGTGAGGAAAAAAAAGGAACACTAACGAAAAGTCCAGGGAGAAAACCCATAAAAGTTTTATAAACATAATCCAGAGTAATTTTTGTATCCTTTTTGGTAAATTTTTTTAAAAGGAGTTTTAAATACTCATCTATTAGTTCAGAAGCCTTTTGATACGTATAATTTATTTTATACTCAATTTCAGTCTCAGGTATCTTTTTGAGATTTTCCAGAAGTTCTACAATCTTCATATTTATTGCACTTTTTTTCTTTAAATTTTTAAGTTTCAGCTTTTTTAAAAAAGAGTCCTTTTTTTTCTCTGAAATATTTGAAATTACATCTTCAAGAACCCCACCTGTTAACTGAATAAAACGACTTTTTTGAGAGTGATCGTAAGAAATCTTATATATATTAAAAGCAAGAGTGTAAAAATCGGCAGAACTACCTAATCCTACAGTTTTTCTATTTTTTAATTCATTTATAAAAGATTCTTTATCATTAGCAAAATCAGAGCAGGTACAAGCTTTTCCCATCAAAAGCCCTGAATGATCATCAGAACCACCAGTAAAACCTTTCTCCCATGAATAATTTGAAATATTTAAATCATGTTTATTCAAAAGTTTATCAAATTTTTCCTTATTTATTTTTAATAAGATATCTGTAATCGTATTATTGAAAATTTCACCTCTACACCCATTTATAGTCTCAAAATTATCAAACATAAGAATAAGTTTTTCAACATGGTCAATAGTCAGTTTATCATTTACAGCATACAATGGGTGAGCAACAGAATGGGCAATATTTTTTTCAAAGATATACTCTCTCAACTCATAAATGTTGTATCTTATTTTTTGAATATTAACAAAATCATCTTCGGTAATATCATAAAGAAGTATATGTATTTTACAATCATCCTCAGTAAAATAAGCCGTAGTTTCCACCGATATAAAAGTATCATTCTCAAATTTTTCTTTAAGTTTCAAACATCCTTTAATCGTGTTATGATCTGTTATAGTCACAAAATCCATACCTCTTTCTTTTAGTTTTTTATATAGAAATTCCGGCTCTGTATAAGATTCTGATGCTCCAATCTTTCTAAGAAACCACTCCTCAGGTTTTTTAGAATATTTTGAATGAACATGTAAGTCTGCTTTAACCATTTAACACCTTCTTATTTGTATTTAACTTTTTAATTTTAAAGAATACTTGCAGCCAGTTTTGATAACTCACTTCTTTCACATTTAGTCATCGTAATGGTTATTGCCATTTTACTATTTATATTTTTAAATCGTTCGCTTGCATACACAAGACCATTGTCTTTCTCATCCACAAATGGGTTGTCTATCTGATAAATATCTCCGGTTAAGACAATTTTAGAATTTTTGCCAACTCTGGTTATAATAGTTTTTACCTCGTGAGGAGTTAGATTTTGAGATTCATCGATTATTATAAATGAATTGTGAAACGTCCTTCCCCTAATATATGTAAGTCCTTCTACCTCAATGATGTTACTACTTTTAAGATATTCCAATGTTAAATCTGTATCAGATATGTTATTTTTAACATCAATACTTTCTTTAATGGCAACATTTGATAATATAAATTCAATATTATCGTAAACTGGCTTTAGCCACGGATCTAATTTACTGTGTAAATCTCCCGGTAAATAACCTAATTCTCTACCCATTGGCACAGGAGAACGACTAATAATCAGCTTTTTATACTTTTTATTCAAAACCTGTGTAAGTCCTGAAGATATTGATAATAAAGTCTTACCAGTGCCTGCTATCCCTATTGCAAAAATTATTTTAATATCAGGATCAGTCAATGCATCCAAAAAAAACTTCTGTTGGTAATTTGTAGGCACAACACCTATTGGGTAGTCAGTTACACCAAACCTGCGATAAACATTTTCTTTACAATCATATTTTATTAAAGTGCTTTTCTTATCATAACTATTTGATTTTAAAAGAAAGTACCTATTATCAAAAACATAAGAATTCTTTTTTATTATTTCTGATATGTAATTTGCATCTAAAAAACCTTTTTCAAACAAAATATCTAATATAAAATCATCAACAAAAAGAGTATCATTACTTGCCATTAAATTGGTATTGCTTTTATGATGATAGTAATCTTCTGAGTTTATTCCTAACAGATTTGCCTTTATTCTTAAGTTTATATCTTTACTTACAAAAATAACGTTTTGACCAAATTCTTTCATACTTTCCAGAACAATTTTTAAAATAATATTATCACTTTTATTGTTCTCAAAATCTATAGGTAGTTTAATATCATTTTTTAAGTATCTAATATAAAGTCTCCCACCAGACTGCATATTAATTCCTGAAATCAGATCACCATCACCTCTAATTTTTTCTAAGTTTCTAATAAACTCCCTTGCATAAAAACCTTTTAAATCATAATAATTTTTAAATTTATCAAGTTCTTCAATACAGATAGCAGGTATTAAAATATCGTTATCCTGAAACGTTTCAAGACAATCGGGAGAGTGAAGCAGTACATTTGTATCGAGGATAAACGTTTTTTTCTTCATTAGATACCCCTATAAAATTTTCAATTTTATTTACAATATTATAAATAGTGGCAATACAAATATTTGATTCAGATGATTTTGCTATTTTTTTAAGTTCTGCAATATGTTTTGATAACACATTCTCGTTGAGTTCTATTTTCTTAAATGGTACTTCCAGTATTGCAGCACTAACACCCAATAGAGGAAAAAATTTAACATTGCCCTGACGATCTACAGACTTATAATTACCTTCTACTATTTCTTCATAAGAGAAAAAACTTGAGCTAATTTCTTTAAATTTTTTCATTATTTCATTAACTACTGAAAGAACATAATTTGTTTTAAATTCATCAAAGCTAATTAGCACAAAAAAATCATCTCCACCAATGTGTCCAATAAAAATATCGTTCATTACTTCACGTTTGGTATTTTTTAAAATTTCAGCAAAACTTTTTATTGCTCTATCCCCTATACGGAATCCAAATTTATCATTAAAAGGCTTAAAATTATCGAAATCAAAATAAATAAAATAATTAACTCTTTCTTCGTCTATTAGAACATCTTTTATTTTATTTGATATTGCAATATTCCCTGGTAATCCTGAAAGTGGATTAGTTTCAAGTGCTTCCTGCATTCTCATATAATTTATAATTTTTATTATTTCCGTATTGGACAAAAAACCTATATATCGATTATCGTCAGTAATAAAAATACCCTGAGAGCCATGACTTACAATTAACTTAAGAACATCATCAATTTTTGTTCTAATATCTACCTTTGGAATCCTTTTTAAAAAATCGTTTATTGTTTTTTTATGAACTTTACTAATAAGTAAATCCCTACCATAAGGTGAGTAAATATATTCCCTTAAATCTTTTTCGTATATTATGCACGTTTGAAAAAAGTTTTTATCAACAATAGGGATAAAATTGTAGTCAGAACTTTGAAATCTATCAAATACATCTTCAATTGAACTATTATTGTTTAAAGGTGAAATAAAGCACATTGAATCCTTAATAAAAGAACTAATACTCGTACTCTTCCTTTTATCCAAATTATATAGTTTTTCAATATGTTCATATTGCAATTTTATTAAATATTGATCAATTGTAGGCTTTTGAATAAAATAACCTTGAATCAAGTCTATATCTAAATTTTTAAGGCAATAGTATTCCTCTTCAGTCTCTACCCCTTCTGCTATCAAAGTAACACCTAAAGCTCTTGCTATATCTTTTATAGCTGACACAAGAAATAACTTTTTATTATCTTTGTGAATATCTCTTATCAAAAATTTATCTAATTTAAGAAAATCAGCTTCAGAATGATATAGAAGTTCAAAATTAGAAAATCCTGTGCCAAAGTCATCTATTGCCAATTTAAAACCTGAAGCTTTTGCCCTTAAAAGAACTTTATTATATATGGAAGTAAATTCATGATTTATCCCTTCATTTAACTCCAAACACCAATTGCTTGGTAAAATATTGTATTCTTCTAATATTTCTTCTGTAAAGCCATATCTATAATCAGGCATTTCCATAATTCTGTGGTCATAATTGTAAAAAACTATAATATTTTTATAGTTTTTTATTTTTGATACTTTTTCTACAACTTTTCTTCTTAATGCGTTTTCAAGTGGTACAAGAACCTTATCCTTGAAAGCACTATCAAAAAAATCGTTTATAGAGTTGAAACCTATATTTTCAACACCTCTTATTAGCACCTCAATACCAAAAAGTTTACCTGAGATAGTAGAAACAATAGGTTGTATAGCATAATCTATATTTTCAATTTTATCCTGCCATTTATCTATAAATATTTGATTCATGTTCAGATATCTAGATAATAAATGTAATATAATTTTCATAAAAATGTAAAAAAAATGATAATTAGTTGAATTGACTCTTTTTATAGAATAATTGTCAAAATCAATTAAAAGTCTCCATGGTGTTTTCATCTATCTTAAATGTCGTAAGTTTCTAACTCTTCAACATTTGATAGATATTTTAAGGGTATAATAAGTCAAGAATATTTTATTACTGATGAAAAATTAGAACAGATAAAATCCTATAAAAATAATCTTAATTGGTAATAAAAGAACGATTTAGTCATCTAATATCTTAACTCAATTTTAAAATTGTAACTTACAACATTGTTAATATAGTATGCATAGTTTGATTTCAATGGTGGTGTTTTATGCTCCAATTATTTCGTTAAGTCCTTCAATAACTAACTCTAGCTCTTTATCTGTTGCTTTACCAATTTTTTTACCAATTTGTTCTACTGACAAAGCCCTAATCTGGCTTATTTTACCCATGAGCGTTTAGGCAATTCACCACTTTTCAACTCCAGCGTCAACTGATATCCAGCTCGCTGAGGCTGGCTTGTAAGTGCCACAGCTATTACAGTACCTGATTTTCATTAAAAATATCATGGCTCAAAATCAAAACTGGACTTAACCCTGCCCGTTCACTTAATATTCTGGACATTCAGTTAAATCCTCAAAAATCCCTTCTTCAGCAATCATCTTTTCAAATGATGCATCAAGTTTGGAACAAGCTTCAGCCAATCTTACTTTCTTTAATCTTTGCAATTTATCTTTTACTACTTCCTGAATTGCCTGACTTCGGTTCATAAATT
>JAIHAR010000054.1 GCA_020054865.1 Deferribacteraceae bacterium
TTACAATCTCTCTCTCAGGATACTTTATTGATACATACATATATTCATCGTCAACTTCTACAGTAAACTCTTTACCATCTTTTAAAACCTGTTTTTTTGCTCCATAAAGATTTTTAAAGGATGGTGCAGCAATTGTCGAGCCATCAGTTGAGTGGCAACCGGTGCACCCTTCATCGTCTATCAATTTTTTTCCAACTTCAATATTGGATACTTCTTTATTTTTGTTTAGCATAAGATTTATTAAGGTATTCAAATCATTTTCAGGTATCTCATTTTCATAAGGTGGCATTATGTTTTCATAGCCCTTAACGATTTCTTTTTCCGGATAAAGTATGGAATCTTTAATATAATTTTCGTCTGCAACTATTTCTTTTTCTTTTCCATCAATAATGACTATTGTCTTCCTACCATTTATATCGTTAAGCGGGGGGCCCACCAAAACTTCCCCGTTAAGGCTGTGACAATCTGAACAACCATATTTATCAAGAATTTCAGGAAGTGTAACGCTTGCCGTTTTTTCTTTTTCTCCGCTTATAAATCTGGCATATTCTTCTTCATCTACAACATGAACTTTTGATAGCATATAAGCATGCCTTACTCCACAATACTCAGCACATAAAATATCAAAATCCCCTTTTTTGTCAGGGTTAAACCATGTGTAAGTAGTAAGCCCAGGAACTGCGTCAATTTTTATTCTGTAGGCAGGCACATAAAAACTGTGTATAACATCCGTGGATGTGATATTTAGTTTTACAGGTTTGTTGATTGGAACGTACAATTCTTTGTCAGTTTTTCTGTTTGGATAAGTAAACTTCCATGACCACATTTTGCCTTCAACTTTAATTTCAATAGCATCTTTTGGTACTGTCCTCAGTGCTACAAAGCTATCCCACCCAACAAAAAACATTGCCATTACTATTATTGTTGGAATAACTGTCCAAAGTGTTTCTGCGACTAAGTTTCCTTTAATATCTGCCGGATTAGGGTGCCTTTTTCTGTTATATTTATATAAAAAGTAAACTATCGCAATTGTTATTCCTAAAAGCACAATTGCGGCAATTGAGTAAATCAGTATAAAGGTAAAATCTACCTTTTCAACAGCAGTTGCTTGTGGATACATTTTCTTCTCCTAAATTTATCTGTATGCAACGTCAAAGAATGTGAAACCTATAAAAATAGCAAGTATTAAAAACGTAATGAAAACAGAAATTTTGAACAGCCTGTTTTCATACTTGAGATGCATAAAAAATAGTATAACTATTAATGCCTTTGTGGTAGCTACCGTTAAAGCTGCAACTACATTCAAAAAGCCAAGATCAATTTTTGCAATCCACACAGTTACAGCTGTTAAAAACATTAGTATGACCCAGACAGATACAAATGTTTTGTAGCTAACTATATGTTTGTTTTCTGCACTCATTTTTTTCTCCTACACAATTAAGTAAAATAGTGGAAACAGATAAATCCATATCAGGTCTACAAGGTGCCAGTAGAGTCCGGTGTTTTCAAGCAGTACGAAATCATCTTTATTAACCTTTTCATTTTTGAGCATAAAGAGTACATAGATAATTATTGATGCCCCAACTAATACGTGTATGCCATGTAGCCCTGTCATTACAAAATAGAGTCCAAAAAATATAATTTCACCTTTCGGTCTTTGAAGAAGTGTTGGTGAGTCAGGATATATTCCGTGATGAAATTTTGCACCCCATTCAAAATATTTGTTTATCAAAAAGACAAACGCAAGGGCAAGAGTTATCCCTAAAAATATGATTGCAAGCCTTTTATCCCCTTTTTGTATGGCTGAGATTGACATCGCCATAAAGAGACTGCTTGTTACAAGAGCGACAGTGTTTCCACCACCAAAATATACATTTAATTCTTTTCCGGCAAGGTGAAACTCAGCAGGATATTTGTGCAGATAGGTGCTGTAAAGTATAAAAAGACCGCCAAAAAGTAAAATTTCAGTAAAAAGAAAAAGCCACATTCCAAATTTTGAGCCTATATAATCTTTATGTATATTGCTCATCTTCTTCTACCCCTTTGTAGTCATATGGTCCTCTTGTGAGTTTAGGTTCACCAACAAAATTCAATGTAGGAGGAGGGGATGGTGTGGTCCACTCAAGTGTGGCGGCGCCCCATGGGCTTTTACCAACCTTTTCTCCATGTTTTATACTTTTAAAAAGATTATAAAACATTAATAATAAGCCTGTTGCAAGAATCCATGAACCAATAGTGGAAATTAGATGCCCTGTATGATACTGTGGCAGGTAGTCATAATATCTTCTTGGCATCCCCATCATACCAATCACAAGCATTGGAAAATAAAGTATATTAAAACCGACAAAAAGAATAGCCCATGAGATAACTGCTAACTTTTTATTATACATTCTACCGTATATTTTTGGAAACCAGTAGTGCATTGCTCCAAAGAAACCAAAACCAGTCCCGCCAAAAATTGTGTAGTGAAAATGACCTACGACAAAATACGTGTCATGTACGTGTATATCTGTACCGGCTGAACCAAGTATAAGACCTGTCAGTCCGCCAATTGAAAAAAGAAATATAAACGACAGTGCATACAAAAGTGGAGGTTCGATAACTATCGAGCCCTTATACAATGTTGCCACCCAATTAAAAACTTTTATTGCAGTTGGAATAGCTACTATAAAAGTAAGGAAAGAGAAAATAAGTACAGCCGTATCACTCATTCCACTGGTGTACATATGATGAGCCCAGACAAGTGAGCCGGCAAATGCTATTGCAAGTGAAGAAAATGCAATGGCTTTATAGCCAAAAATGTGTTTTCTCGCGAATGTTGGGATAATTTCTGTCACCACACCCATTGCAGGGACTACCATTATATAAACTGCAGGGTGAGAATATATCCAGAAAAGGTGTTGATACAATATTGGATCTCCACCTTTTGCAGGATCAAACAATCCTATTCCAAACATACGTTCAACGAAAATCAGCAGCACTGTGATTCCAAGTATAGGTGTAGCAAGTACCTGTATCCATGCGGTAGCATAAAGTGCCCAGACAAAAAGCGGCATCTTTGTCCACTTCATTTCAGGCATTTTTAGTCTGTGGACGGTGGTAATAAAGTTTAATCCAGTTAAAATCGAAGAAAAGCCAAGTATAAAAACACCAATTACGGCTACACTAACGTTTGTTGTTGTAAATTCGCTGAAAGGCACATAAAATGTCCAGCCGGTGTCAGGTGCACCTTTTCCTGTAAAAAGTGAAAAAAGTATTAAAATAAGACCTATAATGTAAAGCCACCATGAAAAAAGGTTTAGCCTTGGAAAAGCAACATCTTCTGCCCCTATTTGAATAGGGAGAAACAGGTTGCCAAAAGCAGCAGGGATACTTGGAATTACAAATTAAAATATCATTATTACACCGTGAACCGTAAAAAAAGCATTATAAGTCTGTGGTCCAACTATTGTCTTTCCAGGAGCAATGAGCTCAATTCTTATCAGTAAACCGATTATAACACCTATAATAAAGAGCAATAACGTTGAGTACATGTAAAGCAGACCAATTCTCTTATGATCTGTAGAAAATATCCATCCAAATATTCCAGGGTATTTGTTGTCTTTTAAAAATGAAATTACTTCACTGTTATTATTCATCTTTGCCTCGTGTAGATTTTCTTTTTCCTGTTAAAGTTAAAACCAAAAAAAGTGTAACAACGCCAGCTAAAATTATTGTAGCAGAAACTTTCATTACATTAAATACATATTTTTTCCCGTTAGGGTCGTAACTGAAACAGTAACTTAAAACACGTTTAACTGAAAACCCTACTTCCCCCTTTTGTGCCTCAACTATGGCCATTGTAAGGTCAAACGGGAGTATTCTCGTACCGTAAACATATCGTACGATTTTTCCATCAGGTGACAGAATGATGAGTGCTACACTGTGGATAAAATCTTTGCCTTCTCTCCGGAATTTAAATCCAATAGAGTCCATAAATTTGTCAATGTTATCTTTGTCACCTGTTAAGAATTTCCAGGAGTCTTCAGGGAAATTTTTCAATGCTGCCATGTAATTATCTTTTTTTCTGGAAGCTATATCAGGTGTATCATTTTCATCAAAACTTACAGACAATATCTGATAATCTTTGCCTGGGGCAAGTTTGATTTCAGGGACTATGTTTGACAGAGAGCTTTGTAGTAAATTACAGACATTGGGGCAGGTAAAATACACTGGAGCAATCACTGTAGGAGTTTTTTTTACCAATTCTTTGACATTAACTTTTTTTCCCAATGAGTCATAAAAATAAACATCATCAGGTATATAGTTGCCAAGATGTTCTACTACCCCCACATCTCTATGTTCGTCAGCAGAAAAAACAATTTGCGAAACTGATAAACTAAAAATAAAAAGAGCACAGATTAGTTTTTTCATTTAGAATTTCGAAATGTATTCTGCAAGACTTTTTATGTCAGTATCAGAAAGATTTTTCACCTGATTTGCCATTATATTTTTTTGGGCACCACCATATGTTCCATTTTTATAGCCATTTAATTTGTTGATTATATCTTCTTGTGATTGACCTTTTAAAGGATTAGCCACACCATAAGCCTTTTTACTACCGTCAGCACCGTGGCAACCTTTACATTTGCCGTAAAGTGCCTCATTAGCAAATCCTGATAAGCCAAAAAAGACAATAAGCAAAATAAAAGCATAAAAAAAAGAAGTTTTCATAATTGGCCTCCATAAGGGTTTAAATTAAGTCTAATAAAGTTTAATTGCCATATTATACTTTGTCAATAGGAATTTATAGAACTATTCTAAATAAAAAAGGCGGGAATACCCGCCTGATTACTCAGCTTGAATTGCAATTGTCTTGGATTTTTCTTCTTCAGCTTTGTCCATAATTACTTCAAGTACTCCGTTTTTGAATTTTGCCTTTACTGAGTCCGGGTTAACCTTTTTAGGGATTTGAATCTGCCTCATAAAACTTCCGTAAACTCTCTCTCTGCTGTAATAATTTTCCTCTTTGGTTTCTTTTTCCTCTTCTCTGTTGCCTTTGATGGTCAATATGTTGTTTTCAAGGGTTAATTCAATATCTTTTTCAGTCATCCCCGGAAGATCAGCTTTTACCTTGATCTGATTGTTGTTTTCAGAAATATCAACATGTGGCATACTTACAAAAGCTCTTGACTGGGCAGCAGGGGCAAAAAAATCCTCAAATAGCCTGTTGACTTCATCTTGAAGGTCGAAAATGTCTCTGAAAGGTGATACGCTTTTTTTTCTCCATCTTTCTAACATATCGCACCTCCTGATTAAGTTTTATTTACATTTTTTAAAATATATATGAGTGAATATTTGTCAAGTTTTTTTATTTTATTCATATCATATTTTATGGATTGAAATTTATATTGGAAATAGGGTATAAAGGTTAAAACAATTAAGGGGTAGATGTGAAAATAGAAATTTTAGAAGAGTTAAGAGAGTTTAGCAAAATTGCCTTGAAAGAGCATAAGAGAGGTGGAAGTTTTAGGCCCTTTAAGTATTACAGATATGAAGACGGCAAAAACATACCTACATATTTTATCGGTTCCCCGGGAATAACTGTGGCAATCGTAACTACATTGGTTGTTGTGGCTACATTTTACCTCATAACCCTTAAATTTAATATCTGGATATGGCTTTTATATTTGATATTGACATCATTTTTTGTAAGGCTTGCAATGAAAATTGATAAGGCAAAACAGATAAGAAGTCTCGCATACTCTATTTGTAATAAAGCTGTTGTCTTTCTGGATGAATATAATAAGTCAGGGGATAAAAATTATCTTAACAACGCAAAAGAATTGCTTGAAAGAGCAAAAGAGTGGGTTGAAGAGCCTGCTTTCGATAGGCAGATAGAAATAATTGATGAGATGTTATAAAAAAAGCGACCCAATGAGTCGCTTATTATTTGTGACAAGTGCTACAAACTTTACCTTTTGGAACATTCTTAGCAACATGGCAAGGAAAGCAAAACTCTTTGTGAATGTTGTGATTTATCCCTTTAATTTGTCCAACTTCAAGTTTTCCACCATTATTAATATTTTTCAAATCTTTGCCACCTTCAGGTGACATATGACATTCAGTACAATCATTTTTTGATTGATGGAAAGCATGGGGAAACATTACTGGCTTTTTGGTAGTTTTTTCTACATTAAAAGCCTTGGAAAGATCGATTGTTTCTGGTCCTTTGTCAACTGCAAATACAACAAGCGCAAATGACAGTACAAAGAGTGCAACTAAAACTTTTTTCATGGTATCCTCCTATGTTTTTCTGTAATTTTAATCAGATTTCATAATTTTAGTCAACTAAAAAATATTTCAAAAAATTTAGTTGCTAACATTTAATCTTGTGATAAAATTTAATATGATAGGATTAGATGCCATTGCGTTTTCGCTTGCTAAGACTTTGGCAAGTTTTCTTTTTGGTCAGATTTTAGACAGTGCGGATATATCAATTGATGGTGCTCCGTCTTGGTATATGAAGGAATCACGTAGTGAAATATGTTCAAGTTCTTTTGAATACGGAAATCTTTCTTCAGTAGATGTGGCAAAGGAAAAATCCCTTCTTTTGTTAAAAAAGAGAGTTGGTGATATGTTGGTTTTGGCAGTGAATGAAAACATAAAAAATGCGAGCGACAGTGAGAAAATTTTTCTTGAGAGTTTTTTAAAAGATAGAGGTTATGAAATATTTATCATTAAAAACTCATTTGACAAAAATATAGAATATGTGAAAAAATATAAAGTAGCATTTGTCAGGACATGTTTGGATAGGGAAAAACTGTTAAAATTTGAAGAGGGGAAGATAGAAGAGCTTAAGAAAAAACTTACCCATAAAAGGGCAAACGAAGCCTTTGAGGAATTGAATGATGAAAAGTAGATTAATATTTTTTCTGTTGTTTGTGTTTAGCTTTAAAGTTTTTGGTGCTGATTCTGAATTTATGAAATATTTAAGTCAGCAAATGGATGAATTTAAACAGTTTAAAGAAGAAAGGGATAAAGAGTTTACTGAATTTTTGAAAAAACAGTGGAAAGATTATGAAATGTTCAAGGGACTTGAGCCAGATACCGTGCCAAAACCTGCCGATATACCCGTTGTTAAAGAAGAAAAACCTCTTATTGTCAAGCAGGTAGTCCCTGATAAGGTAATTATAAAGACGGTAGAACCTCCCGTGGTTGTTGAAAAACCTGTTAAAATAATTCCGCTACAAAACTTAATTCAGGAAAAAGACAAAACATTGTTCTTTAATTTCTTCAATGTTAATGTTGAACTTGTTTTTGATGAAAAAACACCTATGTGGCAACTCAAAGGTCTAAGCAATGAGGATATAGCACTATTTTGGGAGAATGCAGCCAAAAGTAACTTTGATAAACTTGTCAATTCTGTAAAAGATGCCGTAAAAAAATTAAGTTTAGGTGACTGGGGGACAGTAATATTTACAAAAAAAGCAACTACACAGATATATAATGGAGATTCAAACCGCGGTAACCTGTTGGCCTGGTTTGTATTGTCCAAGCTTGGTTTTGATGCGAGAGTTGGGGTTGAAGAAGGCATGGTGTATTTATTGTTGCCTTCTGACAAGAAAATTTACGGTGTCACATATTTCGTGCTTGATGGGAAAAATTACTATGCCATAGATACGTTTGAAACCAGAAAATATATAAAAAGCATAAGGACATACGACGGCAAATATCCAGGCAGTAGTGAACTAATAAAAATTAATGCAGAAAGACCTCTTTTGCCGGACTCATATCATGAAAAAACAGTAAGCTTTAGATATAATGGACATGAGTACCGCTTAAATCTTTCTTATGATGCTTCGCTTGTTGAATTTTACAGGCTTTTTCCTCAAACAGAGCTGTATGTTTTTACAAATCCTACGATATCCGATGAAGCGCTATATAAAATGAAAACTCAGCTTGCAAAAATAATTGAGGGGAAGTCTGAAATTGAAGCTGCAAATATTTTACTGAGATTTGTCCAGACAGCTTTCAAGTATAAGACTGATATTGACCAGTTTGGATATGAAAAATATTTTATCCCTGAAGAAACAATATATTATCCATATTCTGATTGTGAAGATAGAGCAATTTTATATTCATATCTCGTTAAAAATATGTTAAATTTGGATACTGTACTGTTGGATTATCCAGGCCATGTGGCCACTGCTATCAATTTGAAAGGTTCTGTTGGTGGGGATTTTGTGGATTTTGAAGGTAAAAGATACTATGTTGCTGATCCGACTTACATAAATGCAAACATAGGTATGACTATGCCTAATGTTGCAAAATATAAACCTAAAGTTATAAAATAGATTTTAGGGAAAACAAAAAGGAGGTAGGTATGA
>JAIHAR010000023.1 GCA_020054865.1 Deferribacteraceae bacterium
AGTATGTGATATGCACCGCTAAAAAGACTTTCATCCGAATTTTCAAAGCCAGAAACTTCTTTGCCTGCAATCGGATGACCCCCTATAAAATTTAAATTGAGGTTTTTTGCCTTTTTGCAGATACTCGATTTTGTGCTGCAGGCATCTGTTACAAATGTCTTTACATTCTTTTTTGCCAAAAAATCAAGAAACTCAAGGGCAGCATTTATAGGAAGACAAATATAAATCAAATCTGGGGCAAATTTTACAAATTCATTTAAATTATCTGTAATCCCTTCAAATATAAATGATTCAGCAGCTTCAGCAATGCAATCCACACTTTTGTCAAATCCGAAAATCTTTATCCCCCTGGAGCTAAAAGCCTTCGCAAGTGACCCGCCAATAAGTCCAAGACCAACGATACCTACAGATTTAAAAAAATTATTTTCTTTATGGGCAGTCAAATATCTATTCCTCTATGTGTTTTTCAACAGTAGCTGCAATAATTTTTACTCTTTTCATCAAAATGTCAAACTCATCCGGAGTAATGGACTGGTCTCCATCACTCATTGCCTCCGAAGGCTTTGGATGCACCTCAATCATCAGGCCATCAGCACCTGCAGCAATCGCAGCCTGAGCCATAGGAAGTATGCAATCCCTTCTTCCTGTGCCATGACTTGGGTCAACCACCACAGGCAAGTGGCACATCCCTTTTATGACTGGCACGGCTGATAAATCGAGAAGATTTCGTGTTTCACTGTCAAAACTTCTAATCCCTCTTTCGCAAAGAATAACATTATAGTTGCCTTCAGAAGCGATATACTCTGCAGCCATGAGAAATTCTTTGATTGTGGCACAAAGCCCCCGTTTCAACATGCAAGGAATTCCTGATTTCCCCACCTCTTTCAGCAATCTGAAATTTTGCATATTCCTGGCGCCAATCTGGATTATATCAGCATATTTGCCCACAAGCTCAATATCTCGCGGGTCCATAAGTTCCGTTATGACAAGCATACCAAACTGGTCAGCAGCTTGTCTCAAATATTTTAACCCCTCTTCACCAAGCCCCTGAAACGCATATGGAGAGGTTCTTGGTTTGAAAGCCCCCCCGCGCAGAATTCTTGCTCCCGAAGCATAAACCCTTGACGCAACATCAAAGAGCATATCTCTATTTTCCACCGAACATGGTCCTGCCATGACGACACTGTGTCTTCCGCCAATTTTTATCCCTTTAATATTCAGTACAGATTCTTCCTTTTTAAATTCGCTGCTTACAAGCTTAAAAGGTTTGAATACCGGCACAACCTTTTCCACACCGGGAAATGAACTCAAAGGCTTATCCCTCAAAACAGATTCATCCCCCACAAGACCTATTACAGTCTTGCCTTCATTTTCATAAATATGCGTTTTAAAGCCGTAAGACTCAAGCTTTTCCACCAAAAACTGCAAATCAGCCTGATTAACATCTTTTTTCAAAACTATTATCATAATTATTTTCCCAAAACCTTTTTCAACTTTTCTATAAAAAAGTTATTTTCACTTTCAGTGCCGATAGATACTCTCACATATTCTGCCAAACCAGGTCCAAGATATCTGACAATAACACCTTCTTTTAAAAGCTCATCAAACACCCTTTTCCCATCACCGACATTAACAAGAATAAAATTGGCCTGAGTAGGAATGTATTTCAGTCCCAAATTGTTAAACTCTTTGTAAAGATAAATTTTGCCTTCTCTGTTTGTTTTTATCGACCTTCTCAGGAAATCCGTATCATCAAGAGCAGCAGTGGCAGCAATTTGTGCAAGCATATTTACATTAAAGGGCTGCCTTACCCTGTTTAACATATCTATCCCTTCTGCATCGCCAATTGCATATCCTACTCTAAATGCCGCCAGACCATACGCCTTTGAAAATGTTCTCATAATGACAAGATTTTTATATTTTTTCAGCAATTTAAGAGAGTCAGGATAATCCCCTGCATCCACATATTCTATATAGGCTTCATCCAGTGCGACGATTATGTCATCTCTGACACTTTCAAGAAAGTCTACCAGCAAATCTTCGCTAAAATATGTACCTGTGGGGTTGTTGGGATTTGCAAGGAAAACAATTCTCGTTTTGTCAGTTACCGCATTCTTTAACCCCTCAAAATCCATTTCAAAACCTTCTTTCATCTTTACCCAGTCACACCTGCTCCCTGCAGCCTGCGCAATAATACCGTAAACTGAAAACGATGGTGCATATGACAAAACTGTCTCCCCATTTTTTACAAAAGTCCTTATCAACAGCTCGATTATTTCGTTTGAGCCAGTCCCAAAAATTAATTCATTTTTCTTCACACCAAGCTTTTCAGCAAGCTTTTCCCTCAGGTAGTAGGCATCGCCCAACGGGTATCTGTTCATTTCATGCAAGTTTTCTATTATAGCCTGTTTTGCTTTTTCAGGAATCCCCAGAGGGTTTTCATTTGAGGCAAGTTTAACAGCCTTTTTTATTCCAAGCTCCCTTTCAAGCTCTTTTATAGGTTTGCCAGGCTGATAAGGTATTAAATCTGCGATATTTTTTCCTGCAAGTTTTTTGTAGTCTATCATTTTTCCCCCTTCGGATATGAACCTAATATTTTAAAAAAAGAAACCTCTTTACTAAATTTGTCAATCGACTCTTTTATCCTGTTATCCTTATAATGTCCATCAATATCCACATAAAAAACATATTCCCATGCCTTCATCTTGGAAGGCCTTGATTCGATTTTGGTCATATTGATTCCATTTTCTGCAAATGATTTCAATGCCTGATAAAGTGAACCAGCCCTATGGGTAACAGAAAATACAAGGGATGTTTTGTCATTGCCGGTAATTTCAGGCTCAAAATTGCCTATTATAAGAAATCTTGTATAGTTATTTGTAAAATCTTCTATACTTTTACTTACTATTTTTAGGCCATAAACAATTTCAGACATTTCAGAGGCAATAGCTGCAGCAGTTTCATCCTTTGAGGCAATCTCAGCGGCTTTGGCGGTTGACTCCACTTCGATTATCGGGACATTGCCTGCCTCACGCAAGAGCCACTTTCTGCACTGAGCTATCGCATGAGGATGAGAATATATTCTTTTTACATCTTCAAGCTTACCTGTTTTGTTCATCAAATGGTGACTCACTTCAAGATAAACTTCACCGCAAATTTTTAAGTTTGAATTCATAAACATATCAAGGGTATGATTTACCACCCCCTCCAGCGAATTTTCAATAGGTATAATACCGTAATCGCACCTTTTTTTCTCAACATCCTCAAAAACTTCCGGGATACTTCTTGACGCCAGCAGTTTTGCCGAAAGTCCAAAATGCTTAATCCCTGCAAGGTGCGTAAAAGTCCCTTCAGGACCAAGATATGCAATTTTTTGAACCTCTTCCAATGAAAGGGACGCTGATATAATTTCCCTGAAAACGCTCTTGAGAGATTCATTAGGAAAAGGCCCCTTATTGATAGATTTCAGCCTCTCATAAATCGCCTTCTCCCTGGATGGCACATACAGCGGCTTATTTTGGGACTGCTTTATTTTGCCAATTTCTATAACGCATTTTGCTCTTTTATTGAGAAGCTCCAGGATGTTATCGTCAATTTGGTCGATTTCCTGTCTCAATTCATCAATACTTTTCATATTCTATCCCTTAAACATTTTGACAACAAATACCAAAAAGTTAAAAATTATTCAACTTTTTTTAATAACTTTACAACTCACTCATCACCCATCACCCATTACCCATCATCATTCACCATTCACCATTCACTATTCACTATTCACGGTTCCTAAATCACCTATTAACCCTATCTCTAAAACACTCTTTTAAAAATCAGCCCTATTTTTTTCTAAATAGCTAAGAATAACATTTGATTAGACTTAACAAAAGATTAGCAAACTATCTACCAAAAACCTGTTATTTATTTTAAATAATTTAATTTATTATTGACTATGAAAAATAATTTATTATTATACGCACAAGATTTAGGACATCCTCCCAATAGTAATAGATTAACTCCCCCAAACTTGCCCCTTTTTTAAGGGGCATTTTATTTTTGCTAACACTTTCAAATATACTATTTAAATATGCCATTTTTCTTTGAAATAACAAAAACTGACATCACCCATTTTTATATAAGAAAATATATTTGACAGGTATTTATAATTGCTAATGCCCCCAAAATGTTGTATGATGATTTTAACAAAAAAAGCAACAATAACAACAAAATGGAGGCAGTTTATGATAGGTGAAATTAGTTTAATTTACAATTTTGGAGGATAATATGCTGGAGGTAATTTTTATGAAAAAAGGTTTTACATTGATTGAGCTGATTATCGTTATAGTAATCATTGGTATCCTTGCCGCAGTAGTAGCGCCTAAATTTGCTAATATTTCAAAGGATGCAAAAATATCTGTCGTTAAAGGTCTTGGTGGAGCAGTTAATGCTGCAAAAGATATTGTAAGGGCTAAATGGCTTATTCAGGATAATCAAAGCAGGTCTTGGGTTGTTGATGGTGATAATATTACTGTTGTTTCTACAGGTTACCCATCTGACAATGCTACAGGCATTGCCTTGGCTGTTGATTTTGATACAGATAAGTTTGATAATGGAACAATATCTAATAATGCTTATTATTTCGCATACAAAGGGACTACAACACCAACAACTGCCACAGAAATTGATTGCGGTGTAATTTACGATGTAAATAATGATAATTCTACAAAAGTGATAATTGGTACTGACGGCTGTAAATAATTTTAAATCCAAGTTTTAAAGCGGCCCTTTTCGGGTCGCTTTTTTATCTTTCCAGAGTCTGCCTTATTTCATCAAGACTCATTTCGATGGGGATTTCAATTATTTTATCTCTCCCCTTTTCACCGCTTAAGATTTTGACAGATGATTTGCTCAATTTAATTTTTTGAAATAAATTTGATTACCTCTTTGTTTGCAGCTCCATCTACCGGAGGGGATGAAACCTTTATTTTCAGGATATTTTCATAGTAATACCCTGCAGCTTCAGTCTTCTTGGCATTAGGCTGGACATGAATCTTAAACTTCATCTGGACGGTTTACAACACCTGTGTCTTGATAGTAAACACTGTTTAGAAGAAGTGTTTGAAGATTCTCTTTTATATTAAATTCAACACATTCGAGCCCTTCATTTATAAAAAACTCCCCTTCCTTTAAATTCATCAAAATATAAAATGATTGATACGGGTCAAAATCTTTGTAAACTGCATTTACAACCTTTGAATCTTTAATGAAAATCTGCCCCGAAGCGGTGCTTGTAAGCACTTCTACTGTTAATTCCCTGCGAAGTCCACACAAAAACTGTATCAACTCACTCATACTTATATTGCTTATTTCGCCTGAGAAAAATTTATCTGAAGCAATATTTTCGGTCTCCCCAAGAATACTTTTATAAATATTTATGAAACTTTCAATCCGTCTGAAAAAGATTTTCGGAAGCTCAACAAATTCAACACCATACCTGTTATTTTCTCTGATATTTTTGATTTTAGCTTTGACATTTTCTATCTTTTTACCGTTTGGCAGTGAAAAACTAACAATAATCCCCTCATTTATGTCAAGGGGATATGATGTCTCGAGAAGTGCTCCATTCACGCTCAAATCAAGAATTGAGCCTGAAAATGTCTTAATGTTTTTGTAATTTATACTGCAGGCAATATTTACCGGTATCCTCTTGCTGCCACGAAGGGAGTATTCTGTGTAGTCCTGCGGATAACTTATATTTATCAGCGATGAATTTGGCTCAAACCCTTTTATAAGACTCGTTTCAAACTCTATAAGTTTATCCTGAAAAGAATAACGAGCCGTAACCTTTTCATAGTAATCAAAAAGTCTGCGAATTTCCTTCCGTGACTCAATAATCAGGTATTGCCCAAGACTCCAACCTACAATATTTGTCCCGTAAAATCTTTTTTTGTCTTCTACAAAAATAAGCTCTGTCCCTACAGCAAATTGTTTAAAAATATTCCCCTTTACAAATTCACTGGATCTTTTTCTCATATAAAGTTTGATGGTCTTGTAAAGGTTGTTTATATCCTCAAACATTTTGCTCATTGTCTTTTCCATCTGAACCAAAAAATAAGGGTCTTCAATAAAGTCTGATTCCACTGCAGGCTGATTTACCGGTGAATCTGCAGGGACCAAATTGGTATTTTCAGCCATCATTGACTCTTTTTCTTCAATATACTGCTCAAAAAAGTTTTCAATATCAGATTTTGAATCAACATTTTTTGCAACCTGGTCAGCATAATATTTAAAAAATCTGGTGACTTGAGAGTTAGGATAAAGCAAAACTATAGGTATTTGCCTGTTTACAGACTCTGTAAAGTTTTCATCTTCAGGCAAAGGTCCAAGTAGATTTATTTTTATGCCCAAAAACTTACCCACCGTCTCCTTGAATTTATCAAAAACATTGTGGGTCTGTGTTTTGGATTTTGCCCTGTTTACAAGGACATCAATCTCTTTATTGATATTTTTTTCCTTGAGCGTCTTAAGCATCCCATATGCATCTTTTATGGATGTAACTTCAGGGATAATTATTAAAATTACGCTGTCAGCAAGTTTAATAAAACTAATCACTTCATCAGAAACACCAGCGCCAGTATCAATAATCAAAAAATCAGATTTGTCTTTTAGTTTACCTATCTCCCCCAAAAGTTTCTTTTTATCTTTTGAACTAAGATTGGCAAGCCTTGCCACCCCTTTACCTGCAGGAATAATCGAAAGGTTTGGTATCTCTTTTTTCTTAAGTAAAATATCGTTAATACTTGTATCATCATTAATAATATCTTCAATCGTCTTTTTAGGCAATTCACCAAACAGCAAATCTGCATTTCCAAGGGCAAGGTCGGCATCAAAAAGAATAGTATTGTACCCTTGCCGGGCAAGACAGATGCTCAAGTTTATACAAAAATTGCTCTTTCCTACCCCTCCCTTACCGCTTGTAACAGCTAATACTTTACAATTTTTACTTTTCATAATAGAATTATAACCTACTTTAAGTAATATTGTAAACATTTTTTAAAAAAGGTGGAATATGCGCATAGGAATAATAGGGGCAACAGGTTATACAGGGTTTGAGCTAATAAAAATATTGAGCAGACACAAAAATGTAAAAATAAGTGCTGTTACAAGTGATACATCTGCCGGCAAAAAAATCAGTGAAATATATCCCTATCTTTCAAATATATGTGAAAATAAGTTGCTTCCCAACAATTTTGAACAGATACAGGAAATTGTGGATGTTGTGTTTTTATGTCTTCCACACGGTGCTTCACAGGAAGCTGCAAAATACTTTTTTGAAAAAGGTAAACTGGTAATAGACCTTAGTGCAGATTTCAGGATAACTGATGCCACATTATACGAATCTGTATATAAAACTAAGCATAACGCTGTTGATGTTTTGGCCAATAGTGTATATGGCATCCCTGAACTATTTGCCGAAAAAATAAAAGGCTCCAAAATGATTGCAAACCCCGGGTGCTATCCTACTTCTGTTATCTTGCCGTTATATCCACTTCTAAAAGATAACCTGATAGAAAAAAACATGATAGTGGCTGACTCAAAATCCGGTGTAAGCGGAGCAGGGAAAACTCCAAGTGCCAAAACGCATTTTTGCGAAACTAACGAAGATTTTAAACCTTATGGAATTTTTTCCCACAGGCATAACCCGGAAATAGATTTTATATTGTCAGATGCCAGCCCCCAGACACATGTAATCTTTACACCTCACCTTCTTCCAGTTAACAGAGGGATTGAAAGCACAATTTACCTGAAAAAAAATTGTAACTTTTCTTTGAAGAATGTTTTGATGGATTTCTATAAAGATTCATTTTTTGTAAGAATAAGAAAAGATGACTCCATACCTTCCATCAAGGATGTGGCAATGACAAATTTTGTAGATATTAATATTTTTGAAAATGGTAAAAATGTTATTATAGTTTCCTGTATAGATAATCTGATAAAGGGCGCAAGCGGTCAGGCGGTACAAAATATGAATATTGCCCTTGGTTTTGATGAAAAAGAAGGGCTTTTGTAAAAAGGGGAAAGATATGGATATAATTAAAAACGGTGGCGTATGCACGCCTCTTGGTTTTAGCTCTGCAGGTATCGCTGCTGACATAAAAGGGAAAAAAAGCACAAAAAAGGATTTGGGTATTCTTATATCCGAAATTCCTTGTACGGTAGCTGCAACATTTACTGAAAACAAGGTAAAGGCTGCACCGGTAATTGTATGCAACGATTTAATAAGCAATAACAATGAGTTTAAAGGGATTATTGTCAACAGTGGCAATGCCAACGCCTGTACAGGTAAACAGGGGATTGAAAATACCTTTAAAATAATCAAACACTACGAAAACGAGTTAAAGCTGCAGGAAAATTTTTTATTGATGGCTTCTACCGGGGTTATTGGTGTTCAGCTTCCTGTGGATAAATTTATAAATAATAGCCTGAATCTCATAAACAGCATAGAAGATTATCATGAAAGCTTCAACGAAGCAATTATGACAACCGATTCTTTCCCTAAAAGTATAGCTGTACTTGTGGAAACTGACAATGGTGCTTACGTAATTGGGGCTTCAGCAAAAGGTGCCGGTATGATTTGTCCATCAATGGCAACAATGCTCTGTTTTATAACAACAGATGCATTGATAGACAAAACAACTCTCAACCTTACACTTCAAAATGCTGTCAAAAACAGTTTTAACAGGATTACCGTTGATGGTGATATGAGCACAAACGATTCTGTTTATATTTTTGCAAACGGGATTAGCGGCATTTCAATAAACAAAGAAAAGGATATCAGACAATTTGAAGAGGCTCTTACCTTTGTCTGTCTCAATCTTGCAAAAATGATAGTAAAAGATGGTGAAGGAGCCACAAAACTTGTAGAAATAGAAGTGAAAAATGCAAAATCTGAAGAGGATGCAAAAAAATGCGCCTTTAAAATTGCAAATTCACCTTTAGTAAAAACTATGTTTTTTGGTGCAGACCCAAACTGGGGAAGATTGCTTGCATCAGTTGGGGCTTCCCTTATAGATATCGATCCGGATAATATAGATGTGTATTTTGACGAGCTCCACTATGTAACAAAATCAGCTATCATAGACACTTCACTTGAAAATAAAGCACATGAGATAATGAAAAAAAACGAATATAAAATCACAATTGACCTTAACATTGGTAACAAATCATTCAATGCATTTAGTTGTGACTTGACATATGATTATGTAAAAATTAATACTGACTACAGGACATAAAATGAAATTTACAGACAAGGTATTTTTTTACGGACAACTGAAATCTGACGGCTTGTTTTTCCCTTTGTACAGGAAATATGTGCTCAACATAGAAAAAGGGTACACTTTTGGCAGCCTGTATGAATACAAAAAAAGACCTGTATTTATCCCTTCAGGTAATAATAAAGTATTTGGAGAAATTATTACACTTTTCAACACAAGAAAAGTATTTTCAATTTTTGACAGCATAGAATATTATCTGAAAAGAATTTTAACGGATGTTTATAGAGAGCCAGGCGGCAAATTAGTAAAAGCAAATATATACATTTTTGAAAATGTAAACAACGAAACATTAATTCCAATTGAGTCCGGCTTGTGGATTAATAAAAAATAAATTCTTAATAGAAGGAGTTTTGAAATATGGATTTTGAAGCGGTAATTGGTCTTGAAGTGCATGTTCAGTTAGCTACTGAGTCAAAAATATTTTGCGGTTGTTCAACAAAATTTGGCTCACAACCAAATTCCAATGTATGCCCGGTTTGTCTCGGGATGCCAGGTGTATTGCCGGTTTTAAATAAAAAGGTAGTAGAATATACGACAAAGGCTGGTCTTGCACTGAATTGCAAGATAAACAGAAAAAGTGTATTTGCCAGAAAAAACTATTTTTACCCTGATTTACCAAAAGGTTATCAAATATCACAATATGAGCTTCCAATTTGCGAACATGGATATATCGAAATCAATATCGATGGCAATGCAAAGAGGATAGGCATTACCAGGATTCATATGGAGGAAGATGCAGGTAAATCTATTCATGGTGAAAACCTTGGTGACCCATCTGCCAGCTTTATCGACCTAAACAGAACAGGAGTACCCCTAATGGAAATAGTCAGTGAGCCTGATTTACGCAGCGGTGAAGAAGCAAAAGAATATCTTCAGAAACTTAAGGCAATCCTTGAATACATAGAAGTTTCAGACTGTAACATGGAAGAAGGTTCATTGAGATGTGACGCAAATATTTCTGTAAGGCCAATAGGTCAAAAGGAATTTGGCACCAAAACCGAAATCAAAAATATGAACTCTTTCAAAAATGTGCAAAAGGCTATCGAGTACGAAATAAAACGTCAGATAAAAGTCATTAAAGATGGTGGCAAAATTGTTCAGGAAACAAGACTCTGGGATCCTGATAAAGGGATAACTATTTCTATGAGGAGCAAAGAGGAGGCTCACGATTACAGATATTTTCCTGATCCTGATCTCGTGCCATTGAAGCTTGATGAAGATTTTATAGAAAATATTAGGAAAACACTGCCAATTTTGCCGGATGAGCTGAAGGAAAAGTTTATAAAAGAATACGAACTCCCGGAATATGACGCAATGGTGCTCACAAGCTCAAAATCTTACGCTGATTACTTTATTGAAGCAGTAAAACATTTTAATAGCCCCAAAAAGATATCAAACTGGATAATGTCAGAGCTGCTTAGAGTTGTAAACGATAAAGACTGCGACATATATGAAGCAGGTATTTTGCCAGAATATCTTGCAGAAATCGTAAAACTTATCGAAGATGGTAAAATCAGCGGAAAGATTGGTAAGGATGTATTTGAAGAAGTAATAAAAACAGGCAAAAAGCCTTCTGTAATTATTGAAGAGAAAGGTCTTGTTCAAATATCCGATTCAAGTGAGCTTGAAAATATTGTTAAAAAGGTCATCGAAAGTTCTCCAAAGGAGGCTGAAAGATTCAAAAACGGAGAAACAAAACTTATGGGATTTTTTGTAGGTCAGATTATGAAGGAAACCAGGGGCAAGGCTAACCCCAAACTTGTAAATGATTTGGTCAACAAACTCTTGTCATAATAATAGAGGTGAAGTTATGTTAAACAAAATCGATCACATTGGCATTGCCGTAAAAAGCCTTGATGAAGCAGTATCTTTTTATGAAACAATGGGAATAAAGCCGTACCATTATGAAGAGGTTGACAGCCAAAAAGTAAAGGTTGCATTTATAAAAGTGGGTGAAAGCAATATCGAGCTGCTTGAGCCTACTTCTGAGGAAAGCCCTATTTTCAAATATATTGAAAAAAAGGGGGAAGGGATTCATCATATATGTTACGACGTTGAGGATGTAGACAAAGCGCTTGAAACACTTAAGAATGATGGTTTTAAATTGATAAATGAGAAGCCCATGAAAGGGGCTCATCATAAAATTGTTGCTTTTGTCCACCCAAAGTCAACAAATGGAGTACTTACCGAACTTTCAATGGACGAGAAGTGATGAAAATTTTGTTGCATCAATGTTGTGGGCCATGCTCAATTTTCCCGATCGAAGTTTTGGGTGAAAAAAATTTTGAAATAACTGCATATTTTTTCAATCCCAATATTCACCCTATACACGAATTTTATATGAGGTTAAACGGAGCAATTGATGTAGCCAAATATTATGACATCAATATTATTGTTTCAGAAAATTACGGGCTTGAATATTTTCTTGACAAAGAATTTTATGAGAAATCTAAAAGATGTTCTTTTTGTTATGATTTTAGGATTGAAGCCACAGCAAAACTAGCTTCTGAAATGGGATTTGACTTTTTCACCACTTCCCTTCTGTATAGCAAGTACCAAAATCACAATGAAATCACCGATTTGTGTGAAAAATATTCAAATAAATATAATGTAAATTTTTATTACTATGATTTTCGTGAGGGGTGGAAAAGAGGGATAGAAAAATCCAAAGAAATTGAAATCTACAGACAACAGTATTGCGGTTGCATTTTCAGCGAAGAGGAAAGATACAAAAAACAGTTGAAAAATCAATTGAGCAACAGAATAAGCTCTTTAAATAATGCGGAGGCGGTATGAATTTCGGAATAGGTAAGATACTTATAATATTTGGAATAATACTTATAATCTCCGGAATACTTTTCATTGCAGGTGAGAAAATAGGTCTTGGAAAGCTCTTTGGAGACATCTATTTTAAAAGAGGGAATTTTAGCTTTTATTTTCCAATAACCACATCAATAATAATAAGTATAATATTAACTATCTTGCTGAATATATTTTTCCGGAAATAAAAAATCCGCCCCTTTTTTGAGGCGGATGTATTTTTTAATCAGACTTTAAAAATGTTTCAATTAAGCTTTTGAAACATTAGCTGCTTGTGGTCCTTTTGGTCCTTCTACTACTTCAAATTTTACCTTATCACCTTCTTTTAAAGACTTGAAGCCTTCCATTGTGATAGCAGAGTAATGTACAAATACATCCTCTCCTGTTGAACTAGTGATGAAACCATAACCTTTTGAATCGTTGAACCACTTAACGGTACCTGTGTTACTCATCTTAATTCACCTCATTTTTTTACTGAAGCATTCGCTTCACCAATGAGATTATCACTATTAAAAAAATATGTCAAACAATATTAAAATAAAATACTTTTTTATTTAATTTTTTTCATAAAAATATATTTTAGGAATTCAAGGAGGTGCTTAAATGAAAATCTCTTTTGTGGGTTTTGGAAAAATCGGCTCTGCCATGGCAGAAAATCTTAATAGATATTATGAGGTAACAGGATTTAATCGCAACATTGATAAAGTTAAAAATGTTTCAAAAATAGCCAGAAGTCTGAAAGAAGTGTCTGAAAACGACATAGTTATTTTAAATCTTTCAGACAGTTTGGCAGTAGGTGAAGTGCTATTTGGAGAAGGTGGACTTGCAAGTCACAATTTATCCAGTAAAATAGTCATTGATACCACCACCAACCATTTTGAAAAGGTAATTGAATTTCATGAAAAACTTACAAATATGAATTGCTCATATGTGGAGGCTCCGGTAATAGGAAGCGTAATACCGGCACTCAACGGGCAGCTTACAGTTTTAGCTTCATGCGAAAGGGGAGTTTTTGAAAATGTTAAAGATATTCTAATGTGTATCGGTAAAAAGGTGATTCATTATACTGAAAAGGGGCTTGCAACAAAATTGAAACTTTTAAATAACCTGGTACTTTCAAATTTTATGTTTGCTATTGCAGAAGCCACATCTTTCGGAGAAAAAATAGGACTTGATAAAACAAAGATTATAGAAGTACTTGAAAATGGTGCAGGCAATTCGGTAGTTCTTAACGCAAAAAAAGGGAAGCTGCTTAATGAAGATTTTGATGCACATTTTGATGTAAAAACTTTGCTGAAAGATTTGAATTATGTACAGGAGTTATTTGAAAAAAACAATCTCCCGCTTCTAAGTAACTGCACCAAAAATATTTACTCCATTGCTTCAAATATGGGTTACTCTGACAAAGATTTCAGTGGAATATATAGCTTCTTGAAAAAAATAAAGGGCGACTGAAAAAGCCGCCCTGAAAATTTATTTTCCAGCCACTATTGCTTCCAAATCTTCTTCAACTGAACCAATTGGTTTTATATCAAAATTTTCAACCAGTACTTTTGCAACATTTGGTGATAAAAATGCAGGAAGAACCGGTCCAAGCCTGATGCCTTTAACACCTAAATATAAAAGTGCCAAAAGTACACAAACTGCCTTTTGCTCATACCATGCAATATCATAGGAGATTGGCAACTGATTGATATCTTCAAGCCCCAAAACTTCCTTAAGCTTAAGGGCAATATAAGCAAGTGAGTATGAGTCATTGCACTGACCGGCATCAAGCACTCTTGGAATACCACCGATATCTCCAAGTTCAAGCATATTGTACCTATATTTTGCACAGCCAGCAGTCAATATTACATGATCTTTAGGAAGTCTTTTGGCAAGCTCTGTATAATATTCCCTTTCCTTTAATCTTCCATCGCATCCTGCCATAACTACAAATCTCTTGATGGCTCCGCTTTGAACAGCTTCTATTACTTTATCTGCAAGGCTCAATACCTGATTGTGTGCAAAACCTATAACAATCTTTTTCCCTTCTGTTGGTGTAAGGCCGCCTAAGTCCTTAGCCATTTTTATAAGTGGTGAAAAATCTTTCATTTTTCCTTGCGGAGCATTTGGAATATGTTTTACTCCAGGCCATCCGACAAGTCCTGTGGTAAATATTCTATCCTTGTACTCATCCTTTGGAGGAACAATACAGTTTGTGGTAAAAAGAATAGGCCCATTAAAAAGAGGGAATTCTTTTGTCTGATTAAACCACGCAGTCCCAAAATTCCCTGCCAAATGCTTATACTTTTTAAACTCGGGATAAGCATGAGCTGGTAACATCTCACCATGTGTATAAACTTTTACACCTGTTCCCTCTGTCTGGATTAAAAGCTCTTCCAAGTCCAAAAGATCATGACCACTCACAAGAATACCAGGCCCTTCGTAAAGTCCTGTGTAAACTTCAGTAATTTCAGGGTTACCATATTTTGTGGTATTTGCCTCATCAAGAAGTGCCATTGTTTTTACGGCAATCTCACCGGTTTTTAAAGTAAGAGAAATAAGCTCATCAGCTGTGATATCTTTCCTCAAAGTTTCTGCCAAAGCTTTTTCGACAAACTCAGTGATTTCGCTGTTTTTGTATTTTAATACGTAAGCATGATCAGCATAAGCTGCAACCCCTTTAAGTCCGTAAATAATGAGTTCTTTCAATGACCTTATATCTTCATTTTCTTCAGACATAACACCAACTGCAGTGCCTTTAGCCAGAAAATCCTCTTTTGTAGGGCTTGATTTCCATGTAACTGCATCAGGTGCATTTGACAAATCTCCAACTTTTGACTTCAAATCATCTCTCAGGCTCAGTGCTTTTTTGTTATACTCAACAAACCTTTCCGGGTCAAAGTTAACATTTGTGATTGTGGCAAACAACCCTTCAAGCACAAACAGGTCTGCCTCTTCGGTATCAATACCTTTCTCTCTTGCCTTGATTGCTACATAAGAAAGCCCCTTTAAAGTATAAACAAGGCAATCCTGCAATGTGGCCACCTCATCATTTTTGCCACACACCCCCTTAATATTACATCCTACACCCTTTGATGCTTCTGAACATTGATAACAAAACATACTCATGTTTACCTCCTGCTTTTAATGTTGTAACTAACATACAATTATTAAAAAAAATTGTTTTGACATATATCAAAAAAAGATAATTTTCTTGAATATGTATATAAGTTTTTTATAATGCTGCGATGAACAGTGTCAGTGCTCTTGTTTCCGGATTTTCATTGGGTTTATCTCTAATATTGGCAATAGGTGCTCAAAATGCATTTGTCATAAAATATGGAATCTTGAACAGATATATTTTCACAATTTGCTTTATCTGTTCTCTTTCAGATGCAGTTTTAATATTTTTGGGCGTATCAGGTTTCGGTATAATTATAAAACAGTATCACTCCATTATTATTGTAGCCAAATATTTTGGAATAATTTTCCTTGCATACTATGGAGCTTTAAATATTTACTCTGCATTTGCCAAAAGTCACTCAGTTGAGTTCAATAAAAACAATCAGGAGTCTTATAAAAAAGTCATACTTACCTGTCTTGGATTTACCTGGCTTAATCCTCATGTTTATCTGGATACCGTATTTCTTCTTGGCTCAATCTCAGTACAATTTAAACAATACAAATATCATTTTGCTTTAGGTGCAATGCTTGCCTCTCTTTCATTCTTTTTCTCCCTTGGTTATCTTGCAAGATTAATTGCACCGATTTTCAAAAACGCATTGTCATGGAAAACTTTTGAAATATTGATAGCCGGTATTATGTTTTACATCGCATATAAAATCTACAAAATTTAAAAATTGAGGCCTAAAAGGCCTCAAAAAGTAAAAAAATATATAAAAACCTACTCTGGGGGAAGTATGGAAAACTTTTATAGATTTGCAATAAACGTTTGGCAAAACGGAGAGAGAGGGATTTGAACCCTCGGTACACCTTTTGGGCGTACACTCGCTTAGCAGGCGAGCGCCTTCGACCATACTCGGCCATCTCTCCAAAAAAATATGGCGGAGGGAGTAGGATTCGAACCCACGGTAGGGGGCTACCCTACAACGGTTTTCAAGACCGCCGCCTTAAGCCAGACTCGGCCATCCCTCCGCTAATTTCTGGGGAATGATTATATAATATAAATTACTTCACATTTCAAGTACTTTTTAACAAAAATTTACATTTAAAGTCTTACTGTTTTTCTTCCGGTTTTAAAACATAAATCGCTGACTTATTTTTCAAAAGCATTTCAGCTGCCATCAAAATCTCTTTTTTATCAACATGCTTTAGAAGGTCGATATACTTATCCATAAAATCGTAACCAAGCCCCAATATCTCAAAAAATGAAGAATACCAGGCTATTTTTGAATTTGTCTGAGATTCGATTAAGATACGTCCGATAACGTAATTTTTAACATTTTCAATTCTCTTATCGTCAACATCTTTTTCAATCGTATTTAGAAGCCCCTTCATCGTTTTGAGACTGTCATCCACATTGGAATAGTCAAGCCCTATGTAGGCAACCCATCTTGCATTGCATATCCTCGAAGGGTAAAATGAGCCTACAGAATATGCGTATCCTTTTTCCTTTCTAAGTTTTTCAAAATACATCGAACTCATCCCACCACCCATCAAGTCGGATAAAACTTTAAGTGGGATATACTCACTCTGAGAAGCACCCGGCGCATCTATTCCCAAAAATAGTTTTGCCTGCTTTATTTTGTCATCAGTTTCTTCCAGAAATCTGTCTTCATCAATTTGAGAACCTGAGCAATCAATTTTTATTTTCTCCCCTTTTGGAATAAGTGAAAATATTTTTCTGAGCTGCTCAATATCCTTGTCTGTAAACTTACCGGCGATACTTATTACAGCATCTGCGCCATTAATGTTTTTTTCATAGTAAGCCTTCAAGTCATCAAATTCTATTTTTTCTACCGATTCTTTTGTGCCAATACTGTCCATAGCATAGACAAAATCTTTATATGCAAGCTTGTTAAACCCTTTCATAGCAAGACTGTTGGGATTATCCTTGATACTTTCAATAGCACTTAAAACAAGTTTTTTCTGTACCATAAATATATTTTTATCAAACTTAGGTGCCGCAATAAATTCTTTCAAATCATCAATAATATACTTAAAATTATCGTACGGCACTGAAACAGAAAGCTCAAGGTAATCATTCGTTATTGAAGCGCCAATCGAACCGCCATAAAATTCTATTTTATCAAGCAATTTACTGCTTTTAACCCAAACAGATGAAAAAAGATTACCTATCCCATTATTATGAACTGTTTCCCTGAACAACCCACCTTTTACAAACATCACTATTGATATCGTTTCAGTATATTCACGAGGAATCTCTACAAATTTTGCACCGTTATCAAGCATACTCACCTCACTGGCATACAAACTGCTGACAAAAAAAAGTACTGCAAATATAATCTTTCTCATTTCACATCCCTGACTGTATAAACATATTTTTAAAACTTATACAAATGAGATAAAAGAAATATTTAAAGGTTCAATCCAAAATTGACACTCTTCTGCCCGAAATTCTCAATTTATCTTCAACAAAAAGTTTAACCGCCATCGGATAAATTTTATGTTCTTGCTTCAGTATCCGCTCAGAAAGTGATTCGACAGTATCGTCGTCTTTTATATCCACAACCGCCTGTAAAACTATCGGTCCGTTATCAACTTTTGCATCAACAAAATGAACAGTACAACCGGTAAACTTCACACCGTATTCAAGAGCCTGTTTTTGAGCATTTAAGCCTGGAAAACTTGGCAAAAGGGATGGATGTATATTCAATATTCTGTTTTCAAAAGCATTTACAAATTCCTCGCTTATTATTCTCATAAAACCGGCAAGACAAATCAAATCAACTTTAAAGCTTTTAAGAATTTCAATAAGCTTTCTGTCAAAATTTATCCTTGAAGCAAACTCCTTAGGGTTCACAAAAACCGCATTAAGACCATTTTCCTCTGCAAATTTTAACCCTTTTGCATCAACTTTATCACTTATTACCACGGATATTTCAGCATTTTCTATGAAACCCGATTTAATAGCCTGGTAAATTGCCTGAAAATTGCTCCCCCTGCCGCTCAGTAAAACCCCTATCTTTTTCAAAAGTCAACCCCTTTAACAATAACACTTTCACCTTTGTATATATCACCAATCCTATATAAATTACCGTCTTCACCAAGCATTTTATCTGCATCCTCAGGACTTAATATCATTATATACCCTATCCCCATGTTAAAAACACGGTATAATTCTCTCTCATCAATCAGTCCAAAAGATTTAAGATAACTGTAGTGCAGGCAGTCAGGTATCATTTCTGGAAATATTCGTGCAGACAAACCTTCCGGCAAAACCCTTGGAATATTTTCATAAAATCCGCCGCCAGTAATATGAACCATAGCTTTTATTGAATACCCTTTTTCAAGAAAACCCAAAATATCTTTCACATAAATTCTTGTTGGGGTTAAAAGAAGCTTGTTCAAACTTATGTTCCCTTCGACAACCTCATCCCCTTTCATTGAAAGTTTTTCAAAGAAAATTTTTCTTAGAAGGGAATACCCATTACTGTGAAAACCTGAAGAAGGGAGTCCCAATATCACATCACCTTCTTTGACATTCTGACCATTTATAATCTTTGGTTTATCGACAATTCCAACAGCAAAACCTGCCAAATCAAAATCCCCTTCTTTGTACATCCCGGGCATTTCTGCAGTCTCCCCTCCAAGCAGTGAAGCACCTGCCTGTTTGCAACCTTCGACAATCCCTTCAAGTATTTTTACGGAATTTTCTGCACTTAACTTCCCTGTAGCGATATAGTCCAAAAAAAACAGAGGCTTTGCCCCTGTCACTATCAAATCATTTACACACATGGCCACAAGGTCAATTCCAACAGTATTTAGTATCCCCGATTCAATTGCAACCTTCAGTTTTGTACCAACACCGTCGGTGGAAGAAACAAGCATAGGGGACTGCATATTCTTTGCAGCCGAAATATCGTAAAAACCAGCAAATCCTCCTATCCCTTCCGGGACATTTTCATCAAAAGTCGATGCAACAATATTTTTTATTTTATTGACAAAAAGGTTACCCTCATCAATATTTACACCAGCATCATTGTATCTTATCTTCTCTCTCATATATTATTCGCCTTTTTTAAGCTTTTCTATCTCTTCCACAATAAGTTTTTCAGCCATATCTGGCACTATCTCCCAGATAACTTTTTCAAGATTTTTAGAGAGGACTTCCCTTACTGTATCTCTTATAAAATCAAGGTCTATAGCTTCTTCAATAACCGCTTTTACAGCTTCTCTGTCCAATCCTTCAGGCACAGTTGACGAGTCTGCTTCACTAACTTCTTCTGAAACAACATCGGGTTGTTCTTCAATCTCATCCTCTTTCAACAATTCTTCTTTTATCTCATCACTTTCAACTTCATCAACAGTAATTTCTTGAGCCACATCAGTACCGTCAACCTCACTTTCCACCTTTTCTGCTGCCAAATCCTCTTCGTCCATAAGGAGTTTATCAATATCACTTTCTTCACTTACCTCTTCAAGCTCGCCAAATATATCCTCATCATCAATTTCGGACTCTTCGGGCTTTATTTCTTCAGTATCCTTCAAATCTTCATCAGATTCTTCAACGATGTCCGTTAAAATATCTTCGGATAATTCAGTTTCTTCAATCTTTTCCATAGGTTCAAAATCTTGTTCGAACCCTTTTTTATCATCTACAGCAGTTTCAAAAATATCTTCAAAATCATCTTTTTCTATATTTAACTCTTCACTTTCCTGTAAAGATTCCTCCGGTTTTTCTTCAATCTCAGAAAATGCCTCTTCAAGTTCCAAATCAAGCTTTTCATCTGCCTCACTTTCTTCAGGAATCTTTTCATCTGATTCAGTCTCAGAAATCACATCTTCCTCAGATTTAGAAATTTCTTCATCACCCAGAATATCATTAAAATCTTCAAATTTATTCTCTTCAGAATCTTTTTCATCGGTATCTATAGATGCAAGCAACTCTTCAACAGCCTCATCCTTTTCTGCTTCTTTTTCAGCCGGCACCTCTTGAATCTGGTCTGTGGAAACCATGCTAAATTTATCAAGTTTTTCATCCAGGAGAGATGAATTAAAAGGCTTTACAATAAAATCATCCGCATTGGTTGCGCTTAAATTACCTTCGCTAAAATGATCAAATGCCCCTACAAGCAAAACAACCGAAGCACCTATTTCTGACTTTATTTTAGAAACAAACTCATCCAGCTTTATTCCTTCAAGCTTATTATCAAGAAGCACAATATCCGGAGAAAACGTCCTTAATTTATTTTCCGCATCCTCAGCCGTAAATACTTTTTCCACTTCATACTTTTCCTCGTCCACAGACAAATCTATTACCCTGTGGATTGTCATACTATCATCGATTAGAAGGACTTTCTTCTTCATAGTCTACCTCTGTTATTTTTTCAAAATCTATAAGGTAATATATTATACCATTATATTTCACCATTCCCTTAATAAACTCTATCACAAAAATATCTTTTTCAAAAGGGAATACTTCTCCTATTTCGGAAACTTCAATAACTTTTTCCACAATCATTGCTACAATATCGTCATCACGACCTAAAAATATTACCTCTTCAGACTCTGAGCCGGTATTTAAAAGTTTCTGAAAATTAACAGATTTAATCTCCCTTAAATCATCTTCAACATCCGATTTGGAGGCTACATGCAGTACATATTTTACTTCCACTATAAAGTGAAAATCCCCTTGTTTAAATTTAAGCCCTTTCAAAAATAACCTCTCTAATCTTCTCTTTTATTTTATCTTCATTTAGCGGTTTTATAAGAAAATCATTTGCTCCAAGCTCATATGCTTTATTTTTATGCTTTTCCGTTGCTCTGGAAGTTAGAACAAAAATTGGTGTTGAATGGTCGAGGTAGTAATTTCTTATTTTATCTATTAACTCATATCCATTAACCACAGGCATCTCTAAATCGGTAATAATGAGATCATATTTTCTTTTTTCCAGTTTTTCCAGTGCATTTGCCCCATCATACGCTTCATCTACAACACAATTTATATCAACAATTATTGAACTGAGAAATTTTCTTATACTGATAGAGTCATCTACAATCAAAACACTATTCGGAATATATGTTTTTTCTTCCTTTTTAGCCTCTGAAACCTTAGAGCTTGCGTATTTCAATGTGTCTCCTGATTTTGATTCAATAAGGCGTATCGGTTCTACAATTAGCCTTACTTCTCCGCCAGGGCTTATTGTAGCACCAGTGTAATGTTTCAACCCTTCAACCAGCTTTCCAAGTTTTTTTGTAACAGCAGTTTCTCTTCCTACAATCTCATCAACCGTAATTATGTAGGGTTTCTTCCCACCCTCAACAACTACCCCTACACCATCTTCTCTAAATTCTGCACTATGCACCTGCTTTAGTAAAACGCCAAGATCATGGATTTCATAAATATCATCTCTAATCTTATAAAAATAGTGCTCACCTATTTTTTTTACATTTTCTGTTTTTATATTAAATGATTCATAGACTGAAATAATCGGTATAGAAAAAACCTGAGAATTTTCCTTAAGCAAAAGATAATCAGCTATAAGAAGTGTTACAGGAACACTCAGCTGAACACATAGCCCTTTGCCTTCACTGTTTATAATAGAAATATTCCCTCCAAGATTTTCAACCTGCCTTTTCACTACATCAAGTCCCACTCCACGCCCGGAAATTTCAGATGCTTCTTTTTTTGTGGAAAAACCAGGTAAAAATATATAGTCAAGAAGTCTGTCTGCTCTTATACTTCTTGCCTCATATTCTGAAAGCATCCCTTTTTCTACCACTTTTTCTCTAATCAAATTTATATCAAGGCCCCTTCCATCATCTTCTATTTCCAGAATTACATAGCTTCCTTCACGTTTGCCTCTAAGAGAAATTACACCTTCCTCACTTTTACCTTTCTGCTTCCTGACTTCACTATCCTCAATCCCGTGAGAGATGGCATTTCTGACAAGGTGAATAAATGATTCGGTCAGTGCATCAATCAGCGTTTTATCCAGCTCAACTTTTTCCCCGCTTATCTGAACCTTTACCTTTTTATTTTCAGCAATTGCGGCACTCCTTGCTGCCCTTGATGCTGCGTTGAAAAGTCTATCAATAGGCACCAGTCTCATGGAAGTAAGACCTTTTTGAATGCCATCAGTAACTCTGTTTATATATCCAATCTCCTCACCAAAAAATTCAAAATTTTTGAAAATATCACCAATAATCATTACAATATCATTGCCAATCTCCTGCAACCTTCTGGAGAGAATATTGAAATGATCGTATCTATCAAATTCCCCTTCTGAAAACCCGTCAAGAAGTTCTTCAGAATAGCCTTTCGAAAGCTCCTGGTCTGAAAATAGGGTGTATGAATATTTATCTTCAAACTCCCTTATAAGGTGTATTAACCTATTTTTTGTATATTCAAGGTTCAAACTTAAATCCTGAATCGCTTTAACACGCTCAAGCTGTCTGTTTTTATTGGTAATAAGCTCACCTGCAAGATTTAGAAGACTATCTATTTTATTGAGCTTTACTCTGATATAACTGTCAAAACTTTGTTCACCAATATTAGAAAACTTTTCATCTGCCATTTCAAGGACTTCAACTCTTGTTGGTTTTGGCCTGAAAGACTTTTTTGGAGGTTCAAAATCTACACTGTTTTTATCATTCAAGTCACTAACGTTACTGCTTTTTATCAATTCTATTTCTTTCAAAAACTCCTCATAAACTGTATGTCCAAGGTCGTCCTTTTTAGTTTTAATCTCTCGTTCAAACTTTTCAAACAAATTAATTAAAGAGGTAATTATCCCCTCATTTATCTTTCTGTTTCCGGTACGAAACTCATCAAGAAAGTCTTCCAATTTGTGAGCAACATCGGAAGTATTGATAAATCCGACCATGGCAGCCGAGCCTTTGATTGTATGAGTACTGCGAAACATTTCATCAATAATTGACCAGTTTTCAGGAGACTTTTCAAGCACAATGAGACCATTTAAAATGGTCTCAAAGTGCTCTTCACTTTCCATCAAGAAAAATTCTACCAATTCCTGTTTATTAATTTTTGCCATCTTTAAACTCTGAATTTATCAACCGCTTCCTTAAACATTTCAGCCAGTTGTGAAAGTGTAGCTACAATCATATTTGTCTGCTTAACACCTTCAACGGTACTTTCAGCAATCTCCCTTACTTTTTCGATTGAAACTGCTACATTGTTTGCCTCTTCAGCCTGTTTAATAACCTCAAGGGAAATTTCACGTATAGAATCTCTCGCATTTAAAAGTGCTTCGTTAATTTCCCTGAGAGAAGCACCCGCTTTTTCTGCCAAGTCAGAACTTTGCTCAATATTCACAGTACTTTCTTCAACAAGCTTTACAGTTTCAGAAGTTTCAATCTGAATAGATTTAATAAGCTCTGCAATCTCCTTGGTCGCTTTTGTACTTCTTTCAGCAAGCTTTCTGATTTCATCAGCAACAACCGCAAAACCATGTCCATATTCGCCTGCCCTTGCAGCCTCAATTGCTGCATTCAGAGCCAAAAGGTTTGTCTGATTGGAAATTTCACTAATAACATTTGTAATATCGCCAATCTCAAGAGATCTCTCACCAAGGCTTTTTACCTTTTTAGATGCAAGCTGCGAATATCTTTTAACATTAAGCATTGCATCAACGGTATCATCAAGCATTTTCAAGCCCTTTTCAGCAACATCAGAGGCTTTGTTGGTAATCTCAACAGTTTCCTCAGACTTCATTGCTGAACTTTGACTGTTTTTCTTAAAAATATTGATTACTTCATATGTCTTATTAAGCTCCTCAATCTGAATGTTCGCGCCTTCACTTGTCTTTTCAGCTGCAAGAAGTAGCTTTTCAGTAGCATCCACTATCGAATCACCGGCACTTTTAATATCATTAATCAACTCTCTGATATTTCCTGTCATCATATTAAATGCATCAGCTACCGCACCAAGTTCATCCGCAGTAACCTCAGCTTCTACGGTAAGGTTACCTTCTGCCGCTTCGGAAACAACATCCATAAGATTGATAGCCTGATTCTGAAGCCTTTTTCTGTTCTCTTCAGTTTGAATATAACCAGATATTCTTTCCAGCATTTCATTAAAACCCTCAGCGAGGCTACCTAATTCGTCAGAAGTTTTTGAGGTAACACGAATATCATATTCCCCTTCCATAACTCTTTGCATTGCACCATTAAGCTCGACAACCGGAGAAAGGGTCCTTCTCATAAGTATCAACGTTACAAGGAAAACCAACATGGCAAGGACTGCAGTAATTCCCATAGAAAAAAGACCGCCACGCTGAATGCTTGCAAGTTTGTAGTTTTTGTTTTTAAACATCCCCACATAAAACTCTGTATGCTTAAATCTGAACTTACCAAAAGATGCAAGAAACGGTTTATTTTCAATTGTGACTTCTTTTTCAATAAACTTATCTACCTTAAGCTGATTTTTTATATCGTTAAACAGTGTAGTAAATTCCGGTTTTTTCTCGTATAGCATCCTGTCTCCAAAAAGAGGGTTTAATACAATGTTGCCATCTGCGTCATAAACAGTTGTAAAACCGTAATTTATAAGTCCCTCTTCTTTTGAGTGGCAGTTTGCGCATGCCCTTTGTGCCTCATGAAACTTCATTTTAGTAAACTCACTGTTTGCAAAACCAAGAAGATAGTTTCCGTCTACAACAGCTACAAGCGCACCGTAAATCCCATTCTCGTCACCTACCGGAGAGTAATAAACAACAAAGGGATTTTCCTTTGTAAGATAAGATTCAACGTAATATTCATTTAATTTTAAATCTTCAAAATATATAATCTCATCAAGTGCCGGCAGCGTTATCTCTTTATTTGAAGCCTGACCAATTATATTATACTTGCTGTCAACAAGATATACACCACTAATATCGGTATATGTCTTCAAAAATCTTTCCATCTCCGTATTTATTAAATCTGTTTTGACTCTATTTTGAAGAGCAGACTTTAGCAGCGGAGAAATGGTGAAGGTCCTTATAATACTTCCAACCTCTCTGTCCTTATTCTCAATCCTTTCAAAAGTAAGATCAACCCTTGTAGTCAAATCTTCTGAAATGTTCTTTATTTCAGTTTTTACAGAGTTTAAGTAAATTACATAAGTTGCAGCAAAAGAAACCACTGCGATTACCACAAGTACAAGCAAAATAACCTTTGTCAACAAACTGAACTTTACTCCCTTTTTAGCCATAAACAAACCTCACTTAATTTTATAATCAAGATATATTTTTTTTAAATCAAGGACACCAATCTCTTCCCCTTCAATATCAATATATTCGAGATAAAAAGGTTCGGCCCTTTTCGGAGAATCAATAAATTGTTCTTTTGTAACCTCTACAATGTTTGATGCTTCGTCAACAAAAATACCAATCAGCTCACCTTCAACATTTACTATAACAATCCGACTAAGAATAGTTTTCTTAACCTCGCTAATTTTGAATTTTTCTCTCAAATCAATAACTACAACAATTTCTCCTCTCAAATTCAAAACACCCAAAATATTATAATCAGCTCCAGGTATATTTGTAATTGAGACAAGAGGGGCGAGCTCCCTTACACTTTCCATTTCAATAAAAAATCTTAAGTTGCCTATTTTACAATCAACAAACTTTCTTAAACCTTCAGGCTTCTCTACTACCGGCAACCCTTTTGCTTTTTTCAGTAAAATCTCTTTTATCACTTAACAAACCTCTTTACGGTATTAATGAGGTCATCAATCTGAAAAGGCTTGACAATATAATCATCAGCTCCCTGCTTTTTACCCCAAAACTTATCACTTTCCTGCCCCTTCGATGTAACAAGGATTACAGGTATGTCTTTAGTAAAATCGCTTTTTTTAATCTCCCTGCATATTTGATAGCCGTTTTTACCTGGCATTACTACATCAAGGAGAATAAGATCAAACTTTTCACTATCAAGCATCTTCATAGCTGCTTCACCGTCAGCAACTGAGGAAACACTGTAACCTTCGGCCTCAAGCGCTTTCTTGATTATCTCTCTCTCGGTAAGACTGTCGTCTACAACCAATATCTTAGCCATATTTACCCCCTAAATTTTAAATTTTTAAATATCCTGTCAGAATCAACGTTCCTATTGTGTTTTTTACATATTGTCTGTTGCTGCCAAAAAACCTCAGTATATCTCTGACACATCTTTTACCGTCACAAAGCTCAAAAACCCTCGATTCAAAAGACTTCAACCCATCAGCAGAACTATCGTTTTTCATAGGTACCAGACCTTCGTCAAATACAACTTTATTAATTTCAATTCTCTCCTCTTTGAAGTCAGAAATCATTTTATTTAAATCTTCATAGGAAATCCAATTTTTGCTTTTAAATGCTTCGCTAACTTCTACCAGATCAACATAATACCTGTTGTCTTTTAGCTCAATCGCTTCAACAAGCATATTGGCAACGTAAAAAATAAAACACCTTTTCAACAGGCTATCTTCAAAGCCAAGACTTCTTATCTGAGAGTACAAGGAAACAAAATCATCAACTTCCAGAAGGCATGTGCCCGTTATATCCTGAAGAAGCTCAAACAAATCTTCTATCCTATTGTCCCCTTTGTAGCAATATGTTATATAGCCACCTGAAATCAAAAAATGGTAATCACACTCATTATTAAAAACAGTAAGCTCTCCATCAAATTTTGACATGATGTCCGTTATCTTATCTATTGTAATTGACTCACCTTTTATATCGCTTATCATATAACCTGTTTCAAATTTTAGATACTTTTCTATCGATTTTCTCAAAGTGGGCAACACATCCTTTTCAACTTTTGCAATTATCTCTTCAACAACTGAAACAGATGTATAAGTTTCACTTTTCTCATTCTTTTGACTGTTTTCCTCGTCGCCGTATGAAGCCAAGCCTTTTTTGTCCTCAATATCAAGAAGGGCATCAATCTCACTTTCGCCACCAGGGCCATTGTCACATTTATTAAGCACCTGATTTACCTTTTCCACAAGCTCATCAGGTTGAAATGGCTTTGCAATATAGTCAATGCACTTGAATTTCTCTATAAATTTATCTCCAACATCCTCAGCTTTACTTGTGATAAGCAAGACCGGTAACTCTTTCAAACCATAATCTTCTCTCAATACTTTACAAAACTGAAATCCGTTCATTTTAGGCATTATGAAATCAAGAAGAATCAAATCGGGGGAAAACTCTTTTACGAGCCGCAACCCCTCTTCGCCGTTATCTGCAAGTTTTAACTCATATTCATCTGTGCTAAAAATCATCTTAAAAAGTCTGTGCATTGTAGGGCTATCATCTACTGCAAGAATTTTAATCATTTTAAAACTCCCAAATCAAAATTTTATATATCTTTTCAATAACTCTTAACTTAAAACAAAATATCAAACTGTTAACTTTAGTCCAATACATTTTACCATATTAAACACTAATTTCAAATAAAATATTTAAACACACCCATTCCTGCATTTTTTTTCGATAAAATCTTTCACCGGGGGAGGCACAAGCTCGCATACATCTCCGCCAAGCATCGCAATCTCCCTGATCATACTTGAGCTTAAAAATATATATTTTTTATTGGGCATCAAAAATACAGTTTCACATTCAGGATTAAGCTTTCTATTCATAAGGGCGAGCTGAAGTTCAAATTCAAAATCCGATACGGCTCTTAAACCCCTCAAAACTATATTGGCCCTCTCGCTTTTCATAAAATCTACAAGAAGATTACTGAAAGGCTTGACTTCAACATTTTTTAGGTGCGAAACAGACTTTTTTATCATCTCAACTCTCTCATCAATTGAAAACATTGGCTTTTTTCTTTTATTCTCAGCAACACCTATTATAAGGGAGTCAAACATTATCACCCCTCTTTCAACAATATCAAGATGGCCATTAGTCATAGGGTCAAATGTGCCCGGATAAATTGCTTTCATATCAAAACCTCATATATCCTTATTTGTGTATCTGAATAGTCTCTTTTGTCCACTTCTTTGAAAAAATCATCCACATCAGAAAATTCTAAAGATTTTCTTTCTTCATAGACAACTAAAGTCTTATCTCTGCACAGATGCTTGACACTGTTTAGTATTTCAGAAGGCTTATATTTTTCATACGGCGGGTCTATAAAAATTATATCAAAGTCAAGGCTTATCTTCTTTAATATTGATTTATAATCACCCGTAAAAATCTTTACGTTATCCCTTAAGTTTAAGCTGGTTAGGTTTTGCTTTAGGCAAGAAGTGTCTTTATCAAGGAAGGCTACAAATTTTGCACCTCTGCTTAAGGCTTCTATACCAAACGCCCCGGTACCGGAAAATAAATCTAAAACGTATGAATCAGATATTTTACTGCCAAGAATAGAAAAAACTGAGCTTCTAAGTCTGTCTGTCGTAGGTCTTACCCCAGACCTCTTTGGCGAAACTAACAACCTCCCTTTCAAGCTGCCCCCGGTTATTCTCACTTAGCCCACTCTCCAAACTTCTACATATTCTGCTAATAGAAAAGATTTTTTCATTCTTAACAGAAAAAATTCTATCAGAAAAGTATTTTTTTAAAATACCTTTATAATTTGGCAATTTCTTGATATCTTCCTCTCTGACCGAAAGTTTACCAAACTGTTTGATATAACAGATTATTATCAATGTTTTTACCATATCTCCAAAAGCCGGATAATATAAGCCTGCTGCGATATCCTTTTTTAAAGATTCACTATCCTGAAGACCTATTCGTAAAATTTCTATACCTTTTGCTGAAAATTTTACAAATGCGTAAATAAGTCTTGAAAAAACATCCTCATAACCAAGCGGAATAAACTCTTTGCTATCATAAAGATTTTTTAGCATTGTATTATTCAGGACAACAGTAGGGTAAATTCTTACCCCGTTAACTTTTTTTTCAGCAATTGTATCGACGGTGAATTTGAAATCATCCCAGTTTTCTCCATACATCCCTACCATTATTTGAGCTACAACGTTAAACCCGGCAGTATGCAATTTATCAATCCACTCAATAGTTGTCGAAGCACTATAGGGCCTATTATTTTTAACCAAAACCTCATCAGATAGCGACTGTACGCCAAGCTCTATTGTTTTAACATAATTTTTCTTGAATTCATCAATCATTTCATCTTTTAAACAATCCGGACGTGTGGAAAATCTAAGAGTTTTAAAGCCTTTTTCCTTTGCAATATTATAAAGTAAATTTCTCGTACTTTCAGAGAGACAGGAAAAGCTGCCACCAAAGTAAGAAATCTCATCCCAGTCAGAGCAAATATTAAAGTGAAACTCTATCTGTTTTAAAACATCATTCTTCAAATTATCAATTTTTTGACCGGAAATTATATTCTGATTGCAGTAAACACATTTGCTTTTACAGCCAGAAAATGGGATAAAAACCGGAAGAATCTTCGGCATTTATTTCTGCAAATAATACAGTGCCTTTTTAGCAGCATCCTGTTCGGCCTTTTTTTTGCTTTTACCCTTGCCTTTTGCCACAGGCTTGCCACCAATATATACTTCAACCAAAAATGTCTTATCGTGCTCGGGGCCATCTTCGGAAATCACTTTGTATTCAGGCAATTGCTCAAACCTTTTTTGCGTCAGTTTTTGCAGCTCCGTTTTTCCGTCAATGAATCTGTTTTCATCAATAGTTTCATCAATTTTATCAGACGAAAGATTTATTACCACACTTCTTGCATGGTTGTAACCACCATCAATGTATATCGCTGCAATAAGTGACTCAAATATATCGCAAAGCAGCGAACTTTTAAATTTTCCTCCGCTTTGCTCTTCCCCTTTGCCAAGTCTAACAAAATCTCCAAGGTTTATAATCTTTGACAGTTCGCTTAAAAACTGCTCACTGACAAAATAACCCCTATATTTGGATAACATACCTTCATCATATTCTTTATATTTGGCAACAAGATACTCTGTGACTATCAACTGAAGTACCGCATCCCCCAAAAACTCAAGCCTCTCATAATTTCTTTCAAGCTTGTGTTCGTGGGAATAAGATTTATGCGTTAAAGCTTCCAAAAGAAGCCCCTTATCCTGAAATCTATAGTTAAGGAGCTCCTCTAAAAAACTATAATCATTCATACTTTTTCACAATAATTGAAGCATTCGTACCTCCAAACCCCAACGAGTTTGAAAGTCCCACTTTAATATCCTTCTTTATCATTTTGTTTGGCACATAATTCAAATCACAACCTTCATCAGGCTGATCAAGATTTATTGTAGGTGGAATTTCACCTTTGTAAATAGCAAGTGCAGTATAAGCAGCTTCTACACTTCCGGCTGCTCCAAGCAGGTGACCGGTCATTGACTTGGTAGAGCTAACCAACAAATTGTAAGCATGCTCCCCAAATACCTGCTTTATTGCCCTTGTTTCAATAATGTCATTGTATGGAGTAGAAGTGCCATGGGCATTTATATAGTCAACATCTTCAGGCTTCAACCCGGCATCATTGATTGCCATGAGCATACATCTTTTTGCGCCATCACCTGTTTCATCAGGAGCGGTTATGTGGTATGCATCACCTGTCAACCCATACCCAACAACTTCGGCATATATTTTTGCACCTCTGCTCTTTGCATGCTCAAGCTCCTCAAGAATCATTATACCTGCACCTTCACCCATTACAAATCCATCCCTGTCTTTGTCAAAAGGTCTGCTCGCTTTTTCAGGCTCTTCATTTCTTCTTGAAAGTGCTTTCATATTTGCAAAGCCTCCAAGCGCAAGAGGTGTAATAGCACTCTCACTGCCGCCTGCAAACATTAAATCGGCATCGCCTCTTTGAATTATTTTGAAGGCATCTCCAAGTGCATGGGTGCCTGTAGCACATGCTGTAACCACGCTACTGTTTGGACCTTTCAAACCATATCTTATAGATATCGCACCACTACCCATATTAATGATTGTTGAAGGAATAAAGAATGGTGAAATTCTCCTGTTACCTTTTTCCACATAAACAGTATGGGTATCCTCAATTGTTTTAAAACCACCAATACCTGACCCTACAATCACCCCTGCTCTGTTTGAGTCGATTTTGGAAAAGTCAATATTTGAATCCCTAACTGCAAGTTCCGCAGCAACAAGTGCAAAAACTATAAAATCGTCAAATTTTTTTGCCTCTTTCTTATCTACATACTCATTTAGATCAAATTCTTTTATTTCACCTGCTATGTGAACTGGGAATTCCGAAGTATCAAACTTTGTAATTGTTCCAATACCGCTCTTACCATTTCTTATGCTTTCCCAGTTTTCATCGATTCCCGCTCCAATGGGTGTCAGTAACCCTATGCCGGTTATTACAACTCTTCTCTTCACTAAGTCCTCCAAATTATTTTAGAGGGCATTTAGCCCTCCAAAAAATTAGCCAACGTGTTTTTTAATGTGTTCTATTGCATCGGCAACGGTTTTGATTTTTTCAGCTTCCTCATCAGGAATCTCAAGGTCAAATTCTTCCTCAAAAGCCATGATAAGTTCAACTGTGTCAAGAGAGTCAGCACCAAGGTCATCTATAAATGAAGCCTCTGGTTTTACCTCTTCAACATCAATACTCAATTGCTCTGCAATAATTTCTTTTACTCTTTTTTCAATATCAGCCATCTTTTCCTCCTGACTTGCTTTTTTATTTTAGTTAAAAAACATACCGCCGTTAACATGAATCGTCTGACCGGTTATATAGTCAGAATCACTTGAAGCCAGAAAAATCACTGCCTTCGAAACATCTTCCACATTTCCAAAATAACCAAGAGGTATCTTTTTTAGCATCTCTTGTCTAACTTCTTCTCCAAGCTCACTTGTCATATCTGTATCGATAAAACCTGGAGCCACCGCATTAACTCTTACACCTCTTGCCGAAAGTTCAAGGGCAAGAGATTTTGTAAGACCTGTAATCCCGCTCTTGCTGGATACATAGTTTGCCTGACCAATATTCCCGGTAAAGCCAACAACACTTGAAA
>JAIHAR010000055.1 GCA_020054865.1 Deferribacteraceae bacterium
TCGCTAAAAGGGGTTTCAAGTCCGGCATAAAGGCTTGAAGTGGATGCAAGGACAAATTTTTTGACGCCATAATCCTTGCAAAGCTCCAGTAAATTTACTGTTCCGGTAGAGTTTGTTTCATAATACACAAATGGATTTACAAGGCTGTACCTCACGCCAGCCCTTGCTGCCAAATTGATAACCGCATCTATTTTATAAGTTTGAAAAATAACACTCATCGCCTCAAAATCAGAAATGTCTGCTTTGATAAATTTAAAATTTTTATCTTTTTCAAAAGCTGACAACCTGTATCTTTTAAGCTCCGGACTGTAATAATCATTTAAATTGTCAATACCTACAACAAAATGACCTTCATCAAGGAGCTTTCTCAATGTAAAAGAGCCTATAAATCCGGCGGCGCCGGTTAGCAATATATTCATTTTCACCTCACCCTTTTTGCTCTGAATTTTGTACCATCAAGTGTATCAAGAAGCTCTACACCTTTTTGCTTGAGGTAATCCCTTATCTCATCCGCCTTAGCAAAATTTTTATTTTTTCTTGCTAAATTTCTTTCCTCTATCAATTTATTAAGCTCTTCTTCATCTATTGCAAGATTAGCCTTAAACCACTCTTCAGGCTCTTTTTGAATAATCCCAAGAACATCGAGACAAATTTTTCTTACCTTTTTCACAACACTCTCAAGAATAGTAAAGCTCTCCTCATCAGGTTTATTTGAAATAATTATATTTAATGACTTTATAAATTCAAAAAGATGGGCAAGAGCTGAAGGGGTATTGAAGTCATCATCCATAGACCTTGTAAAACCCTCAATAAAGCCCGCTTCCAGCTTTTTTACATCTTCTGTCAGGTTTTTTGACTTTTTGACAGGCCTATAAGTCAGTAATTCATCAAGTGCAGTATAAATCCTGTCAAGTGCCCTTTCGGCTTCTATCAGGTTGTCTCTGGAAAAATCGAGAGGGGATCTGTAATGGGTAGTAAGAAGAAAATATCTCAAAACCTCCGGATCAAATTCTTTTAAAATATCTTTTATTGTAAAAAAATTGCCAAGAGATTTAGACATTTTTTCCTTATTTATATTAACAAAGCCGTTATGCAGCCAGTATTTTGCAAACATCTTGCCTTCAGAGGCCTCAGATTGTGCAATTTCATTTTCATGATGGGGAAATACAAGGTCTTTCCCACCACCATGGATATCAAAAGGGATTCCTAAAATCTTTGAACTCATAGCGCTGCATTCTATGTGCCATCCCGGTCTTCCTGGTCCCCAAGGACTTTCCCAGGCTGGTTCATTTTCTTTGCTTTTTTTCCATAAGGCAAAATCAAGAGGGTCATCTTTAATTTCGCTCACATCCACCCTTGCTCCCGCAAGAAGATCATCAATACTTCGATGTGAAAGTTTTCCGTAATTTTCAAAGGCCCTTACTTTGAAGTATACATCTCCATTTTTTTCATATGCATAGCCTTTTTCAATAAGTTTTTCACATAACTCAATCATTTCATTGATAAATTCCGTTGCTTTAGGAGTATAGTCTGGTTTTTCTACCAAAAGTGCACTCATATCATCATCATGGGACTTTATATATTTTGCTGTAAGCTCTTTCCATGAGATACCGATTTCGTTACTCCTCTTGATGATCTTGTCATCAATGTCAGTAAAATTCTTAACAAATGTTACCTTGTAATTTTTAAATTTAAGATACTTTCTTATAACATCAAACACAACAGAGCTTCTCGCATGGCCGATATGGCAGTCATCATAAACAGTTACACCACATACATACATTCTCACTTCGCCATCATTTATCGGCTCAAAAGGTTCTTTTTTAAGTGTCATCGTATTATAAATTTCCATATTTTCCCCTTAAAACTTATTGCATCTGTGATAATGGTTATCACCAATATATTTTTTTTCAAGCTCTTTATTGCATAGTTTACCATCAAAATGCTCGCACCTGCTGGCAAAAGGGCAAACAGCATTAATATTTTCAATAAGTTCTGAAGATATAAGGTTTTTTGATGCAGAAATCAATGTCTTCGTATAAGGGTGAATGGGGTTATTTATAATATCATCCGTTTTACCATATTCCACGTCCACACCCTTATAAAGAACAATAGTGTAATCACACAAAAAATTTACCACTGCAAGATCATGGGAAATAAGAATAATCGTCTTTTCCTCTCTGACTTTCAACTCTTTAAAAATATTCAGAATTTGCGACTGCACGGATACATCAAGCGCACTTACAGGCTCATCAGCTATAATAATTTCCGGATCAAGAATAAGTGCCCTTGCAATTGAAATCCTTTGCCTTTGTCCCCCGGAAAACTCGTGGGAATAGCGATATAAAAACTCTTCTTTTAGCCCCACTTTTTTGAATATATCAATAAATCTTTCCCTATAATTATTGTCAGTACAATGGGCTTTATATCCATCTTTCAACATTGTGAAAATTTTAAGTCTCGGGTTAAGGCTCGAATATGGATCCTGGAAAACAACCTGAACATTTTTTCTATAAAATTTATAATCAGGTGTTTTTCGATTTACAACCTTTCCCTTGTATAAAACTTCGCCACTGTCAGGTTTTATTATATCTGCAATAATATTTGCAAGGGTTGATTTACCACTCCCGGATTCACCTACTATTCCTATCGCTTTGCCTTTTTCGATGTTCAAAGAAATATTATCAATAGCTTTTATTTTGTCTTTAGATGCCGAAAAAATCCCTTCCGAAAGATGAAAAGTTTTAGAAACATCTCTAATTTCGATTATATTATTCATATTTTAGAGTTTTATAAGAAAATTCCACATTCTGCAACAAAAAAAGACTCTTAGATTAATATCACAGCCGTAACAAATAATGTAACTAAAAAAATATTCAAATATTAGATTTTGTACTTTTTAATTATATCATTCAATTCTTCAGATACTTTTTCAATTTCACCTGAAAGAGAAACTATATTGTTAATAATAAATCCATTTTCTTCTGCACTTTTGGAAATATTTGTAATAGATGAAGCTACCATACTGATTGCGATATTAAGCTCCTCAGCCATTTTCTGAATCGGACTTATTGAATTTACTGCCGATTCAAGGTCGGTTGTGGCCTGATTAAAACTTTCACCAACAGATGTAATCTCTCTGGAGCCTTCTTCAATGTTTTTTATGCCAGAATCCACAATAGTTACTACCTCATCAACGCTCTTCTGTATAATGTTTACTTTATCGGAAATATTTTTTGTAGAAAGCGTAGTTTTTTCAGCCAATTTTCTCACCTCGTCTGCCACAACAGCAAAGCCTCTTCCAGCCTCCCCTGCCCTTGCTGCCTCGATTGCCGCATTAAGTGCCAACAAGTTTGTCTGGTCAGCTATATCTATAATAAGCTTGATTATTTCATTAATTTCCACACTTGATTTTTTCAACTCATCAAGACTTCCTGATGCTTCCACAAACTCCGATACAATCTTGTTGATATTATCAATAGCCTCCTGCAGCCCCTTGTTGCCATTTATAATTTCACCTTTTGCAATATTTATATTGCTTACGCCTTCATGGATATTTGTTTCAATTTCCTGTGACGTGCTTGACATCTCTTCAGCAGCAGTAGCCGTCTGATTTATTTCCTCATTTATATTGATTGTAGATGTTTTCATCTCTTCCATACTTGATAACGACTGCTGACTCACATTAAGAAGCATATTTGAAAATTCTGAAATTTTACCTATAAGCGTTTTTAGGCTGTTTTTCATATCATTTACTGCTTTTGTCAGTATTGCAATTTCATCTTTTTTGCTACCCTTAATCTCAATATCTTCAATGTCCAATCTGCCGTCAATTATATTCCTGGCAACATTAGTAATCTTGATTATTGGAGCAGATACTTTACTTGCACTTACAACACCAATGACGGATGATACAGCCAAAGCAATTATAATAGCAATAATAGAAATAACCCTGCTTGAATTAGATATTGAATTAATTGTATCAAGACTATTTTTAACATTTTTGCTCGCCATTGCCATCTGTTCATCAATGTACGAATCAAGCCTTGTTATGTTTTTTTCCAGGTTTACTGTCATACTTGACAAATTGTTTCCCAATTTAACTGCTTTCAAATATTCATTATATATATTGTCAACCAGAGGGGTAAGCTCGTTGCATGTTTCTATAATATTTTGTAATCGTTCTCTCGTCTTTGGGTCATTCACAGGGTCAGGAAGAATATCCTGTATCTTTTTATGTTCAAGAATTGACTGTGCGACAACACTCATAACTTTTAAATAACTTTGCATAGACATTTGCGAGTCTTCAATCTCATATTCATCCGTCTGGGAAAGCATATAATTTGCATAAACTTTAAATTGCAAATTGCTTTCCATCATTTTATTAAATAAAGTAAGAGTTGAAATGTTTGATTCCGGAATAGTTTTCAACGAAATTTCTATATAGCCCTTAATACGCCTATAAAGGTCATCAATCTTCACTGAAATTTTAGCAACATCTTCTTTTAAGGTAAGGTAGTTGGTCTTGTTTTCACCCATTTGTTTAATTATTTTATCAAGCTCATTAAGTTCATTCTGAAGATTTGATGCTATTTTGGGATTTAACATTTTAATGTCTTTGGTGGTATTAGTTAATTTATCTGTATTCGCGCTTACACTTTCAAGCTCTTGATTTAACTTTTCGATATTATCTTCTGCAAGAATTCTGCTTACCATATTTGTAGATTTTAAAAAATCTATATCAAAGTCAGATATTTTGGAAAGTAAATTATTGTTGAATGTAACATCATTGATATATGATTTTATTTTACTGAAAAAACCTATAGTTATAATTCCGAATATAACAATAATCAAAGAAATAAGAAGATACGACACAAGCATTTTGAGTTTAATCCCCATAAAAGCCCCCTTGTTTTTACGTAAAAAGTGTATTATTTTTTATCGGAAAATTCAATACTAACTTTACAAATTAAAAATTAAAAAAGGTGATATATGATTGAAATTTTGAGAAACAGAAGAAGCGTAAGAAGCTTTCTTACAAAAAATATTGAAAGTGAAAAGCTCGACATACTCATAGAAGCAGCATTAAGAGCGCCTACTTCAAGAAATATCAACCCTACAAAATTTATTGTTGTCAAAGATAAAGAAACTTTGAAAAAACTTTCTACAGCAAAGGCTCATGGCGCTGAATTTCTAAGTAATTGCAATGTTGCGATAGCTGTAATAGGTGATACAAGTGCATCAGACACATGTATTGAGGATTGCAGTATTGCTTCAATAATTTTACAACTTACCGCAGAAAGCCTTGGACTTGGCAGTTGCTGGGCGCAAATAAGATTAAGATATGATGAAAATAAAGTTTTGGCAGAAGATAATGTAAGAAAAATTCTGAATATTCCCGAGCATTTCCTTGTAGAATCAATTATAGGAATAGGTTATCCCAAAAGTCGACCTAAACCGATTCAGTATGATAAACTTGACTTTGGCAGAATAAAATATGAAACATTTTGACAAGTTTACTCATTGTTAGACTGAGATTTTAATTGACATAAAAAAATTTTAAATGTATAAGTTTTGCTTGTTGTTGCCGGAGTGGCGGAATTGGCAGACGCACCGGACTCAAAATCCGGCGGGCTAATCACCCGTGGGGGTTCGAGTCCCCCCTCCGGCATTTTTGGTATTTGCTTATATTCTTAGTCATCTTACTTATGAAATATTAATTGTGTATCAAATATATAGTTTCCATAATACTCAACAAAATCAAAGGGCATTTTAACTTTTTAAAAAATATATTTTGGTATAAAAAAGGCCTGCAAAATTTGCAGGCCCTATTGAAGATTTTTCGAAATTATTTGTAAAAATTTAACTACAAGAACAACTTCCACCAGAAGTAGCAGGAATTATCACAAAACCTTCACCGTTTTGGTTCGAAATATAATCGATTTTTGCCTCACCTACATAATTAATAATTCTGTCTTCTACCATAATTTCGATTTCATTGATAACTTGTAATTCTTTTTCATTTGGCTCATCCAGAGCCAAACCCAGATTTGGGCCGCCTCAGCCAACACCTTCGATAACAAGTCGCAGACATTTGCCGGGATAATTTTTCAAAAGGGACTTGAGTTTGTCCCTTGCCGCATCAGTAATTTCAAGCATTTTACTTCTCCTTATTTATATTTTGGATTGTTGTATCTTATAATTTTACATTTGTCAAATAATCGTTTCAATTATTACATCCACTTCTTTTTTTAAAATATAGCGTTAAACCCACACCAATAAATATCATAATCCCCCATAGACCAAAATAACCATATTTCTATTCAAGCTCAGGCATGTTCTTGAAATTCATACCATAAACACCCACAAGAAATGTTAGAAGTATAAATATAGTCGCAATCAAAGTAAGCATTTTCATAACTTCGTTGGTTTTAGTATTAATTTCAGAAAGATATATATCAAGAAGTCCACTTAGTATATCTCTTATTGTATCTAAAATATCAATAATCTGAATTGTATGATCATAAACATCCCTGAAGTACATAAGTGTTTCTTCAGCAATAAGTTTATTTTTTTCTTTATACAATATCCCTACTAACTCTGTCAAAGGCCATACAGCTTTTCTTAATACTATTAAATCTTTTTTCATTTTATGCATTCTCTCAACTATATCAGAACCAGTTTTTGTCGTTACCTCATCTTCAAGATTTTCAAGCTCTTCTTCAACTTGCTCAAGAACGACAAAATAATTGTCAACTATAACATCAATAAGAGCATAAACCAGATAATCAGAGCCTTTTTTTCTAATTATCCCTTTGTTATTTTTTAATCTTGACCTTATAAAGCCAAATATATCAATCTCTTTTTCCTGAAAAGAGATAACATAATTCTTACCAAAAACAATGCTCACCTGCTCGGCATCAAGTACTTTGGTTTCATTGTTTAAAGACAACATCTTGAGTACTACAAATATATTCTCATCATAATATTCAATTTTAGGCCGCTGATAAACATTTAATATATCCTCAAGCACAAGCTTATTCAGTCCAAAATAATTGCCAATCTTTTCAACAGCCTCAATATCGTGTAATCCGATAATATTTATCCATGTTACCCCTGTGGCATTTTTCACATCCAACTGAGATATATCATTAATCGTATATTCCCTGTAATGCTCGCTATCGTATTCAATAATTTGAATTGTAAATTCAATATTTTTGTCACCAGTATATACAAGAGCCCCCGGGGGGAGTCCTGTTTTTTTAACTAACTTGCCCCTTTTGTTTTTTTTCATTTTATCACCTCACATCACAATCTTACTACAAATAAAAATTGATTCCATTTGAAATAAGATAACTTAGCGTGTATAATCTACTGAAATAAACCTTTTAGGCTTTATGTTTTTATTATCAAAAAAGGAGAGTGCCATGAAAATATTCTCATAGGCAATTCAACAGAAGAACAGTTTAGAGCCATTGAAGATGTTAGCAGAAGCATCCAGAATATTTCAGCAGGAATTGAAGAATCTTCCAAAGCCATCGAGGAGGTCTTAAGCACCGTGCTCAACATCGAAAAAGAATCATCAAACCTGCAAACTATTGTCAGTAAATTTAGAACTTAAAATAATAAAAGGGGGATACCCCCCTTTTATTAAACTACAAAATATCTCTATTTATGTAAATCCAAGTTTGTTGTTTAGCTATCTTACTACTTACCAATTAATCGTATCACACATAATATTTGGCAACCATTAGAATAAATGTTTTAAAATTTAACTTTTAAAACATCAGTACTTGCCACTTTTTCTATCCCCTTGACCTGTGTTTTTATTGTAGGCATTGCAATTTTTGTTTTACCATTCTCAATTTCTACCAATGCTGTTGCTTCATAAACACCAAAAATAGCCCCTACAATTGCACCACCTGCAGCACCATATGAAATATACTCAAGATGGTCTGAGGGTTTTTCTTCAAAAGCAAGGAATGCAGCTCCTATAATCGCACCGGTTATCGCACCATAAGCAGTATCTTTCATAACCACTGCCCCTCTTGTTTCCGCAAAGCCAAAAGATGAAAACATTACCATGACTGCTAATACTGCAACTATCAACCTTTTCATAAAGTCCTCCTTTTTATTTGTAAAATTAAGTTTCATTCAATTATACAGGAAATTTTTAAATATTCCATAATATTATTGCAATTTTTATAA
>JAIHAR010000056.1 GCA_020054865.1 Deferribacteraceae bacterium
AATGGGCATAAAATCAAGGTGCTGCTGACGGATTACAAACCGCTGTCAGTAGATACGGAAGAAGATCTCATGCAAGCTGAAAAATATGCAAAGTTGCTTAAAAATTAGTTAAAGGGGAAAATAGATGGCTAAGTATGTTTTTGTTACCGGCGGAGTTTTATCTTCATTGGGTAAGGGGATTACAGCTGCTTCAATAGCTACACTTCTTGAGGCAAGGGGTTACAGGGTTATAATTAAAAAGTTTGATCCTTATCTTAATCTTGACCCTGGGACTATGAGCCCTTTCCAGCACGGAGAAGTTTATGTTACAGATGATGGTGCAGAAACAGACCTGGATCTTGGGCACTATGAGAGATTTTTGCACTCAAACACAACAAAGGATTGTAACGTAACTGCCGGTAAAATATATTACAAAGTTCTGGAAAAGGAAAGAAAGGGGGACTACCTTGGAGGGACAGTTCAGGTTATACCCCATATCACTGATGAAGTGAAAAACAGCATTTACAGCCTTTCTGACGAGTATGACATAGTGATTGTAGAGATAGGGGGAACCGTTGGAGATATTGAGAGCCTTCCTTTTCTTGAGGCTATAAGGCAGATAAAATTTGACCTTGAAGACAATGATGTGGTTTATCTGCATGTGACTCTTGTGCCATACATTAAAAGCGCGGGTGAACTGAAAACCAAGCCTACCCAGCACTCCGTCAAAGAACTAAGGGAGATTGGTATTCAACCTGATATGCTTGTTTGTAGGTCAGAGTATCCGCTTGATGATAGCATACGTAAAAAAATAGCTCTTTTTTGTAATGTCTCAAAAAATGCTGTAATCAATGCCATTGATGCTTCTACAATTTACCAGGTGCCACTTTTTATGAACAAGGAAGGGGCGGATAAGTTCATTTTGAATAAGCTGGGGCTTGAAGAAAGAGATTTGGATTTGTCAGTCTGGGAAGAGATAGTTTACAGAATTAAAAATCCCGAAGATACTGTAACAATAGGTGTAGTGGGGAAATATGTTAATCTAAAAGATGCTTACATTAGTTTGAATGAGGCTCTTATTCACGGTGGAATAGACAACAAGGTTAAAGTGGATATTAAATGGATTGATGCTGAAGACCTTGAAAGTCAAAATCCTGATAAATTTCTTGATGATGTGGATGGGATACTTGTGCCAGGTGGATTTGGCGAAAGAGGTATTAAAGGGAAAATTCGGGCAGTCAATTTTGCACGCAATAAAGACATACCGTTTTTTGGAATTTGTCTTGGGATGCAGTGTGCAGTTATTGAGTTTGCAAGAAATGTTCTTAAATATGACGATGCTAACAGTACTGAATTCAATCCTAAAACAGAGCATCCGGTAATTGATTATATGGAAGAGCAGAAAAAGATAAAAAAGCTCGGTGGAACAATGAGACTGGGGGCTTACGAGTGTAAACTTGCAGAAGGTACAAGAGCATACACAGCATATAAAAGTGAAACAATTTTTGAAAGGCACAGGCACAGGCTCGAGTTTAATAATAATTTCAGAGAGGAGCTTACAAAAGCCGGTCTCGTGATATCCGGTGTGAATCCGGACAGAGACCTTGTTGAAATTATTGAGCTTAAATCTCACAGATGGTTTTTGGGATGCCAGTTTCATCCGGAATTCAAATCAAAACCTACTTTGCCTCACCCTTTGTTTAGTGGATTTATTAATGCTGCTCTTAAATTTAAAACTGAAAAGGGCAGAGAATTGGAGAATCAGAAATGATATTTCTGGCAGGCCCTTGTGTACTTGAAAACGAAGAAGTAGTATTCAAAACTTGCGAGTTTTTAAGCAATATAGCAAATGAAAGAGGTTATGACTTTTATTTCAAGTCATCATACGACAAGGCTAACAGAAGTTCTGTAAAATCTTACCGTGGACCCGGATTAAAGGCAGGACTGGATTTTTTCAGGAAGATTAAAGACAGGTTCAATGTTAAAATAGTTACCGATATACACACACCTGATGAAGCGCATCTTGTTGCCCAGGTCGTAGATATGATTCAGATACCTGCATTTCTTTGCAGACAAACTGATATGCTAAAAGCTGCCGCTGAGACAGGTAAAGTGGTTAATATTAAAAAAGGGCAGTTTCTTGCGCCCTGGGATATGAAAAATGTGGTGGATAAGTTAAGATATTTTAATGCAAAGGATATAATTCTTACTGAAAGAGGAACTACTTTTGGTTATAACAATCTTGTAATAGATTTCAGAGCTTTTAAAATAATGAAGGAGCTCGATGTAAAGGTTATATTTGATGCAACACATTCAGTGCAGCTTCCGGGTGGAGCAGGAGAGTCTTCTTCCGGTCAGAGAGAGTTTGTCCCATATTTATCAAGAGCTGCTGCAGCTTTTGGTGTGGATGGTTTTTTTATGGAGGTTCATCCAGAGCCTGACATTGCGCTATGTGATGGTCCTAATATGATTAATTTCAAAATGGTAGAAAATATCTTAACTGATATTGATTCAATAAGGGGTATAAATTGGAAATCATCGACTCTGTAAAGAAAACTTTAAAGATTGAGGCAGACAGCATTAATGATGTGTATAACAGGGTTGGCAGTGAATATGTAGATGCAGTTGAAATGATTTTTGCGTGCAAAGGAAAAATTATAGTTACGGGGATGGGTAAGTCCGGTCAGATAGGTAAAAAGATTGCTGCCACAATGTCATCTACCGGTACACCAGCGGTTTTTTTGCACCCTGCAGAGGGTGTACATGGGGATCTTGGAGTTATACGTTCGGAAGATATAGTTATTGCAATTTCCAACAGTGGTGAAACTGAGGAGATAGTCACTTTGCTGCCAGTGATAAAAAGATTTGGCGTAAAGATTATTTCTATTGTGGGGAGGGTGAATTCAACACTTGCTGAAAGAAGCGATGTTGTTATTGATGCAAGCGTAAAGATGGAAGCATGTCCTTTGAATCTTGCCCCTACCGCAAGCACAACAGTAGCACTTGCAATAGGGGACGCTATTGCCGTTGCACTTCTTGAAAAGAGGGGATTTAAAGCGGAAGATTTTGCGATTTTTCACCCTTCAGGAAGCCTTGGTAAAAAGCTTTTGACGAGGGTTGAAGACCTTTATCATAAAGGTGAAATGGTGCCAGTGGTAAAACTTGGCACAAATGTGGCAGATGCGATTTATGAAATTAGCAGTAAAGGTTTTGGTTGTGCCGCAATTGTCGATGACAACCTGATTGTTCAGGGGATTATTACAGATGGAGATTTGAGACGTGGGATGCAAAAATATCAGGATGTGTTTGAAAGACGTGTTGAAGAGATAGGGTCACGTAATCCAAAACTGATTACAAAAAAGGCTCTTGCAGCCAAAGCATTGAAGGTAATGGAGGAAAATTCCATTACTTCCCTTTTGATAGTTGATGATGGGAATAAAATCGAGGGGATATTGCACCTGCACGACCTTTTGAGAGCAAAGATAATATGATAAAATTGTTGGTTTTAGATGTTGATGGTGTTTTGACAGATGGGAAGATAATTTATACTGAAAGTGGTCATGAAATAAAAAACTTCAATGTGAGAGATGGACTTGGTATTAAAATGGCTCAAAAGGCAAACATAACTGTTGCCATTATTTCTGGAAGAGAGTCAAGAGTCACTGAACTAAGGGCAAAAGAGCTAAAAATCGAACACGTTTTTACCGGTATTGACAATAAATTGGATTGTCTTGATAAGCTTTGTGAAAAGCTTGGTATTGTTCTTGATAAAGAAACTGCATTTATTGGAGATGATATCAACGATATTGCAATCTTGAAAAGATGTGCATTTTCAGGTACAGTTGCCGATGCCCCCTATTATATAAAAAAGGAAGTAAATTTTGTTTCCAATTTTAAAGGGGGAAAAGGTGCAGTTAGAGAATTTATAGAAGCAATATTGATGAGAAATGAGCAGTGGGAAGATATTTACAAATCTTACTTGTAGTGGCTATTCTGGCTATTGTCTTTTTATTCAAAAAAGATGGCAAACTTCCAACACCAAAAATCGAGCGTAACAGTCTTTACATGAAAAACATGAATCTGAAAGAAAATATTGGCGATAAAGGTTATTACAGTGTTCGAGCTGCAGAGGCATATGTATACGATAATTTTAAGAAAATCGAAATGAAAAAATGTTACGTGGTGTATAATGAAAAAGGCAATAACACAAATATTGTTTCTGAAAGATGCAAAATAATTGTCGATGAAAAACTTGAAATGTTTGATAATATATCAGGTGATTTCAATGAATACAGATTTGAAGGTGGAGAAAATTCAAATCTAATTTATTTTTTTGATAATAACACCGGTTTTGTAAGTGGTGGCTTGCAAATTAGTACAAATACATCTAAACTATATTCTGACAATGTGTTTTTTGACAAGAAAAAGAGGATTGTTCAATTCGAAGGGAGTGTGAGAGTGGATTATGAAAATTAGATTGATTTTTGTTTTGATGTTTTTGCTTGTAAATATTGCATTTTCAAAGGAGATTTCATCAGTGAAGGTTGAATCCGATTCTCTTGTATATTCCGGAGACAAAAATGTTTCGATATTTAGGGGAAATGTTGTGGCACACTATAATGATGTTACTGTCAAGTCAGACAATATGACTGTTTATTTCAATAAAGATAAGAAGGTTGATAAAATATTGTGTGAGGGGAATGTTCAGGTAACGAGGGGAGATTTGTACTCACTTTCTGAATTTGCAGATATAGATATTAATACCGATAAGGCTGTGCTGAGGAAAAATGTAAAGGTATGGCAGGGGAAAAATTATTTGGAAGGTGATGAGGTAATAATCTATAACAAGGATAGCAGAGTAATTGTGAATAAAGGGGAGAGTCAAAGAGTAAAAATTATTTTCTATCCTGAAGGTACTGATAATGCAACTAAAGACAACACAACTGAAAAAAAAATACAAAGATAGATTTGTCGTTGACGGAATTAGCCTCAAAGTCAGCGATGGGGAAATAGTAGGTTTGCTTGGACCAAATGGTGCAGGTAAGACTACAACTTTTTATATGGTAGTAGGTATTGTAAGACCTGATTCTGGCGAGGTTATACTTGGAGATAAAAATATAACCAGATTTCCCATACATGAAAGAGCAAGGCTTGGAATTGGTTATCTACCTCAGGAAGCTTCAGTTTTTAGAAAATTAACTGTTGAGGAAAACATTATAGCTGCACTTCAAATTGTTAAATATGAAAATAATAAGATAAAATTACGCACAGATGAGCTAATAGAAGAATTTGGCCTTGCCAAAGTAAGAAAATCATATGGCTATGCGTTGAGTGGTGGTGAAAGAAGAAGGTTGGAGATTGCAAGATGTCTTGCCGTAAGTCCAAAATTTATACTTCTTGATGAGCCTTTTGCAGGTATCGATCCAATATCTGTGACTGATATTCAAAATATGATTTTTAAGCTAAAAGATAAGGGGATAGGAGTCTTGATTACTGATCATAATGTAAGAGAGACATTGAAAATAACCGATAGAAGTTATATTGTATATGAAGGTAAGATACTTGCTGAAGGGGATAAAACAGAAATTATCAACAATCAGGAAGTTATTAAAAGGTATCTTGGAGAAGGGTTTTCATTGTAATGAATAAGATGAAGATAAATCTTGAAACAAAATTAGGCCAGAAACTTCTTATAACCCCGCAAATGAAACAGTCCCTTAAGATATTGCAACTTCCTTATATGGAACTTATTTCTGAGCTCAACAGTGTTCTTGAGGAAAACCCTGTGCTGGAAGAGGCTGAAGTCCAGGAAGTAAAAGATGAAAAGAATTCTGACGAATTTTTAAGGGAGCTTGAAAAGGTTGATTGGCAGGACTATTTCAGCGACTTTCAGGAAGGGATTTCATATGTGCCTGATGATGAGTCTGTAAATTTCGATAAGTTTATAGGAAAAAAAGAAAATTTGTATGAGCATCTTTTATTTCAGCTTAATATAGCAGGTCTTAATGACTATTTGACAGATATTGGTGAGTATATAATTGGTAATATTGATGAAAATGGATATTTGACTGTCAAGGTAAATGAGATAGTTGAGTATTTTGATGGTGACTATGAGAGTGTAAATAAAGTTTTGGCGATAGTTAGGGAATTTGACCCTTCAGGGGTAGGAAGCACATCTTTGAAAGAATGTATTTTGAAACAACTTGAGCATATGGGTGTAGATAAAATTGATATAGATGTTGCGGGAAGAATTTTAGGTGATTTTAGTGATGAGATTTATGCAGGTGACCTTAAAACGATTGCCGAAAAACTTGGTTACAGTGAGGAGTATATAAGGGAGATAGTTGATTTTATCCGAAGGACTCATCCAAAGCCCGGGCTTAAATTTTCCCCTGAAGGGAGGTTTGTTGTTCCGGATGTTTACATTTTGGAAAAAAACGGGAAGTACGAAGTGGTGTTAAATGAAGATGACGTACCTGCAATAAAACTAAATAGGTATTATGTTAAGATGCTGAAAGGGGAAGGTCTTGACGATGCATCCAGGGGTTATATTGAAGAAAAAGTAAAAAATGCTATATGGTTTATTAAAAGTATGAATCAGCGCAAAAAGGCAATTTTAAAGGTTGTTGAGGCTTTGATAAAGCATCAGAGGGATTTTCTCGATAAAGGGGTAAAGTTTATAAAGCCACTTAAACTGAAAGATATAGCAGATGAAACCGGTTTGCATGAATCAACTGTCAGCAGAGTGACGTCCAATAAATATGCTATGTGCAAATATGGGGTTTTGGAATTGAAATCATTTTTTATGAAAGGTATTGCAGGGGTAGATGGAAAAAAAGTGAGTGTTTCAAATGTAAAAGATGTTATCAAGGGGCTTATAGAGAATGAGCCGGCAGATTATCCCTATTCTGACCAGAAAATTGTGGAAATTTTGTCAAAAAAAGGTATAAAGATTGCAAGGCGAACCGTGGCAAAATACCGGGACGAACTTAATATACCCGGTGCTTCAGCGAGAAAAAAAACAAGGAGGTAGTATGAATATTCAAATAACTGTTAAAAACATTGAACTGACAGATGCAATCAGAAGTTACGTTGAAAAAAAAGTTTCCAAAGTAAAAAGATATTTTGATCAGGTGGTTGATGTCCATGTGGTACTTGATGTGCAGAAAAATGTCCATATGGCTGAAATACTTGTCAATGCAAAAGGTGTATTTTTGAAGGGGCTTGAAAAATCGGAAGATTTGTATGCATCTATTGACCTTGCAGTTGACAAAATAGAAAGACAGCTTGTGAAGTATAAAGAAAAGCTTAAAGCCAAGAAACTTGCTGAAAAGAATTTCGAAGCACCTTTAAAACTTGATGTTTATGAAAGTGCAAGTTTTGACGATGAGCCGGTTTCGATTATAACAAAAGAGATACCTGTAAAACCTATGGATATAGAAGAAGCTGTAATGCAGATGGATTTGCTAAATAAAAACTTCTTTGTTTTCAGAAATGCCAAAAATTCTGAAGTCAACGTAGTTTACAGAAGGGATGACGGCAACATAGGCCTAATTCAGCCATAGGTGACAATGAAATGCAATTAATTGAACTGGTTGAGAAGGAAAATATAATTTTTTTGAATGGAGATTTTACGAAAGATGAAATTATAAAAAAGTTCGGTGAAATTCTTTCAAAGGACGTGCTGGGTTTAAGCTCTGATAAAATTTACAATGCGCTTATTGAAAGGGAAAAGCTTGGTAGTACTGCTGTGGGGGAAGAAGTTGCTATCCCTCATGCCAAGCTTGACTCTATTTCTAAAGCATCTATTGCAATTGCTGTATCAAGAAATGGGATAGATTTTGATGCACCCGATAAATTAGCGGTAAAATTGTTTTTTGTGGTGTTGTCACCTGAGTCGGATATAGCAGGGCACTTAAAAACATTGGCGAGAATTTCCAGATTGGTTAAAATGACAGACTTTAAAAGCAGAGTGCTCAGTTCAAGCAATATGGAAGAGGTGTTGGAAATTTTAAAAGAAGAGGAAAGTAAAGTGTAATGGAAAAAGTTCCTGTATCGGAATTATTGCTGCCTGAAGCAAAGGATTTGGAGCTAAAGCTTATTTATGGCAAAAAAAGTATACATACCAAGTATCTAACCAACTATAGGATTCAAAAACCGGGACTTGC
>JAIHAR010000057.1 GCA_020054865.1 Deferribacteraceae bacterium
AATTTTGATAGATGAATACGACAAGCCAATTCTTGATGTTATAGAAAATATTGAGCAGGCAAAGATAAACAGGGAGTTTATAAAGGGGCTGTATTCAATAATCAAAGACAATGACGCATATATCCGTTTTGCATTTCTAACAGGTGTTAGTAAATTTTCAAGAGCATCTATATTCAGCGGTCTTAACATGCTGACAGATATTTCTCTTAACCCAAAATACGGCAATATCTGCGGATATACACAAAATGATATAGAGACAACATTTATGCCATATCTTGAAGGTGTGGATATGGAAAAATTGAAAATCTGGTACAATGGTTACAATTTTCTTCAGGATAATGTTTATAACCCTTTTGACATATTGCAGTTTATTGCAAGTGGGCATATGTACAGAAACTACTGGTTTGAGACCGGTACACCCTCATTTTTGATAAAGCTGCTCAAGCAAAGAAATTATTTTCTACCGAAATTATCCAATTTGAAGATGGATGATAAGTTATTGTCCACCTTTGACATAGAGCATATTGACATTGAAGTGCTACTGTATCAGTCTGGCTATCTTACGATAGACAGTGTAAAGGAGCAAAGAAGAGGTGGATTTGAATATACCTTGAGGGTGCCTAACCTTGAAGTGCAGTTGTCATTAAGCGATTACATACTCCACTATCTCTTTCAGCAAAAAAATATAGTAGACACTCAGGATTTATCATATGATGCATTGTATGAAGGCAATCTTGATAAATTTAAAGAAAGTCTCATATCGATATTTGCATCTATCCCTTACAATAATTTTTCAAAAAACAATTTAGACAAATTTGAAGGGTTTTATTCCAGTATAATTTATGTTCATCTTGCCTCTTTGGGGATAAAAATCATTGGTGAGGATGTAACAAATGAGGGAAGGATTGATTTGACCTGTTTTGTGGGGGACAAGATATATATCCTTGAATTTAAAGTTGATGGGAAGAAAGGGGAAGCATTATCACAGATAAAAAGTAAAAACTACGCCCTAAAATATAAGAATTCACCTATTTACAAGGAGTATTCTGAGATTTATCTTGTAGGCATTGAGTTTGATTCAGCAAAGCGAAATATTGCAAATTTTGAATGGGAAATTGCATAAATGGACAATTTGCCAATATGTTGATAGAAACTCACGTTTTTAAACCTTAAGCTTTGAAAAATTGAAAATCAGGTATGTTATGCAGACTGCGATAAATGCGTTGGTGCCTGATGCACCGCCAAACCCTGAATAATCGTTGGAAAATTTATAAACAATAGTTGCGATAAAACTTGCAACGACGAGCGTTTTTATACTGGAAAGGATGTTTTGGGAAGACATACCCACGAAGGAAGAAATTACAAGTATTGTGGAGATTTCGCCTGCGTTTGATATGCTTAAGTGCTCTACAACTCCTGCAATAATAAGGACGATTGACGATGCCATAACTGAGCTGTAACCCACATTGTGAAAAAGATAAAAAGTCAGGCTTAGTCCCAAAAGATGAACTACAAAAAGAGTAAACAATTTACTTACCTCAAAAGATAATATGCTACAGCTACCCCAAAAAAGGCAATTGTCCCGAGTTTGCCACCAAAACCTGTAAAAATATCTCTTGAAAATCCAAAAAGCAGCCCGGAAATTATTGAAGCAACAATAATATGCGTGTATATGAAATCTATCAGGGTTGAAGACATTCCAATAAATGCGCCACAGTAGCCAGGAAACTGAATATCATAAAGTTTTTTGTCAATATTTGAAATTACTCCAAGCAACAATCCCACAATCCCTGCTGCAAGGGGAGCTTTAAGCCCGCTGTTATTCAGATAAAATGTCAGGACAGCAGATACCATGACAATGCCGATATCCGATAGGATTTGCTTTGATTTCAAGAATATAGATTTTGGCAGATTATGGTAATAAATGAAAAAAAATATGGTCATAAATAAAATAATTAAAATATTTATGGAAATATTTTGGCGATTTAATGCAGGTTTTATCGTAAAAATAATTATTGCTACAAAAAATGTAAAATATGACAATAACGGGGACTTTTTCATCAATAAAAATATACCAGATGTATTATTCCTCTTGCAATAAGCCCTACAATGGAAGCTATCAGCACAGGCTTTAGCACCTTTTGAAACCTTACGCCTACAGAAAGAAATACCATCATTCCAACAGGGTCGATGGGGTTAATTATAAAGCCGGCGAGCATATTCAAATCTTTTTCGGTCATCAAACCCTTTTCAATCATATCGATAGCCACAGCCATCATTGCCGTGCCCCCTGCAAGAAATTTTGTTATGATTGGGACTACGGAGATAGACGAAATTCCTATTAATTGAAATATAGGGGACACGATATTTTCTATCATGTTCAAGATGTTCAATTTTTTTAAGACGTTGACAAAGAAAATTGAGATAACAAGCGCAGGTAAAGATTTATAAACTACCAGAATCCCTTTTTCGCCCCCTTCAAACAGAAGTGGAAGGAGTCGTTTTGATGAAGGTGCAGCATTGTCAGGGTTGTGCGAATTTTCTTCTTTTTTGATAAAAAGTCCGACGATAAAAGCAGCTATTATCCCCCCTATTAATGAAGAAATTATTGTTACGGTTATATTTAAACCTACAGCAATGAGTGGGAATGCTGCGTTTGCCTGAGACATTACGATGGTGGCAGCAAATGTAGTTGCGATTTCCCTTTGGGAGTAGCCTTCATCATCGTTCATAATTTTGAAAGTAGCTATTGGTGCTGCAAAGCTTATTAACAAAATTTGCAGTACAGCAAATGCACCTACCCCAGGGATGCCGAAAATTCCAAGAACAGGGGAAAACATAACTGCGATTCTTTTCAGCCACCCTTTCTGCTCGAGGGTGTGCATAATTGCCATCATGATGACCATTATCGGGAGCAATATATAAAGAGCCAGGTTTATTGCAGATTTACCGGAATCAAGTATCAAGCCTACAAAAGTTTCCAAATTCCCCTCACAGATTATTAATCTCTTGTAAAATTTTCAATTTCTCTTCATCGGTAAACCCTTTTGCTTCAAGAACATCTTTCAGTTTATCCCAGATAGGTTCACCGCATCTGATACATCTTATGCCTTTATCCATAAGGTATTTTACAGCTTCCTTCTTTTCAAGAACAATTTCTTCAATGGTATTTTCAAGTGTAAATTTATTCATATGTATATTCTAATCTAAAAATTTAATATTTTCAAACGGAGAAAGATGGTATAATTTGCTATAAGGTTAAAAAAAGTGTGTGAAAAAAATAGGTATATCGTTTTTGGAGTTTATATATGAATATCAGAAAAATTACACTAAAAGATTTGCCGCAAATCCACAGGCTCGGGGAAAAAGTTTTTACCCTTAAAAACTATCCTAATCTTTATCGGGTGTGGGATGAGAGTGAAGTGGCAGAATTCTTTGTAAATAACAGGCAGAGTTGTTTTGTGGCAGAAGATAAGGGGAAGGTAGCAGGATTTATATTGTCCTATGTTGTACAGAAAAAGCATATAAAATATGGCTATCTTGTCTGGCTTTGCGTAGACGAGGAGTATGAAAAACAGGGGCTTGCTTCAAAGCTTTTTGATGAATTCAAAGAGTTTATGAAAAATGAGGGGATAAGGACTGTTTTTGTGGATGTGGAAAAGAGCAATGAAAGGGCGTTAGGATTTTTTCGTGGTAAAGGGTTTTGTGAGCCTAAAGAGCAGATTTATTTGACTTTGTATTTAAGTGATGGAGATAAAAATGAGCATAAATGAAAAACGGCTAAAAGATTTGCTTGTGGATATGATTAATATTTACAGCCCTTCGGGGAAAGAAGAAGAGATACAGGACTTTTTGAAAAGTTATTTGAAGAAGCATAAGTTAAACTACATTTTTCAGGAAGTTGACGAACAAAGGGGGAATATTATTGTGATGCCTGACAAGGGTGAAGCTGATATTGTTTTTGTGGGGCACATTGATACTGTTCCTGCCTTTGATTATGAAAATTATGAGGCAAATATAACCGAAAATGAAATATACGGACTTGGCTCTGCGGATATGAAGAGTGGCTGTGCCGCAATGGTTGAATCATTTATCTCGTATCGGGAAAGGCATAAGGGAGATTTCCCATGTGCCCTTGCGCTTGTGGTGGGGGAAGAGGAGTCAGGTGACGGCGCATTTACGCTTGCAAGGGAATACCCTTTTGATTGGGCAATTATCGGTGAACCAACAAATCTTAAACCATGCTTCGGACATTTTGGGTACGTTGAAATTTCTCTGGTAACTTATGGTCAAAAATTGCATGCATCACTTTCAAAGCCGGACAAAAATGCTGTCAAACTGATGATGGATTGTATTAATCTGATTATTGAATACATCGATAAAAAAGAAGATATATTGTACAATATCAGGGATTTTAACAGTTCCCATGCAGGTTTTGCAAGCCCGGACAGGTGCGAAGCATATCTGGATTTACACGTTTCGTCCAAATATTCTCTTGGGTCGCTAACGTTTGAAATCGAAGAGCTGATTTTTGAAAAATTCAATGAAAAAGAGATAAAGTTTTCGCTGCAGACTATTCATCATGGTTATGAATTATCTGACAAAGCATCGCTGCCGAAAATGTTGAAAACGATTTATAATCAGAAAAATCTGGATTTTTCTCAGAGCTTTTTCAAAAGTGACTCTGATGCTCCGATATTCTGGCAGTCAGGTATTAAGCCAATTATTTTAGGTCCGGGAGACCTTGCTGTCGCACATACCTGTGAAGAGATGGTTGATTTTAATGAAGTTTTGAAAGTAGCAGAGATTTACTTCTCTGTGCTTGAGTGTGAAAATTGAAAAAATAAATGGGTGGGGTGTTAAAAGTTGCAAATTGTCAAAGTCAATTAAAAATCCCCACCTTATGATTTATGTTCTAAATGGATTGGCTGGCTTAATATCTATCTCATACCCAAGAATTGAAAGTATTTGATTGAGTGTTACTATACTTATATTTGCAATATAGCCATTTTCCAGCTTTGATAAAGTCGCTCTTGAGATATGTGCTTCTTGTGCAAGAGCTTCTTGAGAAACTCCCTTTTGTTGTCGCAAACTTTTAATAGTTTTTCCAAGTTCTGATAATATCATCACTAAGCTCCTTTGTGCTCTCTTCTTTTAAAGATAATTTCCAACTATCTAACATCATCTTTCCTATCTTAAAATCCGGATTTTTGGTCAAATAACCTTCCAGCTCATTAATCACCCACAAAAGTGCTTCAAAACAATCCCTATAAAACTTTTTTGCTTCACTTAGACTCAAAAGACAACTTTTTTGCCCAAACTTGATAAGAGTATTTTTTGAGTGCCATATCTTTTTGCCATCCATCATAAGTGCAGGTTTATCCTTGTGAATGTAGACAACCGTATTGACTACATCATATACGGGTGAATAAAAAATATTTTTAAAATCATCATCAAACAATAAGCCAAAGTTTTTCAAGTGTGCATCACCATTTTTAAGTAGATAATTCATAACCACAGTTTTATAAAATGCTATCATTGACTCTCTTTTATTTGTGGCATATGAGTAGATGATTTTAGCTACTTGCTCGTAGCTTCCATCATATTTACTTTCTTTGTTTTTATCCATCAGTGATAATACCTCTTCAAACCCATAAAAACTACCATCATCTTTTAGTGTAAATTTTTCTACTATTAGAAATTTATTGTTTTTTGATAATTTAACATTTGCAGTTTTTACTCCTGCTTTTTCTACAGCTTTTAGGCAAAAGTATTCATTGAGAGCCAAATCTTGATATTCATCTCCCCAAGTTTTGATGATATACTCTTTTGTATCTAATTTTTCTTTTTCTTTTAAAAGTGCTATAGTTTTTGGTTGTACTCCACTGATGGCATTTTTGTTTAAAAAGGTTTGAAGAAGGTTATTAAAAGTATCGTTTGTATCATTAGATAATATCTCTTCAATATCAAAATTAGGAAAGTCTATACTCTTTTGTAGATTACATTGAAATTGCACTCTAGATTGTATATTTGAGCACAGAAGTGAAAATATCAGATAATCATCTACTCTGCCATATTCTTTTGATAAAATATTTTTAAATATCTCATACAAATACCCCTCTGGCAAAAAACTCTCCAAAAATGGTGGAAACCTATAATCATATAGATATATCTTTTGAGTATTTGGCAAAGATAGTGCTATGGAGTTACTTATATCAAAATCTTTATAGTCTATGATAAAGTTTCTATTGTCTTTGAAAAATGATGCTATTGCTTTTTGATTATGAAATATTTCTATCATTTGTCTGCCCTGTAAAATTTAGTTTACAATCATACGCTATTTACTCAATTATGTAAAGTAAATTATACAGAAAAAAATTAAAAACTTCTAACCAATCATTTAGCAGCTCTCTAAATTTTATAAAATATTAGCCTTTTTTATGGGTGTGTAAAAGAGCAATTAAAGGGGATTGAAATTTTTCAGGTGCAAAGGCATTTATGAGCCAAAAGAGCAGATTTTACTTACACTTTGTACGGCATTTGATTTAGAGAGATTGATTTTTGATAAATTTAACGAGAAAAGGATAAATTTTCGCTGCAGACTATTCATCATGGTTATGAATTATCTGACAAAGCCTCACTGCCGAAAATGTTGAAAACGATTTATAATCAGAAGAATCTGGATTTTTCCCAGAGCTTTTTCAAAAGTGACTCTGATGCTCCGATATTCTGGCAGTCAGGTATTAAGCCAATTATTTTAGGCCCGGGAGACCTTGCTGTTGCTCACACCTGTGATGAGATGGTTGATTTTAATGAAGTCTTAATGGCAGCTGAGATTTACAGCTTTATACTTGAAATGGTAAAGGGGTAGCAATTCAAGTGCAAGGGGTTGTAAATAGCAGCATATTTAGCAATATAAACCAACATTCCCCTTGCAAACAGCATATTTCAAAAGTAAAATATTCATATGAAAAAGCTGCCGATAGGTATTCAGACATTTAGCGAGATTATCAATGGCAACTACCTGTACATTGATAAAACAGAGTATGCCTGCAATCTTATTGAAAATTATAAATATATTTTTTTATCCCGCCCGAGACGTTTTGGTAAATCACTGTTTCTTGATACATTAAAGGCGATATTTGAGGGGAGAAAAGAGCTTTTTGAGGGGCTATATATCTATGACAAATGGGACTGGAGCAAAAAATATCCTGTCATCAAGATAAGCTGGGCTGGGAATTTCCAGAGCCTTGAGGGGCTTGAAAGCTCTGCCTATGAAAATTTCAGAAAGAATCAGGTGAGATTAGGCATTGAATGTAAGAATGAAAATGATGCTGCTTCCTGTTTTGCAGAATTGATAGAGATGTCGTATAAAAAGTACAACGAAAAGGTAGTAATTTTGATTGACGAATACGACAAACCAATCTTAGATGTCATAGAAAATATTGAGCAGGCAAAGATAAACAGGGAGTTTATAAAGGGGCTGTATTCAATCATCAAAGATAATGACGCCTATATCCGTTTTGCATTTCTAACAGGTGTTAGTAAATTTTCAAGAGCATCTATATTCAGCGGTCTTAACATGCTGACAGATATCTCCCTTAATCCAAAATACGGCAATATCTGCGGATATACACAAAATGATATAGAGACAACATTTATGCCATATCTTGAAGGCGTGGATATGGAAAAATTAAAAGTATGGTACAACGGTTATAATTTTCTTCAGGACAATGTGTATAACCCTTTTGACATATTGCAGTTTATAGCAAGTGGACATATTTTTGACAATTACTGGTTTGAGACCGGCACACCGTCATTTTTGATAAAGCTGCTCAAACAAAGAAATTATTTTCTGCCTAAACTATCTAATTTGAAAGTAGACAGAAAACTGTTATCCACTTTTGATATAGAGCATATTGACATTGAAGTGTTGCTGTATCAGTCAGGCTATCTTACGATAGATAAAATGATAACAAATGAGATACTGGACACAATAGAATATACGTTAAAAATACCAAACAAAGAGGTGCAGATTTCCTTTAACGATTATGTAATC
>JAIHAR010000058.1 GCA_020054865.1 Deferribacteraceae bacterium
TCAGATAAACAGGGTGAGCATGCTGCAAGGATGACTTATGGACGAGAAGGGATTTTTCAGGGGAGTTTTTCATATGTGCTGACAGACAAGTCAGGTCAAATCTGTAATGTCCATTCTGTTTCAGCTGGCTTAGATTATGCAGGCGTGGGGCCTGAACATTCTTATCTAAAAGATTTGAAAAAAGCTGAATACTTTTTTGCAAGGGATAATGAAGCATTAATGGGTTGTCTTGAATTATCAAGAATGGAAGGAATACTGCCTGCTCTTGAATCAAGCCATGCTATAGGCTATTTTATCAAAAATCACCAACAATTTGAAAATAAGACTGTGCTTATAAATCTTTCAGGCAGAGGGGATAAGGATCTTGAAATAATATTGGAAAATTTAGGGGGGACAATATGAAGGGGTTTTATATCCTGGGCGGCTATCCGGATTTACAAACATTTGAAGAATGTTTTTCTTATGTGACAAATAGAGCTGATTTTGTTGAGGTGGGAATAGCTTATAATGATCCGGTTGCTGATGGGCCGATAATTGCAAAAGCTGCTGACGTTGTGGTGAAAAATAGAACAAACATGGAAGATATACTTGACATTGTTGAAAAGCATAAAAAATCCAAACTTTATATTATGACTTATTCAAATATATTTTATCAATATGGCCTTAAAGAATTTTCTTCTAAATACAATAGTCTTATAGACGGCGTTATTGTTGCCGATTTACCAAACAGACACCACGAATTTTTTTACGACAAAGGCTTTGAAATACCAATAATACCATTTGTTACTCCTGAAAGCAGACAGGAAGATATTGAAAAATTAAAGGATAATAAAGCTGACTTTATTTACTTTGTTGGTGTGAGAGGTGTTACGGGAAGCAGTGTAAATTTTTTGAGTGATGAACTTATAGACAAGGTGAATGTTGTTAAGAAAATCACCGGGAAAAAGGTAGTTTTTGGGTTTGGAATTAAAACAAAAGAGGACGTGAAAAAGGTACTGACATATTCTGACGGTTTTGTTATAGGAACACAGGCGGTAAAAAGGCAGGATGATATAAACGAATTTCAAAGGTATATAGATTCGATAGTTGGGCAATGAATGCAACTTTAGTAAAGTTTCTGAAAAAGACTGATTTTTGCAAAATATTTAAAGAATATATCAACAGTAAAGTTCCATTTATATTTATGGTAGACTACAACATTGAAAACTTTGCAATTGAAAAAAATTGAAGAAGCTGAAAGTAAACACAAAAAACCTGATATTTTAGAAAATAATATGGTATAACTTAACTAATCGATTATAATGTAATCATATTGGTAATTTAGGTTATAAGGAGTTTTTGTGAAAAAATTTCAGATATTAAAGCATGTTGATGATGTGATTAAATTTTGTGAGATGCAGTTTCCGAGAAAATGCAATTGCTGCGGGAAGGAGTTTACTGACTTTAAAGATTTTTTACTTAATACAGAGATACCTTCTCATGCTCAAAATAGTAATTTGCAGATTGTTGACTTTAATGATATTCAGGATGTCATTGCCTACAGGAATTGTAAGTGTGGAACTACGATTACTCTTCCTTGCTCAGTAGGGCTTGGAAGCAAGACAATGCTTCTTAATATTATTGGTTGGGACTCAGAAGATAACGATATTTCAAAGCTGGAAGTAGTAATTAAACTTAGAGATGCAGTTATAAAAAAAGTACTGGGTGATAACTATGAAACTACTAAGAGTTAATTTAATGGCGGTCTTGATGTTTTTTGTGGTTTTAACATCTGGATTTGCTGACACCAATACTCTGTTGTCAGCGGTGGGCGGACCTGCATCTGATGTATATATGAAATATGCGGCGATAGGCTCAATAGGGGATGGGTTTGAAAAAGGGGTTTATGACAGTAATTTTGTCAAAACTGTGGTGGGTGATATTTTAACTTTAAACAACAGTGCCACAGAGCACTTCAATAATATGCTTAACTCCGGCGACTTTGTGGGTGAAGATGTGGTATTTGGTAACAGGATGATTGAAACTTATAAGTATTTGAGCAAAGAGGCTGAAGCTTTTGCAAATTATTTAATGACAATGGATAAAAAATATGCTGATGAGTTTCAGGTGTATAGGAAACTTGCCTGGGGCACTATAAAGCTTCTTTTAGGCTTAAAATAAAAGTTTAACTTTTCAGTCTTATTTTTTGGGGCAGACTTAATTTTTGTTGCAAATTGTAATAAGTTGTGTTATTAGTGCCACCCTAAAACGCACGCCTTATATTTGCGAAATCAGGCCAGTGCCTTTGACAGGTGCCTGATTTTAAAGGCGGAGGTAAAACAAATAGGAGGAAATATGTCTCACATTTCTATGAAAAGCCTGTTAGAGGCAGGCGTTCACTTTGGCCATCAGACAAAAAGATGGAACCCAAAAATGACCAAATATGTATTTGGTAAACGTAATGGCATTTATATTATCGATCTTCAAAAAACCGTTCAGTGCTTCAATCAGGCTTACGAATTTGTAAGGGATATGGCAAAAGAAGGGAGGAGCTTTCTTTTCGTAGGAACAAAAAAACAGGCTCAGGATGCCATTAAAGATGCTGCAGAAAGATGCCGCAGCTACTATGTGAATAACCGCTGGCTTGGTGGTACTTTGACAAACTTTGAAACTATCAAAGGCAGAGTTCAGAGGATGAAAGAGCTGGAAGAGATGTTTAATTCCGGCTTTGTAAACAGATTCAAGAAGAAGGAAATTTCAAATCTCAGAAAAGAGTATGAAAAACTCAATAAAAACCTTGCTGGTATCAGGGATATGGAAGAGATTCCGGATATTATGTTCATAATTGACATCAAAAGAGAGATGAATGCGGTAAACGAGGCTAAAAAACTTAATATTCCTATAGTGGCAATTGTTGACACAAACTCAGACCCTGAATTGGTAGATTTTCCAATCCCAGGCAACGATGATGCTATCAGGGCGTGTCAGTTAATTGCCGATAGAATAGCTGATGCAATAAATGAAGGAAGACAGCTGAAAGATGACGGTCTTGTGGAAGAGATAAGAAGTGCATCTGTTGAGGAAGAGGATATCGAAGATATCCCTGTTGATGAGATAGTTTCAGCTGATATTGAAAATGAAGACGAAGACGAGGAGGAATAGATATGGCTGAAATTACTGCTTCAATGGTGAAGGAGCTAAGAGAAAAAACTGGTGCCGGTATGATGGACTGCAAAAAGGCACTGAATGAAACAAATGGTGACATGGAAAAGGCTATAGAGTTTCTCAGGAAGAAGGGGCTTGCTGATGCTGCAAAGAAATCAGGAAGAATTGCAGCTGAAGGTCTTGTAACTTCTTATATCCATGGTGGTGGAAAAATAGGTGTATTATTGGAAGTAAACTGCGAGACTGACTTTGTTGCGAGAAACGAGGATTTTCAGGAGCTTTGCAAAGATATTGCTATGCACATTTGTGCGGCTAACCCAAAGTTTGTATCTCCTGAAGAGGTAGATCCAGAGCTTGTTGCAAAAGAGAGAGAAATTTATGTTGCAAAAGCAAAAGAATCAGGCAAGCCAGATAATATAATTGAAAAGATAGTGGATGGCCAGATTTCAAAATTTGTAAATAGCGTTAGCCTTCTTACCCAGCCATTTGTAAAAAATCCTGATATAACTGTTGAAAAACATATCGCAGAGAAAATTGCAAAGATTGGTGAAAATATAAAGGTAAGAAGATTTGTAAGATATGAGCTTGGTGAGGGTCTTGAAAAAAAGCAGGAAAACTTTGTGGAAGAGGTAATGAAGCAGATCAAGAAGTAGCCTGTCCACTTGAAACATCTTTGAGAGTACTTAGTATATTAAATAAAAAAGCCCGCTGACGAAGCGGGCTTTTATTTTATGGCAAAAGATTCTACAGCTTTTTCAAGCTCAGGCGGGTATGAGTTATTGCCCGGATTTTTCGATAGAGTAGTTATTGTAAATAGCAGTTTATCTTTAACAATAAATCTTATCAGGCCATAATTTTTGTTCTCATCGGTCTTGAAGCTGAATCTTAATACTTTGTCTTCTGAAGAGTTTGTTTTTTCTGAATAGTTAAAATCATTATAATTTTTTTTCAGTTTTTCCACCAGACCTGGCATCATCTTGCTTAAAGGTTCTTTTGCTTCAGTAACAGTGATTGCAATAGTGCTTGAACTTCTGTTGTCGGAAGATTTTTTCTCGGCATAAAGGGATGCAAGTGCGTCATTTGATGTAATATACTTGTAACCTGCCGGAACAATAACACTGTATCCATGTGATGATGTTATCAAAAGGTCATTTTCGGCTATTATCGCCTGAGCTTCAAATGATACTTTTTCAGGCGCGTTGGTCTGGCTTTTGTAAAAGTCATAAATCTGGTTTGCAGCAAGACCGGAGAAAAGAACAAAACCGTACATTATCCATTTATTTTTATAAAACTTAACAAGTTTTTTGTTAAAATAAAGACTTAAAAACGTACCGGCAAAAAAAAGATAAACAAGTGTCAATGGATTCATTTTTCCCCCTTACCTCATTGATAAATATGTAATTATCATTATTGTTAAATATATTCAAGCATTGATTGTCTATTGAGATATCAACGACTTCTCTTTTTTTAAAAAATCTTTTACGATATCAACAGTATTTTTACCTTTTGTCGCTATCCAATAGTTTTTATCTTCTATTAGAAAGTAATAATTATCCATTCCCATTCCAAAAACATACACTACTGCAATATTATTAATTTTCATACTTTTCATATTTTTGAAAGCATTGCTTTTAGGCATTTTTTTATTCATAGTTTCAAAAAGCGCAAAAGCATCACTGCTGTTTTCAGATTGTGATGCCCATATAATTGCATAATGAGTTTTGCTGGCGTATTCTGCCACATAAGCATTTTTCAATGGAAATTTTTTTCCGTGCAGCTTATAAATTTGTTCAAATGCTTCTTTTTCACCTACAAACTTGAGAATTTTTAAGTCGCCAATTTGGGGTATTGGTGCAAATGCAAAAGTGCTCTGGGAAAGAAACAGGAATATTGCCAAAACAAAAAGCCTCATTTTATTCTCCTAATATCACCAGTTTTCTGGCAAGTCATAAGATATTACCGAAAAATAATTTTTTAAAAAAGGGGAAACAGGGGCCTTATCAAACCATTTTTCATAAATTTCAAAGTATTTGCCGGTTTTTACCATCCATACAATAAAATTATTTACAAAATCTCTGAAGTCAGAGTTGTTTTCTTTCATCATAAAGGCATATGGCTCGTAGCCTATGGGGGTGTTGAGAATAATAAAGTTTTCGCTATTAAGAATTTTTTTTACTCCGTACAGGATTGTTCTGTCTGAGCAGAAAGCATCTATTTCTTTGTTTTTGAGATTTTCTACAGAATCAAAGTGCTCATTTAAATATACGATTTTTGAAGGTGAAATATTATTTTCCTTTAAAAATTTTAATAGGGATTCCTCGTTGGTAGTATTTTTTGTTACTCCAATAATTTTGTTATTAAGGTCAGTTATATTGTTAATCTTTTGAGAATAGGCCAAAATACTTGTTTCAGAGAAGAAATATATTATACTAAAGTCAACCAACTCTTCCCGCTTAAAACTGTAACTTGTTGAGCCTATTTCGATATCTATCTTATCATTCAAAACGTATTCAAATCTGTTTTGAGTGGTAATTTTTACAGGTATCATTTCTATTTTTTTATTTAGATGTTGACTTAATTTTTCATTGAATAAAGAAGCAATGTCATATGCAAATCCTCTGAAACGACCCTTTTCATCTGTAAAAGAGAATGGGTAAAGATTATCACGAAACCCTACTCTTATTTTTCCAGTATTTTCAATTCTTTCCAGGGTTGAAATATTCCCGGCAAAGGCACAAGCTGTAAATAAAATAAATAATGACAGAATTCTTAAAAATTTCATAGCCAACTATAATATAGACTTTTTGCTAAATCAATAGTACTTACAGAATATGTTGAAGCTTTTTGCAAAAAGAGGCAGGATTAAATTATATGTTTTTGTTTTTTACTTTTTGACAGGTCTTTTACCGTTAATTCTACTGAGTTATTATTATCTTGAAAATTATGCAGAAAGTCTTAAATCTGAGCTAAACAATAATGTTGAAATTTCTATCAATGAGATTTCATCCTCGATTGAGGAAAGACTTATAAGTATTAAAAAAACAGTATTTGCCATGTCACAGCTTACCACGTTAAAGGCAGGTATGACTGAATATCTTACTCCACTTAAAAGAGAATCAATAGAAAAAAGGCTTAATGAGTTATCGGATTATTTTGGCTTTGATTATTATGAAGTTTTAAGAAATGATAACAGTATTTTGTTCTCAAGTTTGCAAAACTACTCCAATGATTTTCTTGTTTTTGAAGAAATTATAAATGATTATTCCGGAAAGATTTTAGGCAGGTTTAGAGCTTTTGTGTCTTTTGAAAAAGTATTTGGAAATTTTTTGAAATATAATACAGAAAAATATGATTATAGTAAAAAAATTTATTACAGGGGTAAATTAATATTTGATGATAAAAAAGATATTAAAAATCCCATAGAGTTTATTGGCAAAAAAGAATCAAGTGAGTTTAAACTTATTTTTCAGGTTAGCAGAGATAGTATTAGAAAAAGGTTGCTGATGAATATCCAGAATACAGCTGTATTGATATTTCTTATAGTGCTTCTGGCAATAGTTATAAGCGTTTATTTTTTGGAATGGATAACAAGACCTTTTGGAAGCTTGATAGCAGGTTTTGCCGAAGTTTCTGATGGAAATTTTCAGTACAGGATAAAAAAACATCACAGCAAAGATATAGATTTTGTTTACGAACAATTTAATAAAATGGCAGAAAACCTTTCTGAAACCCAGGACAAACTTATTCAGGCAGAAAAGCTTTCATCTCTCGGTTTAATGAGTGCTGGTATTGCACACGAGATAAAAAATCCGCTGGCAAGCATAAAAATGGCATTGGAACAGTTGAAGAAGGTCGATGAATCGAAAGTTAAGTATTTGGCAGATATTATCGAAGAAGAGATTGAAAGGGTAAACAGGTTTGTAGCCGAATTACTAAACTTTGCAAAACCATCAGGACCAGCCATGGAAAAGATTAATATAAAAAATGAGGTAAAAGAGTGTATCAAATTGCTCTCGTTTCAATTTAGAAAGGCTAATGTCAGCATTAACGAAGACCTGGCTGACTACATTTGTTTTGCAGATAAAAATCATTTTCATCAGATAGTTATAAATGTTTTGATAAATGCTTTGCAGGCGTGCAATAATGACAATGCGATGATAACAGTCAAATCTGAAATATTATCAGAGTGTTACGTTTTAATGATTTCGGATAACGGAAAGGGGATTCCAAAAGAGGTGCAGGACAAGATTTTTGACCCATTTTTTACTACCAAAAAGGGGGGTACAGGCCTTGGTTTATCCGTAGTGTACAGCCTTTGCAAAAAAAACAATATTGACCTTGAAATAAAAAGCAAGGATAATGAAGGGACCACAGTAATTTTAAAGTTTAAGAGATGATTATGAACAAGATTGCTATTATTGATGATGAAAAAAACTTTGCGAGATTACTTGCTTTAAATCTTGAAAGTGAAGGATTTTTAACAAATGTGTTTTTCTCAGGAGAAGAGTTTCTTAAATTTTTAGAAAATGATGAGCCTGATGTGGTATTGCTTGATTTAAATCTCCCTGATAATCATGGGCTGAATATTTTTAATTATATTCTAAAGACAAGTCCACTAACTCAGGTGATAGTTATTACCGCTCATGGTGATATGGAAACTGCAGTGGAAGCAGTGAATATGGGATGTTTTGATTACATAAACAAGCCTTTCGGAACGGATGAAATTATTGTAATAATCAAAAGAGCACTTGAAAAGAAAAGACTGCTTCACGAAATAAATTTCAGGCGAAGAAGCGA
>JAIHAR010000059.1 GCA_020054865.1 Deferribacteraceae bacterium
GGTATTGCTGAAGGTGCATTTGATAAAGCATTAGCTTATGCTCAGGAAAGAAAACAGTTTGGAAAACCGCTTTCAGCTTTTCAGGCAATCCAATTTAAAATAGCTGACATGGCTACAAAGATTGAAGCAAGCAAGCTTATTACTTACAAAGCAGCTTGGCTTAAAGATATGAAAAAAACTAACGCAATAGAATCTGCGATGGCAAAAATGTACGCATCAGAAACAGCTACATTTGTAACTAAAGAAGCAATTCAAATTCATGGTGGATACGGATATATCTGTGAATATGAAGTAGAAAGAATGTTTAGAGATGCCAAAATTACTGAGATTTATGAAGGAACAAACGAAGTTCAAAGAATAGTTATTTCAAAAATGCTATTTAAATAGGAGTAATAGATGGAAGCTACTAGACAGATTTATTGGAATGTTGGACATGGTGTATTAATTCCTATGTACCTTTTGGCCATACTGGCTATTGGGTCTATAGTCTATAACTTTATAAAAAGATCAGCCGTATACAAACAAGGCAAATCACTTGACAGATATTCAGATTGGCCAGATAGGTTAAATATTGCCCTGAAAAATGTGCTTGGGCAGGTAAAAGTTTTAAATTCTCCTGCCGGGATTTTCCATGCATTTTTCTTTTGGGGTTTTTTAATCCTTGTAATAGGCACTACTCTGGTTTTTATCCAAGCTGACTTTTTACACCCTTTATTTGGAATAATTTTCCTAAAAGGTACATTTTATAAGATATTCTCTTTAGCTTTGGATATTGCCGGTTTTGTGGCAATTGTTATGCTTTTAGGTTTTTTAATAAGAAGATTTATCTTTAAACCTAAAGGGCTTGAAACTACAAAAGATGATTACATTATGCACGGCTTACTACTTGCAATACTGATAACCGGTTTTGTAATAGAAGGGTTTAGAATGGCAGCAACCGAGCTAAACCAAAATCCAGAGTTAGCTAAGTGGTCACCGATTGGTCTACTGTTTGCCAAAGCATATGTAAATATGCCTGAAAGCACCCTTCTTGCAATGCATAAATCATTCTGGTGGATACATTTACTCCTTGTAATGGGATTTTTCGTTTCTATCCCTTTTATTAAATTTAGGCATATACTTACTACTTCGGCAAACTACTTCTTCACAGATTTGAGAAGAAAAGGCTCTATAGACACAATTGATATGGAAAATGAAGAAGCTGAAAGCTTTGGTGTAAGCAAGGTAGCTGAGCTTACCTGGAAAGATATATTTGATAGTGATGCATGTACCAAGTGTAAAAGATGTCAGGACAGATGTCCTGCATATAACACCGATAAGCCTCTCTCCCCAATGAAGCTTATCGCAGATATCGGTGATGTAGCGTTTAATTCACCGGATGCGAATTTAATTGAAAAAGTATCTAAAGATGTCTTATGGTCATGTACAACCTGCCGTGCCTGTCAGGAAATATGCCCTGCAAATATCGAACATGTAAACAAAATTATAGATATGAGACGTAACCTTGTCCTTATGGAAGGGGAGTTCCCCGGTGAAGAGGTTATGCTTGCAATGGATAATATGGAAGTCAACGGCAACCCTATGGGCATGGGCTTCGCATCAAGAGGCGATTTTGCTAAAGATTTAAATGTAAAACTCCTTGCTGAAGACAGTAACGTTGACATTATGTATTTTGTTGGTTGTTATGCATCATTTGATAAGAGAAATCAAAAAATTGCCAAAAATTTTATAGAGCTTTGTAACCTTGCAGGTATAAAAGTAGGTATCCTTGGCAAAGAGGAAAAATGCTGCGGTGAGCCTGCAAGAAAGCTTGGAAATGAATACCTATATCAAACTTTAGCATCTGAAAACATTGAAAAAATTAAAAAATATAATGTTAAAAAGATTGTTACCACATGCCCTCACTGCCTTAATACTTTAGGTAGAGATTATAAAGATTTGGGGCTTGAAATTGAAGTGGAGCACTACACAACATATCTTCACAAACTGCTTAACACAGGAAAACTTAAGATTTCAAACAAAGAAGCCCTAGAATGCACTTATCACGACTCCTGTTATATCGGAAGATATATGGATATCTATGATGAACCAAGAGAAATCTTAAGTGCACTTGGAGCTGAAATTAAAGAGATGAAGAGAAGTAAAGCTGAAAGTTTCTGTTGTGGAGCTGGTGGCGGTAGAATTATCGCCGAAGAAAATATCGGTGAAAAAATCAGTGTCAAAAGGGTAAAAATGGCTGAGGAAACAGGGGTAGAAACTCTTATTTCTAACTGTCCATTCTGTATGACAATGTTTGAAGACGGCCTTAAAATGGCTGAACTTGACGGTAAAATGAAAGTTAAAGATTTATCAGAAGTTTTAATAGAAAGAGTTGAAAAATAAACGGAGGTAGTCATGAAAGTACTGGTTTGTATTAAGCAGGTTCCTGATATGGAATCAAAATTTAAGGTAGCATCAAACAATGTATGGTATGAAGACACTGACCTTGCATATCGTATGAATGAATATGACGAATATGCAGTTGAGCAAGCTGTAAGATTAAAAGAGCAAGTTGGTGATTGTGATGTTACAGTATTATCTATCGGACCTGAAAGGGTAAAAGAAGCTATCAAAAAGGCACTTGCAATGGGGTGTGATAGAGGTGTTCATATTAATGACAACGACTATTATTCAAAAGACCCTTATCAAAAAGCCCAAATGATTGCTGAATTTGCTAAAGATAAAAGTTTTGACATTATTTTTACAGGCCTTCAATCTCAAGATACCGGCAGTGCTCAGGTAGGGGTACTTTTAGGAGAACTTTTAGAACTTCCTGTAGTAACAACAATAGTTTCTTTTGAATACAATAACGGTGAAGTAACAGTTAAAAGAGAGCTTGAGGGTGGTAAAAAGAGTATAATAAAAGTTAAAGTGCCTGCAGTATTTACTTGTCAATTAGGACTTAATGAACCAAGATACCCTACCCTGCCAAATATTATGAAAGCTAAGAAAAAAGAGATTTTAACTTTTGAAGCAAGTGAGCTTCTTAAAGTTGAAAATCTTGTTACAACAGCTAAAATGGCATTCCCTGAAAAGAAAGGTGGCGCTCAAATTCTTGAAGGTGATGTTGCTGAATTAGTTGATAAAGTTGTTAAAATTTTAAAAGAAAAGTCATTGGTGTAGGGGGTTGATATGAAAGTATTATTAGTTGCAGAATATAGAGAAAAAGCTCTTTTGGAAACAATATATGAATTAAATGGATTTGCAAATAGCCTGAATGCTGAAAAAGTTTTCTTTGCAGTGGGCTATGAAAGTAACCTTCCTAAAGTAGCAGGCAAACTTTACCTTGCAGATGCTGAAAAATATGGAGAGTATAACCCTGGTGTACACAAGGAGCTTATAAAGCAAGTTGTTGAAAAAGAAAATCCTGATTATATTGTATTTTCTCACTCTTCATACGGCTGGGATTTAGCTCCAAGAGTAGCAGCTGCATTAAAAGTAGGTCAGCTAACTGAAGTAGTAGCTATCGAAGATAATACATTTGTAGTACCAAGCTGTAATGCAAAGCTTAGAAGATTTGTAAGACATACTCCTGGTAAAGCCGTGCTTACAATTCAGGCAGGAGCATTTGCACCTGTGGTAGATTCTGCAAGCCCTGAAGTAGAAAAAATTGAAGCCTCTGCTCAGGCAAAATTAGAGTTTGTAGGATATGAAGAAGCTGAAGCTAAATCAGTAGACTTAACTAAAGCTGAAATTATTGTAACTGCCGGTAGAGGGATAGGTAAACCAGACAATGTACCTGTTATCGAAGAGTTGGCTAAGGCTCTTGGTGGGGAGCTCGGTGCAAGCCGTCCGGTAGTTGACGCAGGTTGGGTAGACCATTCAAGACAGGTAGGTACAACAGGACAGACTGTTTCTCCAAAGCTTTATGTAGCTTGCGGTGTATCAGGAGCGATTCAGCACTTGGCAGGTATGAAAAAGTCTGACTATATAATAGCGATTAACACAGATAAAGATGCACCAATTGCTGAAGTGGCTGATGTGCTTGTAGTTGCTGACGTTATGCAATTTGTACCGGCCTTGACTTCAAAATTAAAATAAGGAAAACAAGATGCTTGAAAATATATTAAAGGAAGCTACAGAAAAGTATACTCCAATGGACAAGGAGTATACTTTTTACTTCGTGTTTGATGACGACAAAAAATATACTATTTTCGCCAAAAACGATGGTTTAACTGTCGAAGAAGGTAAAAAAGTTGAAGATGCCAATTGCGTATGCAAGATGACATCTGAGCTTTTTGAAAAAGTGTGGTATGAAAATTATAAGCCGGGGATGAAAGAAATTTTCTCCGGCACATTAAAGACAAACAACCCGGAAGCTTTACAAAAATTCTTAAAAGCTTGTGGCAAATAGGAGAAATTATGTTTAAAACAGTTTTAACAGAAAGACTAAATATACAATACCCCATCATACAGGGCGGTATGATGTGGATTTCAAGAGCTGAGCTTGTGTCAAGCGTATCTAATGCCGGCGGGCTTGGAATTATCACCGCTCTTTCTTTTGATACCCCTGAAAAATTGGCTGGAGAAATCGATAAAACAAAAAGTTTAACAGATAAGCCTTTTGGAGTAAATTTGACATTTTTGCCAACATTAAGGCCCATTAACTATGATGTATATATCGATGTAATTATTGAGAAAGGGATAAAAATTATTGAAACTGCCGGAAGAAATCCGGAAAATTACATGCAAAAATTTAAAGACAACGGTATTACAGTTATTCACAAATGTACATCGGTAAGACATGCACTTAAGGCAGAAAAAATCGGATGTGACTTTGTAAGTATTGACGGATTTGAATGTGCCGGACACCCCGGTGAAGACGATGTAACAAGCCTAATTCTTATCCCAAGAGCAAAAGATGAGCTTAAAATACCAATAATCGCTTCAGGCGGTTTTGCTGACGGTAGAGGGCTTGTAGCAGCACTTGCACTTGGTGCTGAAGGGATTAATTTAGGCACAAGATTCGTGGGCACTGTTGAAGCTCCTGTCCATGAAAATATTAAGAAAAGACTTCTTGAAGCAAAAGAAACTGACACTATGCTTGTAGAAAGAAGCCTTAAAAATACTGTAAGAGTATTAAGAAATGCTCACGCGGAAAAAATATTGGAAATGGAAAATAATGGAGCTACTTTACAAGAATTAGCACCACTTCTCAGTGGTTTAAGGGGGCTAAAAGCTATTCAAACAGGTGAGACAGAAGATTCACTCTTTGCCTGTGGACAAGCGGTGGGCCTTGTGTATGACATCCCTACAGTTGGCGAGCTTGTTTCAAGAATCGTCAAAGAAGCAAAAGAGATAGTTGAAAACAGATTAAAAAATATTGTTTCATAATATAAGACGTTTTACGGGGGGGCTTATGCTCCCCTTCTTTTATTACCTATAAAATACCCTATCTTATATGTAACAGGAATTTTGTTATCCATAGAAAACATCTTTGTATAGTAATCAATAAAAGAAAAAAGCCTTTTTTTCCCTATATTTTTATCCGCTCTGACCGTTGCACCTGTTGATTTATGCTGCTTTAAAAACTCCAAAACATTATCATACCACAATATATATTCTCTTTCATAATAATAAGTTACGTCAAAATTACATTCATAACAATTTGTTAAGTAATAATCTATCGTTTTCATATCCAAAACTTTTCCAAAGCCGGTAAGTTTATTAACTTCACCCATTTCACTGAAAGTGCCCTTCAAAAACACATTAAAACCTAATTGACAACGTGTTGTCCCTACTCTATCCACTTCCTCTAAAAGTCTTTTTATATCTTCAATCCACTGAAAAGTTGATGAAGAAACTACCGTATCAAAAATATTATTTTTAAAAGGCAGGTGTAATATGTCCCCTTGCACCTTATTAACTTCTTGATTTAGCTTTATAAAATTATAAGCCAAGTCAACACAGGTTAAAATATTACAATTAAAGTTCTGCTTTAAAAGAGTTGTGAAAATACCGCTGCCCGCCCCAAGCTCCAATATATTTACACAATTATTTTTGAAACTAACATCTAAAATATTCAAAAGCTCTTTAGCAACCACATGTTGTATTTTAGCATATTTTTCGTAATCCAAAGCCCTTTTGTCAAAACTACAAGCCTGCATACTTAATAATAACCTTTTCGTCAATAAAATGAGGCTGGCAAAGCTCTATAAATCTTGCATTTTCAAACAGATTTAAGACAGTATCTATCTCTTTTCTTTTGACTATTTTATCCTCGTTACCATACAGAATATTTATTTTAACTGAATTACACCCTTTATCCACTTTTGAGTGTTTCAAAAACTCAAGCCCTGTTTCTAATTTAAAAATATCTTCAAGGTTTAATTTTATTTTACCCCTAAATCCGCATTTTAAGTAAAAACTTTCCATTGTGCCTAAAAAGTCAGTATTTAGGCTTTTTATCATTATATCTAATGCCTTTTTACTAAAAGAATTGGTAAAATCACTAAAGGGTGCAACTAAAATTACTTTTTTCCACCTATCAATATATCTCCAGACTGCCTTAGATAAAATATGTGCTCCTGTTGACCATCCGACAATAATATCACCGCCTGCAGAAATTGTGTCTTCGATATATTTATCACTGTGTATAAATGGGATGCAGAAATTTGTCACTTTAGGAATATGCTCAAACATTGCCGGGTAACCGCCCCACCCTGAAATAAAGACATTCTTCATAAAGTATTTACCAAAGAGTCCGCTATTTTATAAATATCAGATAAATCAAAATCAGCTCTTAAACTCACCCTAAGCCTTGGAGTTGTAACAGTCGGCCTTCTGGCAACAGCCACATAGATACCTAACTTAAGGAGTTTATTCTGAGCCTGTAATGCCTTGTTATTATCACTTACAACTATCGGAAAAATCTGACTCATAGAGTTTAAAAAATCTATCTTTTTTTCTTGAAGTAATTTTCTGAATATTTCACAATATGTTATAAGTTTACCGCCATATTGTTCGAAATTTTCTTTCAGCAACTCAATAGCTTTTAGATTGCCTCCAACTATTGCCGGGGGGAGTGAAGTAGTATAAATAAATCCCCGCCCCTTATTTATCAGATATTCAACCAGCTCACTCTTTGCACAAATATATGCACCAAATCCACCTAAAGCCTTGCTGAATGTTCCCATATTGATATCTATATCTTTTTCAACCTCATATTCATGCGCTAATCCCCTACCTTTGCCAAACACACCAGTTCCGTGAGCTTCATCAATTACTAATAAAAATCTATAACTTGCCTTTAAATTTACAATTTCTCTTAACCTTACTCTATCACCATCCATACTAAAAATTGTATCAGTAATCACAATTTTTTCTGGAAATGCTGAGTATTTTTTTAACAGCTCTTCGAGATGAGATACATCGTTATGGCGATAACGCACCATTTTTGCCCCACTTAAGCGTATCCCGTCATAAATGCTTGCGTGGTTTAGTTTATCCGTAAAAATAATCGTATCGGGAGTTGCTAATGTGCTTACAATCAATAAATTTGCAATATAACCGCTATTAACAATAAGACACGATTCATAACCTTTAAAATCAGCTAACTCTTTTTCAAGTCTATTATAAATATTATAGTTTCCTGACACTACTCTTGAGCCGCCGGAAGAATTTCCATAATCTTTTATGGCATCTAATGCTGCTAACTTTATCTCTTCGTTTTGAGAAAATCCTAGATAATCGTTACTGGCACAGTTAAGAGCACAAATATTATTTA
>JAIHAR010000060.1 GCA_020054865.1 Deferribacteraceae bacterium
TCAAAATAATGAAGTATTAGAAGAAGTAGCAGCTGCTTTAGACAAAGATTGTGATAATAGGAAACAAGTTTTAATTGATGTAAAAGGAATTTTTGATCGTAAAGAAGCAGAAAATATGAACTACTTATATTGGAGGCTGTAAGATGAGAAGTGACTACAAAGAGCTAGATAAAAATAAAGTATACTTTATTACAGGAGCTGCAGGATTTATAGGATTTCACCTATCCAAGAGATTACTTGATGAAGGCTGTACTGTTATAGGATTAGATAACTTAAACGATTATTATGATGTTAATCTTAAAAAAGCAAGATTGGAGATTATTAAAGAATATGATAAGTTTAAATTCATATATGCAGATTTACAAGATAAAGAAGCTTTAGAAAAAGTGTTTAAAGAAAACAAGATAGACATAGTAGTAAATTTAGCTGCTCAAGCAGGAGTAAGATATAGTCTTATAAATCCTGATGTATATATTCAATCTAATATAGTAGGTTTTATGAATATACTTGAAATGTGTAGACACTATAAAGTAGAACATTTAGTTTATGCATCTTCAAGTTCTGTCTATGGTATGAACGTTACTATGCCATTTTCTATACATCATAATGTAGATCATCCAATAAGTCTTTATGCAGCTACTAAAAAATCTAATGAACTTATGGCTCATACATATAGCCATTTATTTGGATTACCTACTACAGGACTAAGATTTTTTACAGTGTATGGGCCATGGGGTAGACCAGATATGGCATTATTTTTATTTACAGATGCAATAATGAATGATAAACCTATTAAAGTATTTAACCATGGTAAAATGAAAAGAGACTTTACATATATAAATGATATAGTTGAGGGAGTAATAAGATTACTTAATAATCCTCCAAAAGCAAATAAAGATTGGAACAAAGAAAAAGCAGATCCAGGGACAAGCAGTGCACCTTATAAAGTATATAACATAGGGAATAACAAACCAGTAGAATTAATGGAATTTATAGAAGTTTTAGAAGAAAAAATAGGTAAAAAAGCAAAAAAAGAATTCTTACCAATGCAAGATGGAGATGTACCTATGACATATGCTGATGTGGATGACTTGATGAGAGATGTAGGGTTTAAACCAGATACAAGTATAAGAGAAGGAATAGGTAAGTTTGTAGAGTGGTATAAAAAATATTTTGGAGAGAAATGCATATGAGAAAAAGAGAGCTACTGGTTAAATATAAAAAATTAATAAGTTTTATAGTGAAGTTATCTAAAATACTGCCAAAAGGATTTTATAAAAGAATACTCAAATTAACAAGAAATTGGGATAGTTTAATGGCTATTTTCATCAGGTATATATGCCTTAAAAATATTTGTAAAAGTTGCGGAGAAAATGTTGCAATATTTTCTGGAGTGTATATTTTAAATGCAGAAAATCTAGAGATTGGAAACAATGTAAGCATTCATCCAATGTGTTATATTGATGCTGCTGGAGGTATTAAAATAGGAGATGATGTTTCAATAGCTCATTCTACAACAATAATGTCTACAGAGCATATATATTCAGATATTAATATTAATATTAAAGACCAAGGATGTAGAAGTATTCCAACAATTATTGAAGATAATGTTTGGATAGGTGCAGCTTCTAGAATATTGGCAGGAACAATAATTAGGAGGGGAAGTATAATCGCTGCGGGTGCAGTAGTTAAAAATGAAGTAAAAGAATTTTCTATAGTAGGAGGAGTTCCTGCAAAATTACTAAAGGAGAGGTAAAAAGAATGAAAGTAGTGTTTGCACATGACCATATATTTTATAAGTATAAAGATGAATATTATAGTAGGGGGGGACTGTCTGGCGAAGTATTACAAAGATACGTTAATATTTTCAAAGATGTGACTGTAATTTCTAGACAAAAAGAGATAGATATATTAACTAATAAATTGACGTTAGCTAGTATTAAGGGAGTGCGTTTTGTTGGAATACCTAATTTTAAATCAATTAAGACATTTTACAAAATAATTGAAACCAATAAAATAATTGAAAATGAAGTTAGACAATCAGACTGCTTAATAGCTAGATTACCGAGTTCAATTGGTTCTTTAACTATTAAATATGCAATAAGACACAATAAACCTTACCTTATTGAAGTAGTAGGATGTGCTTGGGGTGCGCTTTGGAATCATAGTCTAAAGGGAAAGTTTGTTGCGCCATATATGTATTTCAAAACAAAAAAACTTGTTAATGATGCAAACTATGTCGTTTATGTAACTAATGAATTCTTACAGAAGAGATATCCTACTAAGGGAAAAAGCATAAACTGCTCAAATGTAGCATTAAAAGAATTTGATGATAATGTTCTTAAGGCCAGGTTAAATAAAATTAATAACATGAAAGGTAACAGTAGAATAGTTATAGGTACTACTGCAGCGGTCGACGTTAGATATAAAGGACAACAGTTCGTTATAGAAGCTTTAGGTAAATTGAAAAAGCAAGGTATCACAAATTATGAATATCAACTTGTTGGTGGGGGAGATCAAACATATTTAAAATCGGTAGCTGAAAAATTTAATGTTACGGATCAAGTTAAGTTTTTGGGGTCAATACCTCAAAGCAAAGTATTTAATTGGCTTGATACTATAGATATATATGCACAACCAAGTAGACAGGAAGGGTTACCACGAGCGTTAATTGAAGCAATGAGCCGTGCGTTACCTTCATTTGGTGCAAATACTGCAGGTATACCTGAACTATTAGAACCAGAATATATTTTTTCTAATACACGAAGAAATATAGATGAAATTTGTAATATTTTACAATCATTTACTAAAGATACTATGAGTATACAGGCGAAACGAAACTATGCTGAAGCTAAGAAATATGATAAGGAAATAATAGAAGAGCGTAGGAAAAAGTTTTTTATGGATTTTAAGAATTCAATAGAAAATTAAATTTATAAAAACAAAGTAATAAAAGTAGTAAAAATTTTATTGTGAAGGATGAAAATATGGAAGATAAATTTAGTTTAAATAAAAATAAATGCCTATTTTTATGGCTAAATAATAAAGAGTTTCACGCTGTGGAAGCGGCCAAGCGTGGAATTGAAGTAGCACAAGTATATAAACAGCTTCCTACTGCAATGCGAGCCATTAGAAGGGTTCAAATAGAACTTAATATACCATGGACCTCTCCCTGGATAGCATCTTGGAAGAAAAAAATAACGCACTATGAAACAGTAATTATTCACGCATCTAAAATTACACCACCTGTGGTAAAATTCATTAGACGAAAAAATCCTGATGTTAGAATTATTGTGTGGTATTGGAATCCCGTTGACAAGTGTGTAGGCTTAGATCAATTTTCGGATGTCGATTGTGAAATATGGTCTTTTGATGAGGAAGATTGTGCTAGATATGGACTAAAGTATAATACGCAATATTATTTTAACAATGTATCATTAAAAACAACACAAGATAAATTTGATGTATTTTTTGTTGGTGGAGATAAAGGTAGGATTAAAGATTTAGTGGACATAAAGCAGAAATTTGATAATTTAGGGATTTCAAGTTATTTTCATATTACTCCTACTGGGAGAAAGCATGAAGTTTATAAAGAGATTTATAAAGAAAGAATCTCCTACACAAAAGTATTGGATTATATTTCGGAAAGTAAAGCTATTCTTGATTATCTATCAGAAAAACAAAGTGGATTAACCCTTAGACCTCTAGAAGCTCTTTTTTTCAGAAAAAAGCTAATAACTAATGACAAAACAATAGTAAACAGGGATTTTTATAGGAAAGAAAATATTTTCGTCTTAGGAAAAGATGATATCGAAAATCTACCTCAATTTCTTAATACACCTTATCAAAATGTAGAAGAAGAAATTGTTAATAAATATGATTTTGATAGCTGGTTAGAAAGATTTTTTAAAGAGAACATCTAATAATTTGAATTAGCAAAGAGGTAATAATCATGACTTTATATCTATATTTATTTATATTATTTATTAATTTATTATTTGCATTTAGAAAGAGACAATCTACGCTGCTTACAATAGGCACTCTAATTACAATACTCCTATTTATAAGTGGTGCTGGTCCTGAATATATAGGACAGAATGATTACATCAATTACAAAATTAGGTATGATAGTATCGGAAATGTCAGTTTATTTGAAAGCGCACAGGTAGGATATACATTCCTTATGAAGGTCGGTAACTTACTCAACTTAGACTTTTTTGCTTTTAGGATGTTAGTTACAGCGATTTGCCTACTATTGCTTTATAAAACAGTAATAAAAAGATATGCTTATAACTCAAATTATATATTATTGATGTACATGATGTATCCAATGATTATTGATAGTGAGCATTTTCGTAATTTTATTGCGATGACAATATTTTTAGTTGCTATAAGATTTTTAGAAAGAAATTTACTTAAGGATAAGATAAAATTTTTGGTACTAGTTTTGATTGCATTCAGTATTCATACTGCGTTTATATTTTACACCCCTTTAATATTTGTGAATGCTAATGATAAAAACAGGTTAGTAAAAGGTATTGCCACAGGAACTATTTTTCTGACTATAGTTGCATTTTTAAATAATAACCAAGTACCATTTTTGCAGTTGATACTTAAATTCTTTGATGATGAAAAAGTTATTAGATATTTAAGTAGTAGAACAAATTTTGGTTTTTTAATCCCAGTTATTTTGCACTTAATAAGCATAATCCTTGTTTATTGGTCTAGAAAAGTTATTATCAGAAAAAATTTTAAAACCAATATCATGGATGAATTAAATGATAGTATAAATTACAATCAGAAAAAAAGAGTTGCTGATATAGAATTTATAAATCTGGTTTTTTGGATCAATATAATTGGGATTGTCTTTTTCCCTTTATATATGATGTCAACGACTTTCTACAGACTGGCTAGAAACTTTTTGATATTAAATTTCATAGTCTATTCTATAGCTTCAAATAAGCTAAAAAGAGGAAGTGCGTATAAGTTAATTTTCAACTCTACGGTTATTGCTAGTGTTACTTTGTGGCTAGTAATGGACTTAATTATTACGACGCGTCCAGAAAGAGTCCTTATTCAATTTTTTACTAGGAATCTGTTTTTTAACTAGAACACAATACCATAAAGCTTAATAGTTCTAACAAATGTATCATTCAAGTATAAAATATTTTCTACGAGGTGAATGCAATGAAAGGTATAATTCTCGCAGGTGGCTCAGGTACTCGTCTATACCCACTAACTCTTGTTACAAGCAAACAAATTTTACCAGTGTATGATAAACCTATGATATACTATCCACTATCAACATTAATGCTTTCAGGCATAAGAGATATATTAATTATTTCAACTCCACAGGATTTACCAAGATTTAAGGAACTTTTAGGTGATGGAAGTCAATTTGGGATTAATTTAAGTTATGCAGAACAGCCATCACCAGATGGTCTAGCCCAAGCTTTCATAATAGGTGAAGACTTTATTGGTGATGATGATTGTGCAATGATATTAGGAGATAATATTTTCTATGGACATAACTTAACAAAGTTATTAAGAGAAGCGGCAGAAAATAAAGGTAGAGCTACTGTATTTGGATACTATGTAGATTACCCTGAAAGATTTGGTGTAGTAGAATTTGATGATGAGGGAAGAGTAATATCCATTGAAGAAAAACCTAAAAATCCAAAATCAAACTATGCTGTTACAGGACTATATTTCTATGATAAAGATGTAGCAAAATATGCAAAAACATTAAAACCAAGTGCAAGGGGAGAGCTTGAGATAACTGATTTAAACAGAATTTATTTAGAAATGGGCAAGCTTGATGTTAAGCTTTTAGGTCGTGGTTATGCATGGCTTGATACAGGTACTGTAGAATCGTTAATTGAAGCATCTGAGTTTGTTAGAATAATTCAAAAAAGACAAGGTATAATTATATCTGCTCCAGAGGAGATAGCATATATAAATGATTGGATTTCAAAGGAAGAGTTATTAATTTCAGCTAAAAAATATGGAAAATCTCTTTATGGAAAGCATTTGAAAAAGGTTGCAGAAGGTAATATTAGATATTAAGAGGTGGAATAAATGAATCTTATAAAAACAGAGTTAGATGGTGTATATATATTAGAACCTAAGGTTTTTGGAGATAACCGTGGTTGGTTTATGGAAAGCTATTCAAAAAAAGTTTTTAAAAAAATTGGATTAGATATAAACTTTGTTCAAGATAATCATTCCTATTCAGCCTTAAAGGGAACTCTTAGAGGCTTACATTTTCAGAACAATCCTATGGCACAGACAAAGCTTGTAAGATGCACAAGAGGAAAAATATTAGATGTTGCTGTTGATTTAAGAAAGGGTTCTTCAACATACAAAAAATGGATTGCTGTTGAATTATCTGATGAAAATAAAAGACAGCTATTAATACCAAAGGGATTTGCACATGGTTTTTTAACTTTAACAGACGATGTTGAAGTTCAATACGAAGTAGATGAATATTATTCTAAAGAACATGATAGAAGTGTAAGATTTGATGATCCAGAAATAGGTGTTAATTGGGGAATAGATAATCCTATACTTTCAGAAAAGGATAAAAATGCACCTTTATTAAAAGATAGTGATTGTAATTTTACATATTGATAAGGGGGATAAAATATTATGAATATACTTGTGACAGGTGGAGCAGGATTTATAGGAAGTAATTTTATTTACTATATGCTTGATAAATATAATGATTATAGAATAGTTTGCTTGGACAAGTTAACATATGCAGGAAATTTATCAACTTTAAAGAAAGCTCTTGAAAATCCAAACTTTAGATTTGTAAAGGGAGATATAGCAGATAGAGAATTTGTATTTAATCTTTTTGAAGAAGAAAATTTTGATATAGTTGTAAATTTTGCAGCAGAATCACATGTAGATAGATCAATAGAAGACCCAGGAATATTTTTAAAGACTAATGTAATGGGAACACAAGTTTTAATGGATGCATCAAGGAAGTTTGGTGTAAAAAGATTTCATCAAGTTTCAACAGATGAAGTATATGGAGATTTACCTCTTGATAGACCAGATTTGTTTTTTACTGAAGAAACACCTATACATCCATCATCACCTTATTCAGCATCAAAGGCGGCAGCAGATCTTCTAGTCCTTGCATATTTCAGAACATATAAATTACCTGTAACTATTTCAAGATGTTCTAATAATTATGGACCATATCATTTTCCAGAAAAATTAATACCTCTAATGATTATTAGAGCATTAAACGATCAATCTCTTCCTGTATATGGTGATGGTAAAAATGTACGAGATTGGTTATATGTAGAAGACCATTGCTCAGCAATTGATATAATAATACATAATGGAAGAGAAGGAGAGGTATATAACATAGGTGGCCATAATGAAAGAACAAATTTAGAAGTAGTAAAGACAATACTTAAGGAACTAGGAAAGTCAGAAGAATTAATAACTTTTGTTAAGGACAGGCCAGGACATGATTTAAGATATGCAATAGACCCAACAAAGATAAAGAATGAATTAGGA
>JAIHAR010000024.1 GCA_020054865.1 Deferribacteraceae bacterium
ATATGCTGTACTAAGGAGAATTTAATGGGAGAAGTGCGCCCAAAATGCGAAATAAATGCTTTTGGGGGTACTAAAAAGTAAAAAATTAAAGATTTGAACCCAAAAAATGGCTGATTTTTAACAAAAAATAAAGCGAGTAAAGATATATTTGAAATTATGCAAAGGTCTTTATAAACAAAAAAACTGTTCATGTTTACTGCTACTTGTAAATATAAAAAAAATATTCTATTATCCTTGAACTTGCTTTTCAGGAGGAAAATAGGGTGAAAAACGGCAACAATGTTATAGATCAATATCTCATTGATGAATTTAAGGTGGGAGATACATGGAGGATGTTTAAAATCCTTTCTGAGTTTGTGGAAGGATTTGAAAGTTTGTCAAAAGTTGAGCCGGCAGTGAGCATATTTGGTTCGGCAAGGGCGAAGGAAGACCATAGGGACTATAAAAAGGCAAGGCAGCTTGGCAAGATGCTTGCAGAAAACGGCATTACAGTGCTTACCGGTGGTGGGCCAGGCATAATGGAAGCGGCAAACAGGGGTGCTACTGAAGCAGGTGGTCAATCTGTTGGCTTAAATATTGAGCTGCCTTTTGAGCAAAAACCTAATCCGTATGCAAAAAAGGTTGTTACATTTAATTATTTCTTTGTCAGAAAGGTTATGCTTGTAAAATATGCAAGCGCTTTTGTAATTTTTCCTGGTGGCTTCGGGACTATGGATGAGTTTTTTGAAGCCCTGACACTTATTCAGACAAGAAAAATAAAATATTTTCCATTGATTCTTGTAGATAGTGAATATTGGGGTGGTTTGATTGATTGGATAAAGAATGTAATGCTTGAAAACGGGTTTATAAATAGAGATGACTTGAACCTGATAAAAGTGGTAGATGAATTAAGTGAAGTAATGGAGTGCATAAAGCAATTTTTGAAGGTGTAAAATGAAAAAAATACAATTTTATGATTTGCATACCCATACAACTTTCAGCGATGGCGTTTTGATACCTGCCGAGTCGGCAAGAAGGGCTGAAGTGCTTGGATATAATGGGATTGCAATTACGGATCATGCAGACGAGTCCAATTTTCAATTTATAATTGAAAAGCAAAATGAGTTTAAAAAAAGGTTTAATGATGTATCAAATTTTAAAGTGATTGTGGGGGTTGAGTTTACCCATGTTAAGCCTGTTTTGCTGGAAAAGATTATTCCTGAGGCAAGAAAGTGTGGCGCAGATATTGTAGTGGTGCATGGTGAGACGATAGTCGAACCGGTCAAAGAGGGGACGAACAGGGCTGCAATTGATGCATGTGTTGATGTATTGGCGCATCCCGGATTAATTAGTGACGAAGAGGTTGCCCTTGCAGTAAAAAATGAGGTGGCTCTGGAGATTACTACAAGGAAAGGACACTGCTACACCAACGGTCATGTTTTTAAGCTTGCAAAACAATATGGTGCCAAACTCGTTTTAAACAATGATTTCCATGCTCCGGGGGATGCTTTATCGATAGAAATGCTTATAAATGTTCTTAAAGGGATAGGAGCCGATGAATTGGATATAAACAATATATTTGAAAATAATAAAAAAATATTTAATAAAGGTTTAGGAGGACAAAATGGCCAGTAAGAAAAATCAGGTTAACCAGGAAGTGCCAATTGACAGGTTAGAAGATTTTTTAAACAAAAATTTTAAAGTTATTCTTGGAGGAGTTGCTATCTGTATTTTTATTGTGCTTGTTGTTTATCTTGTTTACAAAAATGTTCAGGCAAGCAAAGTTGCCAAGCTTGATAATCTTGGCAGCTATGAGGTTATAATCAATCAAAATACATCTGATGATGTAATTGATTCTTTTGGCAAGGCTGCAGAAGACTTTTCAAAACAGAAAAATTATGTTTTTCTTAAAATTGCACAGATTTATGTGGCTAAAGGTGAAATGGAAAAAGCCAAAAGCTATCTTTTGAAGGTTGACGGTAATCTGAAAGAGTTTGCTGACAGCCTTCTTTACGATATTGGAAATAAACAGGTGATCTCATCATACAGCGACAACTCAAAACTTTCAATGATTTGGGATTATAGAAAAGCTCTTGGTTCAGGTGATATAAAAAGTTTTGTTGATAAATACCCTGATTCAAATCTTGCAGAGCTTTTGAAAAATTGGGAGTCTTAATAATGAAAAAAGTATTGTCAGGTAATGAGGCTATTGCCAGAGGTGCATATGAGGCTGGTGTCAGGGTTGTAAGCTCATACCCTGGTACACCAAGTAGTGAGATTACAGATTTTGTAAAGCAATATAAAGAGATTTATTGCGAGTGGGCTGTGAATGAAAAGGTGGCTGTAGAGGTAGCTATAGGAGCATCACTTGCAGGCAGACGTGCAATGTCCTGTATGAAGCATGTAGGTCTTAATGTTGCAGCTGACCCTTTGATGACTCTAAGCTACACAGGGGTTAACGGGGGGCTTATTATTCTTGTGGCTGATGACCCTAACATGTTTAGCTCCCAAAATGAACAGGATAGCAGAAACTATGCAAGATTTGCAAAGGTCCCGATGCTTGAGCCTTCTGACAGCAATGAAGCCAAAGAATACGTTAAAAAAGGGTTTGAGATTTCTGAAAAGTTTTGTACCCCTGTGATTGTAAGGTCTGTTACCAGGCTTTCTCACAGCATGTCGGCTGTTGAGCTTAATGAAAGGGTAGAAGTTGAGCCAAAGGGGCTTGAAAATAATATTCCCAAATGGGTTATGGTGCCAGCAAATGCAAGACAAAGGCACATTTTCGTGGAAAACAGGCTCAAGGAGTTGGAGCATTTTAACAACTCATCAGATTTTATCACAGAAGAAATCAATGACAGTGAAATTGGAATAATAACTTCAGGGATTCCGTATCATTATGTCAAGGAAGCAATGCCCGAGGCTTCAATTTTGAAACTTGGAATGGTATGGCCGCTTCCTGTTGAGAGGATAAAAGAGTTTGCAAAAAAGGTTAAAAAACTTTACGTAATTGAAGAGCTTGACCCTTTTATTGAAACGGAGCTTAGGGCAAAAGGAGTAAAACTAAGAAAGCTAAATCGACCTGTCAATGGCGAGCTTTCTGTTGATGCTGTCAAAAAGTTGTTTCGTAAAAAAACAGTAAAAGCAAAAAATCCAATTCTAAACCTTCCAAACAGACCACCCAATATGTGTCCTGGTTGTTCTCACAGAGGGATGTTTTATGCAATAAATAAATTAAAACTTTTTGCTGCTGGCGATATCGGCTGTTATACATTGGGTCTTTTACCCCCCCTTTCTGCAATAAACTCCACTGTGTGTATGGGAGCAAGCGTTTCTATGGCGCATGGTATTGACAGAGCAAGTGGCGGTGAATATGCCAAAAAAAGTGTGGCTGTAATTGGGGATTCTACTTTTTTTCATACAGGGATAAACGGTCTTTTGAATTCGGCATACAATAAAGGATTTTCCACTGTTATAATTCTTGATAACAGAATTACAGGGATGACAGGGCATCAGCCAAATCCTGGCACAGGTATAACTATCAGGGGGGAAGAAGGGCCTAAAGTGAATATCGAAATGCTGTGCAGGGCTTTTGGGATAAAAAATGTAACTACTGTTGACCCTTTTGATGTTGATGAGTGTGTCAGGGTGCTTAAAGAGGAGACAGCCAGAGAAGAGCTTAGCGTTATTATTACGAACAGACCGTGTATATTCGCAGACAGGACAGTGATTACAAATCCATACTATATTAAAGAAGATAAATGTACCGGGTGTACAGCCTGCACAAGGCTTGGTTGTCCTGCTATTTCATGGGATGCAAAGAAGAAAAAGGCGTTAATTGATGAGACACTTTGCACAGGTTGTTCTTTATGTCCTAAAGTTTGCAGGTTTGACGCTATTTTTCAAAGAGGTGACAAATGAAATATGATATATTGATGTTTGGAGTTGGAGGGCAGGGGACTGTTTTATCAAGTGATATTGTTTGCGAAGTTGCCCTTGAAAGCGGATTTGATGCCAAAAAAAGTGAAATACACGGTATGGCCCAGAGGGGTGGTAGTGTGGTAAGTCACGTAAGAATAGCTGAAAAGGTTTTTTCCCCTGTAATAGCTTTAGGCGAAGCTGATATACTTGTATCTTTCGAGCAGATGGAGTTTTTGAGATATATTGAGTATGCAAGCGACAATTCGACTCTTATTCTAAATACCAACAAAATATTTCCTCCAGGGGTTTTGTCAGGAAAAGAGGAATACCCTGATAAAATTATCAGGCAAAAATTAAAATTGTTTAAATATGTCAAAACCCTTGATGCGCTTGATATTGCTAAAAGTGCAGGAAACATGAAGGTTGCAGGTATGGCTGTTGTGGGTGCACTTGCAAGAATGCTTACTTTTAAAAAAGATGTATGGGAAAATGTGATAAAAGGGAAAGTTCCATCCAAAACTATTGAAAGCAATATAAAGGCTTTCAATATGGGTTATAATATTTAAATTTGTTGATAAAAAACTTGAATATTAAATTTAATTATGCTACAAGAAAAATAAGTGGGTATTTTCCCACTTATTTTTTTGTATAGGGTTTGTCGAAAATATCATGAGCATAGTCCACAAAAAATATGAACAGAAAGTCAGAGAGTATTTGAGTAAGAATCTACCCTTTGAAGATATAGAGCTTTTTGACGTGACATATCGCAGAGAAAGGGGTGGGAATATATTGCGTGTGGTTATTGACGGGCAAAATGTAGGTCTTGAAGAGTGTACGAAGGTTAGTAATTTTGTTTCAGAGTGGCTTGACAGTGAAGATTTTATAACCGAAAGATATTCTCTCGAGGTTTCCACGCCAGGTATTGACAGGCCTTTGAAGAGTAAAGAAGACTTTATAAAATTTAAGGGTAAACTTTGCAAAATTACACTAAAAACTCCAGTTGATGAAGGTAGAAAAAACTTCAAGGGTATAATTTCCAGTGTGGTTGATAATAAGTTGAGTTTATTTGTTGAGCAGGAAAACAAGAGTTTTGAGATAGATATTGAAAATATAAAAAAGGCAAAATTAGAAATAGATTTTTAGGAGGCAAAATGAGCAGAGAGCTTGCAAAGGTGGCTGATGAACTCGGCAGAGAAAAAGGATTGAGCAGAAAGATGCTGGGTGAAACACTTAAAGAAGCGATTATAACGGCAGTACAAAAGAAAATTGGAAAATACGGAGAGCCTGAGGTCAGTGTTGACCTTGAAAAGGGCGTTATTGATATATTAATTCCAAAAGAGGTTTCTGAGGAGATTGATAGCAGGTGGCATGAAATCAGCATTGAGGAGGCTAAAAAGTATAAAGAAAATCCTCAATTAGGTGACATAATAATGGTTCCTACTACTCTTGAAGCTCTTGGCAGACAGGCAGCAATTGCGGCAAAAAATAAATTGCTTGAAAAAATAAGAGATGCAGAAAAACAGGTAATATATGATCAATTCCAGAATAAAGTTGGTGAGATTGTAAACGGTATTGTCCTTAAAGCCGACAGAGATAATCTTGTCGTTAGTATTGGTAAAACAGAAGCTATTTTGCCAAAAAGAGAAAGTATTCCAGCTGACTTTTTTGGCAGAAGTGATTATGTCAGGGCATTGCTCCTTGAGATAAGGGTTGTGAGGGGTTGGCCTCAACTTATACTTTCAAGAACCCATCCTGATTTTCTTAAGAAGCTCTTTGAAATGGAAATTCCTGAAGTTTATGAAGGGATTATTGAGGTTAAAGGTGTTGCCAGAGAGCCAGGTGACAGAGCTAAAGTGGCTGTGTATTCTACCAATTCAAATATCGACCCGGTGGGAGCGTGTATCGGGCTTAAAGGGGTAAGGATAAATTCAATAAGTCAAGAACTTAGAGGTGAAAAGATTGATGTTATTGAGTGGTCGCCAGATCCGGTAAAATATGTTTGCAATGCAATTTCACCTGCTGAGGTGCTGCTGACAAATATATTTGAAGATGAGGAAACCATTGAGGTTGTTGTGCCTGACGATGAGCTTTCTCTTGCAATAGGTAAAAAAGGTCAAAATGTAAAGCTTGCAGCAATGTTGACTGGTTGGAGACTTGATGTGTTAAAAGAAAGTGAGTACAATGAGATAAGAAAGGCCAGAATGGCTGAGCAGGAACAGGAATTCAAAGAATTTGATGAATTATATAACCTTGAGCATATAGAAGTACTTACACCAGAAATGATAGCAAAACTTTTTGATGCAGGTCTGGATGATGTGGAAAAGCTTTCTACGTCAAGTGTTGAAGAGGTAATGGCTGCTCTTGATACTGATGAGGAAAATGCGATAAATATTATTAACAGTGCTATAGATTATTTGCAATCCAAGCTTTCTGAAATTGAAGATGGAGACCCATTTGGGGAAGAGGACAACGAATAGTATCAGGACGTGCGTCATTTGTAAAAATAAGTTTTTAAAATACGAGCTTTTAAGGTTTGTAAGAAAAAAGGATGAAGTATTGGTAGATATAGATTTTAGTACCGATGGCAGAGGTTTTTATATCTGTTATGACGATATATTTGGTGTTAAAGAGAAGTTGTTAAAAAAAATGACCAAGTTTGACAGAAATAAACTTTTTAGCATTTTAAATGAAGGTTGTAAGAATAAGATTTTAAAAAAATTAAGTTCTCTGAGGAGTGAAACAAAGGAAAAATATATCAAATTGTTTTGTGAAGATAGAAGCAGATTTTTGGATTGTGCAAGAGAACTTAAAGAACAACATGGTATTAAAAATATTGACATTATATTGGAAAGATTGGATAAATTAAATAGTTAAGAATTAAGGAGTGCTTTTGGTATGAGTAAATTTAAGTTGCAAGAAGTTATTGAAAAAGCCGGAATAAGTTTTGAAGAAGCCAGGGAGAAATTGAAAGAGATAAATATTGATGTTGAAGGGCTTAACGATTTGGTGGATGAAAAGGCGGTAACACATCTTGGTGTTGATTCAAAACTTTTAAGTGTTGATAAACGTCAGGAGCTTTTGAAAAAGGCACTTGAAAGGCATAAACGGCACTCCAGAGCTAAAGAGGTAGTTATAAAAAAAGATGGAACTGACAGTTCAAAAAGAATTTCTAAGGAAGAGCTTTTGAGGAAAAAAAGAGAGCTCGAAAAATCTTTGAAAAAAGTTGACGAAGAAAGAGAGAAACTAAGCAAGATTAAGCAAAAAGAAGAAGAGAGTAAAGACATAAAGCAGGAAGATATAACAACAGAAGAAATTCAAACAAAAAAAGTTGAGGAAGAAAAGCCTGAAAAAAGGCATGAGGAAACTGTTGTGGAAAATAAGGAGACTTTCAGTCAACCAACTGAAGATAAAAAGCCATCACAATCCGTTGAAAAAACACCTCAAAAGAGGTTTGGCACAGAAGATAGAAAGAAAGATGACAGAAAAGGGAGAGATTTTTCCGACAGAAAAAAGAGCCAGCATTCCGCAGACACAAGGACTTCAGACTCCAGGCAGTTCAGAGATAGAAAGCCTGAACAAAAACCAAGACATCATGAAGAGTCAAAAGACTCAAAAGATATGAGAGATAAAAAGGTTGCATTTAAAAGAAGAGAGGAGACCGAAAAACCTTCTGAGTCATTTGAAAAATTAAAGAAAGTTGATGTTGAAAAGAAGAAAGAAACCCCAAAAGAGGACTTGGAGCCAAAAAAGGTAAAAGGGAAAAAAGGGTTAAAGAAAGAGAAAAATATTAACAAAGATATATTAGAGGGATTTGATGAACTTGAGCTTGAAGAGGCAATAGTAAAAGGGGAAATAAAGGAAGAGTTATTACCCGTTGAAGATATTGACGAAGGGGGCGAAGATTCTTCCAAACAAAGAAAGAAGAAGTTTCAGAAAGGAAAAAAGAAGGATAAGTCAAAAGACACAAATAAGCCGGAGCCAGTAAAAATTACCAGGATAGAAATAGGCGAGACTGTCACAGTGAACGAGCTTGCAGGTCTTTTGGGTATTAAGGCTGTTGAGCTTGTTAAAAAACTGTTTTCAATGGGTGTTATGGCATCTGTTAACCAGGCAATTGATGCTGAAACTGCCCAGCTTCTTGGCGCCGAGTATGATATAGAGGTGAATGTAAAGACGGTTACCGAAGAAGACCTTTTACCTAAATATGAAGACAATCCCGAAAAAATGAAACCGAGACCCCCTATTGTTACAGTAATGGGGCATGTTGATCATGGTAAAACTTCTTTACTTGATGCCATAAGAAAAACAAGGGTTGCCGAAGGTGAGGCCGGTGGTATTACACAGCATATTGGTGCTTATGAAGTTGACTTAAATGGAAGAAGCATAACGTTTCTAGATACTCCGGGACACGAAGCTTTTACGACATTGAGGGCAAGAGGAGCAAATGTTACGGATATAGTTATTCTTGTAGTTGCTGCCGATGATGGGGTTATGCCCCAAACAAAAGAAGCTATTGATCATGCAAAAGCTGCAGGGGTTAGAATTGTCGTGGCGGTGAATAAAATTGATAAACCTAATGCCAATCCCGAAAAGGTTAAAACTCAGCTTGCCGAATATGGCATTATCCCTGAAGAATGGGGCGGAGAGTATCAGTTTCAGGAGATTTCTGCCAAAAATAAAATAGGCATAGATGATTTGTTGGAAAGGGTCTTGTTGGAGGCTGATATTCTTGAGCTTAAGGCCGACTATGATAGACTTGCTGAAGGTATTATCATTGAATCTAAATTGGACAAACAAAGGGGACCTGTTGGGACAGTGCTTGTTAGAAAAGGGACATTGAAAAATGGTGATTTCTTTGTCGTAGGTCCGACTTTTGGAAAAGTAAGGGCAATGTTTAACTCTGTTGGAAGAAGTGTTAAGACTGCAGGCCCGTCTGTACCCGTTGAAGTTATGGGTTTTTCATCCGTACCGGAATCTGGTCAAAATTTTATTGTGGTGCCTAACGAAAAGACTGCAAGGCAGATAGCAGAAATGAGGATGGAAAAACAGAAAGAAGCTGAGCTTAAAGAACGAAATAAAGTCAGCCTGAATGACCTCTTTGACAGGATAAAAGAAGGTGAGATACAGGATTTGAATATCGTTATAAAGGCAGATGTTCAGGGTTCTGTAGAGGCCTTAAAAACAAGTTTGTTAAAGTTGTCCAATAATGAAGTTAAGGTAAATATCATTCATGATGGAGTAGGTGGAATTAATGAGTCAGATGTGTTGCTTGCAGCAGCTTCAAATGCAATTGTTATAGGATTTAATGTAAGGCCTGATAACAATGCAAGAGCCGTGGCTGAGCGTGAGGATGTGGAAATAAATCTTTATTCTGTTATATATGAAGCAATCGACAATGTGAAAAGTGCAATTGAGGGGATGTTGTCACCTGAGATAAAGGAAAATGTTATTGGCAGAGTTGAGGTAAGACAGGTATTTTCAGTACCCAAAGTTGGGAAGATAGCCGGTTCTTATGTCCTTGAAGGTAAGATTACCAGAAACTCCAAGATTAGAGTGATTAGGGACAACATAGTGATTTATGATGGGAATATAGGTTCTCTTAAGAGATTTCAGGACGACGTTAAGGAAGTGGTTGCAGGTTATGAGTGTGGTGTAGGGGTAGACAGATTCAACGATATCAAGGAGGGTGATATCTTCGAAGTGTATGAAATGGTAGAAAGAAAAAGAGAACTTAAAGAACTGAACTAAATGATAGTAGGGATTCTGGATATGTTGCTGGAAATCCCTTCTGCTTTCTCATTAAAAGAGAAAAGAAGGGTATTGAACAGCTTGAAAACGAAATTGAAAAACAAATTTAATATTTCCATTGCAGAAGTAGGCCAGAAAGATATATGGAACAGGGCTGAGTTAGGGGTGGCTGTTATCAGTGATGATTCTTCATTCTGCAATGAACAGCTCGGTAAAGTGGTTGAATTTATCGATAACTTTCCCGAAGTTGTGTTGTTGGAAATTAATCAGGAGATTTTATAGATGCAAAATAAGGGAAGTTTTAGGGATAAAAGGATTGGAGAGCTTTTAAAAGAAGAGATAATGATGATAATTTTCAGGGAAATAAAAGACCCGAGAGTTGAAAATGTATCGATTACAGATGTAGTTGTGGCAAAAGATTTGAGTGTTGCAAAAGTTTATGTAAGAACATTGCTTGCCGAGAATAAGGATGATTGTCTTGATGGACTGAATCATAGTGCTTCTTTTATAAGGGGGAAGATTATGAAAAGTATCAGGATAAAAAAGGTGCCTCACCTTGAATTTTTTTATGATGATACTCTTGATAATGCCCTGAAAATAGAGTCTCTAATCAGAGAAGTTAATAAAGATAAATGAATGGTGTGATAAACGTCTACAAAGAAAGTGGTCTGACGTCTTTCAATGTGGTTCATCAGGTAAAAAAAATTCTTAATATAAAGAAATGTGGCCATATAGGTACTCTTGATCCTATAGCAGAAGGTGTTTTGCCTGTATGTATAAATCATGCAACAAAGGTTTCTGAATATCTTATGGCAAGTGATAAGGAATATATCGCCATGATAAGGCTTGGTGTGAAGACTGACACTATGGATATTTCAGGAAAAATTTTGGAAAACTCTGAGTATATTCCTGGGATTGAAGAGGTAAATGGTGTTGTTAAAGAGATGATAGGGGAAAAGGAGTACAAAATTCCTGCTTTTTCAGCTGTGAAAATTGCTGGTGAAAGGGCATACAAACTTGCCAGAAAAGGTCTTATTGATGATGCCGGTAGCAGGACGATGACTGTCTATGATATTTCGATTATAAAGTATGAATATCCCCAGCTTTTAATAAAGGTATCATGTGAAAAAGGTACTTATATAAGGAGTTTGATAGATTATCTTGGTGACAGGTTAACTTGTTTTGGTACAATGGAAAACCTTGTAAGAACAAAGAATGGAATATTTGACATTAAAAACTCCTTTAAATTGTCTCAGATAGCAGATATGGTTAAAAATGGCGATTATGAATTTGTTCAGCAGCTTAATAAAGTGATTGATTGGCCAGTATGTATTTTAAAAGATGAATATGTTGAAAAATTTCTCAATGGCGTACAAATTCCCAAAAACGGATATATAAAACTTCCGATAGAAGAAAGTGATTTTTTTTGGATAAGTGACATAAATAAGAAAATAATAGGATTTGCCAGAAAAAACAAAGGAAAAAACATACCGCTCAAAGTGGTAAAAATTTTTAAAGATATGGAATTTTTTCAATAAATGCATTATCGACAAAATTTACTTGTAAAAATAAAAAAATAATGATAATTTAAGCGTTTGAAATTGGAGGTGTTTAATGGCATTAGAAAAAGCGTTAAAAAACGAACTTATTGAAAAGTTTAAGAAACACGATTCGGACACAGGTTCTCCTGAAGTTCAGGTTGCTCTCTTGACAGAAAGAATCAAGCAACTCACTGAGCATTTTGCGACACATAAAAAAGACTTCCATTCAAGGAAGGGTCTTCTTATGCTTGTTGGCAAAAGGAGAAAACTCTTAGACTATCTCAAGAGAAAAGATTACAATAGGTACAAAGAGCTTATTGACACATTAGGTTTGAGAAAATAGGGTAAATGATGAAGAAAGAGGTTAAAGAGTTCGAATTAAGGCTCGATGAAAATATCGAGCCTATTATTTTTGAGACAGGCTTTAAAGCCAAGCAGACAAATGCCAGTATCTGGGCAAAGCAGGGTGAGACAATTGTACTTGTTACTGCGGTAGCAAGTAAAAATTCTCCAGACAAAATAGATTTTTTCCCTCTTACGGTAAATTATATCGAAAAATTTTATGCTGTCGGAAAGATTCCTGGTGGCTTTATAAAGAGGGAAAGCAAGCCTTCTGACAGGGAAACGTTGATATCAAGGTTAATTGACAGACCTTTAAGGCCACTTTTTCCTGATGGATTCAGAAATGAGACTCAGATTATTGCAACGGTTGTTTCCAGTGATTCAAAGAATTCTCCTGACATATTGGCATTGAATGCTGCAAGTGCAGCACTTATGATATCTGATATCCCTTTTAACGGCCCTGTTTGTGGCGTAAGGGTAGGGAGAAAAGACGGAGCTTTTATAATAAATCCGTCTCTGGATATTTATGATAGTTTGGATATGAATATAGTTATCGCCGGTACAAAGGACGCAATTGTCATGGTTGAAGCCGGTATGGATAATGTTTCTGAAGAAGAAGTAATTGAGGCTCTTGAATATGGGCACAGCTATATAAAGAAGATTGTTGCTGTTCAGGAAAAGATGGCTGCTGAAATTGGTAAAGAAAAGATGCAATACAAAGACTTTTCTGTGCCAGCTGAAATTTATAATAAAGTTTCTTCAGATTTGTCTGAAAAAATAAAAGAGGCAGTCTTAATACCCGGCAAGCAGGAAAAATATGAAGCAATTGATAGGGTAAAAGAAGAATATTTTGAAAAGCTAAAAAGTGAACTGGGTGATGAATTTGCTGAATTGGAAAGTGTTTATAAAGAAGCTTATTCACTGGTTGAAAAGGATATATTCAGAGATTTGACATTAAACTCAGGTAAGAGGGTCGATGGAAGGGGCTATACCGAAGTAAGGCCTATAGATATAGAAGTTGGTCTGCTGCCAAAAGCACATGGTTCTGCCTTGTTTACAAGAGGAGAAACTCAGGCTCTTGTGTCAACTACTCTTGGAACGAAAATGGATAGCCAGATGCTTGACGACATAGAAGGTGAGACAAGCAAAAGGTTTATGCTTCACTATAATTTTCCACCTTTCTGTGTTGGTGAAGTTGGTTTTTTAAGGGCACCTGGCAGAAGGGAGATTGGACATGGGGCACTGGCTGAAAGGGCATTGTCCTATCTGCTTCCCAGTGAAAAGGATTTCCCCTATACAATAAGAGTTGTATCAGAAATACTGGAGTCAAACGGCTCTTCATCTATGGCAACAGTTTGTGGCGGTTCACTATCTTTAATGGATGCGGGTGTTCCGGTAAAGGCACCTGTTGCAGGTATAGCTATGGGGCTTATCTATGAAAAGGATAAGTATGTTGTACTCAGTGATATTATGGGTATTGAAGACCACTTGGGCGATATGGATTTCAAAGTAGCAGGTACCAAAGAAGGGATTACAGCGCTCCAAATGGATATCAAAATAGAAGGGCTTTCAAGGGATATTCTTGAAAAAGCACTTTCTCAGGCAAGAGAAGGAAGGCTATATATTCTTTCCAAGATGAGTGAAATTATAGACTCTCCAAGAGCTGATTTGTCACCAAATGCTCCGAGATTTGAAGTTCTCAATGTTAATCCTGATAAGGTGGGGCTTATAATTGGCCCTGGCGGGAAAACCATAAAGGCAATAATTGAGGAAACCAATGTGGCAATTGATATACTTGATGACGGTGTTCTTAATATATTTGGCAATAACAAAGAGTCTATTGACAAAGCTATCGAAAAGATTATGGCTCTTACCCAGGAGCTTATCCCCGGAAAGGCATATAAGGCAAAAGTTAAGAAGATAGCTGATTTTGGTGCTTTTGTTGAGCTTATTCCCGGAGTTGAAGCACTTTTGCATGTCTCTGAATATGCTATTGAGAGGACAAACAAAATTTCAGATCATCTCAAAGTAGGTGATGAGGTTGAAGTAAAATATCTTGGCAAAGATGAAAAAGGTCGACTTAAAATTTCAAGAAAAGAGCTTTTAAAAGAAGGTGTCTAAAAAAGACACCTTTTCTTTTTTATGGATAGATTTGTTGCCGATAATTATAAAACTCCTGTTATTTGTGACAGAGACAAAAACTCAGAACTTATTCTTGCAGGAGTGTTCTTTTTAAACGGCAGTTCCGATGAACAGCCTGAATACAATGGTATCAATCATTTGATTGAACATATGGTTTTCAAGGGGACAAAAAAATATTCTGCAAGAGATATTTCATTTAAAGTAGAATCCCTCGGTGGATATCTTAATGCCTATACCACAAAAGAGTATACCTGTTTTTACATAAAAATGTTGAAGGAGAATTTCAAAAAGCTGGTCGATATTCTCTCTTCGATATGTTTTGAAGCTGTTTTTAATGAAAATGAATTTGAAAGGGAAAAAGATGTGATATCTGCCGAAATATCTTCAATTAGGGATAATCCTCAGGAGTATTTGTCAGAGATTTCAGAAAGTTGTATTTTTAAAAATCAAGGCTATAGACTGCCGATAGCAGGTACAATTGACTCAGTAAAGGGGATAGAACTAAATTTTTTTACAAAATACTATGCCGAAAAATTTGGTAGTTATGGATATTTTGGGGCTTTGTCAGGAAACTTTGAAGATGACGAGCTTGAATATTTTGTTTCAAAAATGCCTTATGCCCCATTTGAAGAAAAATTTTTTAAGAAAGAAGACATCATTATAGTAAAGAGAGAATTTGAAATTGAATACGAGCAGAGTTACCTTTCTTATTATCTAAATCTTGACAGTATCTTTTCAGAGCAAAAATATGCCTATTATCTGATAAGTTATATGCTTTGCGAATCCATGTCATCAAGACTTTTTCAAAGAATGCGCGAAGAGCTTGGTTTGTGCTATAATATAAGTAGCGATGTGACATTGTATAGAATTGGGGGTTACTTAAGCATTGACGCTGAAGTTAATAAATCAAATGTGAGTAAGTTTGACAAGTACTTATTAAAGGAGCTTGAAATTTTGTATAAAAAAGGTTTTAGAAAAAAGGAGATGATGTCAGCCAGGAATCAGATTTTACTTAATATAAAATATGGATTTGAGGGAGCACTTAATAGGTTTGAAATAAATGCAAAACAGTTTATGAATGATAAAAAGCTTATAACTCCATCAGAGATTGAGAAAAAAGTCTTGCAGTACAGCCTAAATGATTTAAATCTTATTTTCAAAAAAATATATGAACAGGGGATAGGAATTTGCAAAACAAAATAGTAAAAATAAAATTCACTGATAAGACACTTATACCTGTATATGCCACAAATGGTGCTGCAGGTGCAGATTTGAAAGCTGGCGAGGATGGATGCATTTTTCCAGGGGAAATAAGACTGGTCAAAACTGGTGTATTTCTGGAGATTCCTGAAGGTTTTGAAGGTCAGGTGAGACCCAGAAGCGGTCTTGCACTGAAATATGGAATTACGGTTTTAAACTCTCCCGGTACAATTGACAGTGACTACCGGGGAGAAGTAGGTGTTATTCTTGCGAATTTCGGTAAAGAAATTTTTGAGTTTAAAAAAGGTGACAGGATTGCCCAACTCGTATTCTCAAAAGTAGAGAAAATCCAATTCCAGCCGGTTGACACGTTTGAAGAGACTGACAGAGGCAGTGGTGGATTTGGCCATACAGGGGTATAAATGAAATATATTTATCTGGATACGGCAGGAAAAAGACTTATTTTGGCATATTTTGAAGATTTCAGGCTTATAGGAAGTGTTATTTTACCTTCTTATAAAGATATAAATGAAAAATTAGTTGAAAACTTTGATTTTATGCTGAATAATATTGGTATAGATATTAAATGTGTGGACAGATTTATAGTAAATATAGGACCTGGCTCTTTTACTGGGGTAAGAATTGGTGTCTCCTTTTTGCAAGGAGTATGTTTGGGGCTTGGAAAAAAGGCAAGTGGAATTTCCGCTTTTGATGTTGCTGCTTTAAGTTTAAATGAGGAAAAGTTTGCAATAGGGATAAAACTGATAGGCAAATATTACGGTATAAAAGAGTATGATTTTGGGGAAAGTAAATTTGGGGATTATCTGCAGATTATGAAGGAAGATTTGGAAAAATATGATAATGTTTATATATTGGATGAAAATATAAATCCACTGATAGGTATACAAAAGGATTGTTTTGTGGAATTTTTGACTGATGCAATCCCATTTTATTTGAGAAAATCCGAAGCGGAGTTAAATTTTGATAAGAGAAGCTAAACTTTCCGATTTAAATGAAATTGTTGAAATAGAAAATCAAAATTATTCTTGCCCATGGTCTTATGAAGCTTTTTTAAGTGAACTAAATTCTGATACTACAACCATATATGTATATGAAAAGGATAATATTGTCGTAGGATATGTTGTGGTTTATGATTTATTTGGTGAAGCAGATATCGCAAATATTTCTGTTAAAAAAGAGTATCAGAGGAGAAAAATTGGGTTTGAACTTATGCGGTTTGTTGTTTCTAAATATACAGGGTATACAATTTACCTCGAAGTTAGAGAAGACAATATCAGGGCGATAAATTTGTACAAAAAGTTTGGTTTTTTTGTGTATGGACGTAGAAAAGATTATTATGAAAAGGGGATAGATGCTTTTTTAATGAAATTAAATAACTTAGGGGTGAATTATGCTTAAATTAAAAGATGAACTAATTCAGAAGCTTTTGAAGGAGAATGAAGAGTTTAATCAGCTATACTATGAGCACATGTCTTTGGAGCAGGATCTTGAAGCGTTGTACAGTTTGAAATATTTCCCCCCTGAAGTTGAAATAAAAATCAAAGAGATAAAAAAGAGAAAACTAAAATGCAAAGATAGAATGGAGCAAATTGCAGCTGAGCTTGGCTGATAAAATATTAAGATATATTCAGGAGAGAAAGTAATGAGTGAGAGAAAATTTGTATTTACTTCAGAGTCAGTTACTGAAGGTCATCCGGATAAGGTGGCTGATCAGATAAGTGATGCGATTCTTGATGCAATGCTTAAGGATGACCCATATTCAAGAGTTGCCTGTGAGACAATGGTCACAACTGGCCTTGCAATAGTCGCTGGAGAAGTCACTACAAGGACTTATGTTGATATTCCTGAGATAGTGAGAGAAACAGTTAGAGAGATAGGTTATACAAGGGCAAAATATGGTTTTGACTATGAAACTTGCGGGGTAATTACAACAATAGATAAACAGTCACCTGATATTGCCATGGGGGTAGATACCGGTGGTGCGGGTGATCAGGGGCTTATGTTTGGTTTTGCCTGTGATGAGACAGAGGAGCTAATGCCTCTACCTATAATGCTTGCCCATAAGATATGTATGAAATTGTCAGAGGTTAGAAAAAAGGATATTTTGCCATATTTGAGACCGGATGGTAAATCACAGGTTACAGTGGAATATGAAGGTTTTAAACCGGTGAGAGTGGACACGGTGGTAGTTTCCACACAGCACTCCCCTGATGTCAAGATGAAGGATTTGAAAGAGGATGTTATTGAGAAAGTTATCAAGGAAGTGGTGCCGGCACATCTTCTTGACCCTGAGAATATAACTTATCATATAAACCCTACTGGTCGATTTGTTATTGGTGGTCCAATGGGGGATTGCGGTTTGACCGGGAGAAAAATAATTGTTGATACATATGGTGGAAGTGGTCGTCATGGTGGTGGATGTTTTAGCGGAAAAGATCCGTCTAAAGTTGATAGGAGTGCTGCTTATGCGGCCAGGTGGGTTGCAAAAAATATAGTGGCCTCAGGTGTTGCAAAAAGGTGCGAGGTTCAGCTTGCTTATGCCATAGGAGTTGCAAAGCCTGTATCAATATTTGTGAACACATTTGAAACAGGGATTATTCCTGACAGCGAGATAGAAAAGATAGTAAAAGAGCTTTTTGATCTTACTCCAAACGGAATAATGCATGCGCTTGATTTGAGAAAGCCTATTTATAAGAAAACGGCTGCATATGGGCATTTTGGCAGGGATATTTTTCCATGGGAGAAAACCGACATGGCTGATAAAATAAAAAGCCTTGCCGGAAAACTCGGTGCTTAAAAAATAATGTCTCAAAAAAATATTGTAATAATTGGTGCCGGCCCTGCTGGCACCAGTACAGCCCTGAAACTTTCAGGCAAAGGGTATAATGTCTATATCGTTGACGAAAAAACAGGGGGCAACTACTCCTACTCAGGAAGTGTGGTGTCAAATGCCTTTTTGTACTACAGCTATCTTTTTAATAGCTTCAAAGAAAAAATCTTTCCGATTCTTAATTTAAAAGAAGAAAAAAGTTTTGACGTCGATTTTAAAAAAGTTAAAAAAAATGTTGAAAGTATAAGAAACAAACTTGTTAAATCCTATAGGGAAGAGCTTGAAGAGGCTGATGTAAAAATTCTTGAAGGCAGGGCAAGATTTAAAAATAAAAATACAATAGAGATTATTGGCAAAGATAAAACTGATGAGATAAAATTTCAAAAGGCCGTAATAGCAACCGGTTCAGTAGAAAAAACTTTAAAAAATATCAACTGCAGTAAACTTTACTACCCTTCTAACATATTCTCCCTCGAAGAAATTCCAAAATCCGTGGCTGTTCTTGGGGGTGGTTTTGTAGGGCTGGAATATGCAACATTTTTTAAAAGACTTGGTTGTGAAGTGCAGATTATAGAGAAAGAAGGCAGGCTTCTAAGAAGCTTTGATGAGCAAGTTACAAAAAGGCTCGAAGATTCTTTAAAAAAGGACGGTATCAGGATTCATTTTAATAAAAATGTTCAAAACATAGAAAAAATAGGGAATAAAACAATATTATTCCTTGAAAATGATGAAAAAATTGAGTCTGAGATTGTTTTTTGTGCCATTGGGAGAAAACCCAACATAGACTTTCTATGCCCTGAAAATGCAGGGATAAAAATAGAAGATGGGATGATTGTTTTGGATGATGAATTAAAAACAACAAACTGTAATATTTATGTGGTGGGGGATGCTACTGGCAAAGCTATGCTCGTAAATTGGGCTTATCTTTCTTCCGAACTTGTATTCTCGGCCATCTTAAACCGTCCCGTACAGAAAAATAAAGTTTTACCTAAGGTAGCTTATCTGGATCCTGAAATAGCTTCTGTGGGATATACGGAAGAGGAAGCAATTAATGTTGGATTTGAGCCGGTTTCGATAAAATATACATACAACAACCTTGAAAAATCACTGATAATCGGATTTAATAAGGGGTTTGTGAAAATTATTTATGATAAAAATTTAAAGCGGGTGCTTGGGGCGCACATCATTGGAAAAGGTGCTTCTGATCTTGTTTCAATGTTTACTCTGATTATAGAGGCTGAAATCAAGATAGACAATATATCCGGGTTTATATTCAATCACCCCACCTTTGCGGAAGTTTTGGCTGAAATAGGCAATAAGGTGAAATCTAAAAGTTAGATATGAGCAGGTTTTGTTCTGTCTTAAACATTGGTTCAAATATTGGGAATAAATCCAAAAATCTTGCTCAGGCAGTAAAATATATTGCCAATATGTGTGGTATAATTAAAGTTTCATCCGTATATGGCACAGATTCCATGCTTCTGGACGAACAGGAAAGATATTTTAATTGCGCTGTGTTTATAAAAACCAACTTTTCACATTTGGATTTATTGTATTTTGTGAAAAAGATTGAAGGAAAAATGGGAAGGGTAAATACGGGGCGATGGAAAGAAAGGATTATTGATATCGATATTGTAGATTTTGATGGTCAGATATTTAAATCCAAACAATTGACTTTGCCCCATTATGATATGGAAAACAGGAGTTTTTTCTTATGGCCTTTGAGAGAAATTTGTCCCTACTATATTCACCCTGAAAAAAAAATTAATATTGGTGATATGATTGGTAAAATTAAAAATAACTTTAATATAACTTTATTGGGGGAGCTATTATGGCGATAATTACAATTTCAAAAGAATTTGGATGTGCCGGGGATTATGTGGCGGAGCGAATTGCAAAAAAACTGAATTATAAAATAATCAATAAGGAAATCATTGAGTATGTTTCCATACTTACATCTACAGATTTGAGTGTGGTTGAAGGTTATGATGAGGAAAAGCATTCAAATTTAAAAGCAACGCTTTCAAAGTATATTGATCTATCCGTTTTTAAGGACATTTTCAATATGAAAGATGAAGAGCTTAAATACTGCAGGTTAAAGCTGGAAGATGACGAAGGTCTTTTCCAGGAAAATATAAAGCAGGATATGACTTTTGATAGCGAAAGATATCAACATACTGTAGAAATGGTTTTTAGAAAGCTTGCCAAGAAAGGGAATGTTGTAATTGTAGGCAGGGGAGGACAATTTATTTTGCAAAATGAGCCCTACGCAATACATGTAAGGCTTTATGCAGATATGGACTCCAAAATATTGTGGGTTGCAAACAGGGAAAAAGTGGACAAAAAAACAGCTGAGACAATGATTCAGGAAATAGAGAAAAAAAGGTTTAATTACATAATGCATTACTACAATGAGGATGTGACAGATTTGAAACACTACCATATTGCAATCAATATGGCAAAGTCAAATATAGAGGAAGTTAGCAATATGATAGTGGCAATTGTTAAGGAAAGATACGATAATTAATATACTATACAGTTGACACTTCATACAAAGTGTATTAATTGGTAATTTCGTGTTTGAATAAGTATATGTCTGGAGGCAATTTGTTCAGGAAAGTTAAGGGATTTAGAGATATTTTTGGTGTTGAGGCAAACTATTGGGGACTTGTTGAAGATATTGCAAAAAGGGCTTTCAGGAGTTTTGGGTTTAGTGAGTTTAAACTCCCTATACTTGAAAGGGTGGAAGTGTTTGACAGGGGGATTGGTTCATCTACTGATATTGTAGAAAAAGAGATGTTTGTATTTAAAGACAGAAATGAGGAAATACTCGCACTAAGGCCTGAAGGCACTGCTTCACTGGTCAGGGCATATATTGAGAATAATTTGAATAATCCACCCGGTGTTAAAAAGTATTATTACTACGGGCCTATGTTTAGAAGAGAAAGACCACAAAAGGGGAGATTCAGACAGTTTTATCAGCTTGGTGTTGAGGTGTTTGGGAGTACTTCACCATTGACGGATGCTGATGTTATAAATTTGCTTTATTCTTTTTTTGAAAAGTGTGATATACTTGAATATCTTACACTTGAAATTAATAGTGTTGGCTGCCCTGTTTGCAGGCCTTCATACAGGGACAAGCTTGTAGATTATCTCGGTGATAAAAAAGAATTATTATGTGGTGACTGTCAGAGAAGGCTTCACACAAATCCGCTGAGAATTCTTGACTGCAAGGTTGAATCCTGCAAGAGTATTACCAGCCTTGCGCCTCTAATGATAGATAACCTTTGCGGTGAATGTAATGAACACTTTAACGACACCAAAAAATATCTTGACTTTATGGGAATAAAATATGTTGTTAATCCGAAGATAGTCAGAGGTCTTGATTATTATGTGAGAACAGCATTTGAGATGACAACTGATGTTCTTGGTGCAAGCAGTGCAGTTGGTGCAGGCGGTAGATATGACGGTCTTGTAAAGACCCTTGGGGGGCCAGATGTGCCAGGTATTGGATTTGCGATAGGGGTTGACAGACTTGTTGATATAATGATGCAGAAAGATTTTGGACTGAAAGAACAAATTGACCTATTTGCAGTGATATTTGACAAGGAAAGTCTTGACAACGTCTTACCTGTGATAAATAAACTCAGAAAAGATGGTTTTTCTGTTGAGTTTGACTATGAGACCTCTTCAATAAAATCTCAGATGAAGAAATCCGACAGATTGAATGCAAGGTTTGCAATATTTTTTGGAGAAGATGAATTGAAAAAAGGTGTTGTTACAATAAAGAATATGAAAAATTCAACTCAGAATGAGGTTGAAATAGAAAAAATAGCTGAATATTTAAAGGCTCAGACAGCATAAAGGAGGACACAGTGCTTACGCATATGGGTGATTGGAGAAGGACGCATAGTTGCGGTGAATTAACAGGAAAAGATGTTGGCAAAGAAGTAATATTAATGGGGTGGGTTCAAAGAAGAAGGGACCACGGCGGAGTTATATTTATAGACTTGAGGGATAAAGAAGGGATTACTCAAGTTGTTTTGAATCCGGAAATAAGTAACGATGCTCACATGCTTGGAGAAAATATTAGAAGTGAATATGTGATAGCTGTAAAAGGTAAGGTTGATAACAGACCTGAAGGAACAGTTAACGAAAAACTGAAAACAGGTGAGATTGAGGTGATTGTTAACGAGCTTAAGATTTTAAACAATTCACTGCCTTTACCGTTTTTAATTGAAGATGCCGTAAATATCGGGGAGGATATCAGGCTTAAATACAGATACCTTGATTTGAGGAGACCTTCCCTTAAGAATAACATAATTACAAGACACAAACTTACGAGGACTATCAGAGAGTATTTATACAGTAAAGGGTTTCTTGACATTGAAACCCCATTTTTGACAAAAAGTACACCAGAGGGTGCAAGAGACTATCTTGTGCCAAGCAGGGTAAACCCCGGTAAGTTTTATGCACTGCCACAGTCTCCTCAGATGTTCAAGCAGCTTTTGATGGTATCAGGCTTTGAAAGGTATTTTCAGATTGTCAGATGTTTCAGGGATGAGGATTTAAGGGCGGACAGACAACCTGAATTTACACAGCTTGATATGGAAATGTCTTTTATAGATAAAGAAGATTTGATGAAGCTTATTGAGGGACTTTTTGTAGAGATATTTGACAAAGTTGTTGGCGTTAAAATTCAAACCCCTTTTCCTGTAATGAGCTATGACGATGCTATGGAAAAGTATGGACACGATGCACCCGATACAAGATTTGAGATGCATCTTAAAACAATTACCGATTTGCTTAAAGATACCGAATTTAAAGTTTTCAGAGATGTCATCAAATCCGGAGGGGTTGTAAAAGCTATTAATGCAAAAGGAGCTTCCGATTTTTCCAGAAAGGACATAGATGATTTGACAAATTTTGTTACGTCACTTGGTGCAAAGGGGCTTGCATATATTAAGATTACAGAATCAGGCATGAATTCTCCTATATTAAAATTTCTTGGTGAAGATACTATAAATAATATAATCAAAGAGATGGACGGCAAGCCCGGGGATATAATTTTCTTCGGTGCTGGTGATAAGAAAACAGTTAACCTTTATATGTCAAAACTTAGACTTGAGCTTGGTAAACGTCTTGGCCTTATTGATAAAGGCAAATATTCTTTTGTGTGGGTAGTTGATTTTCCTCTTCTTGAATGGGATGAGGAGGAAAAAAGATTTGCTGCTGTTCACCACCCATTTACTGCTCCTCTTGATGAAGATGTAGAACTTTTTGATACTGACCCTGGCAAAATAAGAGCAAAGGCTTACGACCTTGTGCTTAATGGCTCCGAGATAGGTGGAGGAAGTATTAGGATACATAGAAGTGACATACAACAAAAGATGTTTGATACCCTGGGGCTCACAAAAGAAGAGTGCGAGCAGAAGTTTGGATTTTTTATAGAAGCACTTAAGTATGGGACTCCTCCTCACGGAGGTATTGCATTTGGTGTTGACCGAATAGCTTCTATTATTTGTAAAGCAGATTCTATAAGGGATGTTATTGCGTTTCCAAAGACACAAAAAGCAACTGACTTAATGTCCGATGCCCCTAATTATGTGGATGAAAAACAGCTTAAAGAGCTTTACATCAAGGTGGATATATTGGAAAAAGAATGATATTAATGGTTTGACAAGTAGCTATATGTGTGTTATCTTCAGAAAGAATTAAGGAGGTTGTTATGAAGAGAGTGACCAAAATTTTACTTGTAGTTTCAGTGTTGGCGTTTGCTGTTTCCTGTGCAAAACCACCTATGAAAGCTTATGATGATGCTCAGGCTGCACTTAAAGGTGCTCAGGGTTATAATGCTGAGAAATGCGCTCCAGCCGAATATGCTGAGGCAAACAAGGCATTTCAAAATGCTGAACAAAAGATGGAAGAAGCTAAGAATCATACATTTAAAGGAAAATATTACGATGAAGCTGAAGCAAGCCTGAATGAAGCTAAAGCAAAGGCTGCTGAGGCTGAAAAAATTGCTAAGGAAAGAAAGGAAGAAAATGATAAAGTTGCTATGAAGCTTGAAGAATATGGGAAAGAGATTGAGGCTTTGAAAGGGGATGCCACTAAGTATTCTTCAGTTACGTATACCCAATTAACTGAAAAGTACAACAGAGCGAAGGCCTATGTAGACGATTGTAAGCCTGAGGAGGCAAAAGCACTTATGGCTGAAATTGAAGAGCTTCTGAAGAAGAATAAGGAAGCTATAGCAGCTGCGAAGGCTGAAGAGATCAAACAGGCTATGTTGAAAGCAGAGGCTGAAAAGGCAAAAGAAGCTGAAATGTATACAGTTTCAAAAGGTGACAGTTTATGGAAAATTTCTGATAAAAAATATATGAACCCATTTATGTGGCCACTTATCTACTGGGCTAATAAAGACAAAATAAAAGACCCTGATCTTATATTTCCCGGTCAGATGTTTAAAGTAAGAAATGACTATACCGGTGTAGAAAAGGATGATGCTATAAAATTTTCCAAAAATAGAGGGCCATGGTCACTGTTTGATGGTAAATAAGACAAAGCCGACGAAAGTCGGCTTTTTTTGTATCAAAATAAGGGGTAAAAGATGAAAGTATTTGTTACAGGTGCAACATCAGGATTTGGTGAGGCGATAGCATACAAATTTATTGAAAATGGCCACGATGTGATTATTTCAGGGAGAAGGGCTCAAAGACTGAAAGATATTTCAGATAAAAAAGGGTGTGGTTTTGAGGAGCTGGATGTCACAGACAGAGATGCTGTGTTTAAAGTTTTTGAGAGACATAAGGATGTGGATCTACTTGTTAATAATGCTGGACTTGCGCTGGGGCTTGAGCCTGCCCACCTGACAAATATCGAAGACTGGGAAAGAATGATAGATACAAATATAAAAGGTGTTGTTTACTGCACAAGGGCAATATTGCCTTTTATGGTAAAAAGGAACAAGGGGCATATTATTAATATCGGCTCAGTAGCAGGTAGCTGGCCATATCCAGGGGGTAATGTTTATGGCAGCACAAAGGCTTTTGTCGCACAATTTTCAAGAAATTTAAGAAATGACTTATTTGGGACAAAGGTCAGATGTACAAACATTGAGCCAGGCATGGCAAATACCGAGTTTTCTACAGTCAGATTTAAAGGGGACAAAAATAGGGCTGATAAAGTTTACGAAAATACAAAGCCTTTGACTTCAGAAGATATCGCTGAAGCGGTGTATTGGTGTGCCACACTTCCGGAGCATGTTAATATCAACTCTATAGAGCTTATGAGTGTTTATCAGACATGGAATGCGTTTAGAATTTACAGGGATGAAAATATAGACTGACTTTAAGTTCACCAACTTTAATAGTTTTCTTTCTTATAGTTTAATCTACTACGAATATTTTTTTGAAATCGCTTATCTGTTTGCTGTTTCCAATTATTGCTATATTGTCACCTGCTGAGAAGATAAAGTCCTTGTCAGGGTTTGAAATTAGTGCCCCTTTTCTCAAAACTCCAATTATTGACACACCTGTCAGGTTGCGAATATTAAGCTCACTGATTGATTTACCGGAGAGGGAGCTATTGTCAGGGATTTTAAACCATGTTAAATCAAACAATTTGGAAGCAAGCTGAAGGTTTGTCAGCTCATCGTAATTATCTTTATTTTCATAAAGTGAAGAGTATAAATCTCTTCTTACCAAGTCAGTAAATTTTTGAATCTCAGACCTTGGAATATCATAGTGTATAAGTGCCTGCCTTGCAATTTCAAGGCTTGCTTCAAATTCAGGCTGGACAGCTTCATAAATTCCAAGCTCATTTAAAAGTTTTAAATGTTCGATACTGCTTGCTCTTGCAACAGTGTGAAGAGATTGATTAAGTTTTTTCACTTGTTCAACAATTGTTTTACTTATGATAATATTTGGGACGGTAATAAGCATCAAGTTTGCACTTTCAACCTTTGCAGCTTTTAATATAACTTCCTGTGAAGCATCACCGTAAATAACAGGATAATTTTTATTTTTGGCGCTTTCATATTTCCGATAATCCATTTCTATAAGGATAAAATCTATTTCAAATTTTGATAAAATTTCTGCAATATAGTTTCCAAGCCTTCCTGCTCCGGCAATAATAATGTGTTCAGAAATTTCATCATTAGGTATACTTATAGTGTGCAGAGGCTCTTTTTTGCTTGATTTTCTTCTCCACGCATATAAAGGAGCGGTAAAGTTAGATATGACAGGTGTTAACACCATGGTAATAATAGCTGTATTTAGAATCAGGTAATATAAATCTTGTGATATTGAGTTTGTACTGATACCTACCCTTGCAAGCACAAATGAAAATTCACCTACCTGAAAAAGACCAAGCCCAAGTGCAAAAGGGACTACATTGTGATATTTAAATATAAGTGCAAGACTTGAGAATATTGTGCCCTTGATTATGGAAATAAGTACAGCTGCTGCTATTACCATTTTCCAATGCTTAATAAGAAAGCTCGGGTCAAAAAGCATACCTACCGACACAAAAAACAACAAAACAAAAAGGTCACGCAAAGGGATAATATCGTTTAAGGCCTGATGTCCATAATCGGATTCACTCAAAACCATTCCTGCAACAAATGCTCCAAAGGCATAAGAAAGCCCGAAAATGTATGAAATATAGCCGATACCAAGCCCCATAGCGGTAATAGAAAGCAAAAATAATTCTCTTGAATTCCAGCTTGCAACATATTTAATGATTTTAGGAACAATCTTTGTCCCCAGAAAAAACATAAATACTAAAAACACTGCTGCTTTAATCCCTGCATACCCTAAAATACTTAAAGCATTTTGTGGATTATTGAGCTGAGGAAGTATGATAAGCATCGGCACCACTGCCAAATCTTGCACCAGAAGCATGCCAATCATTACTCTACTTGAGAGTGTCCCAAGCCTTTCCTGTCTCATTAATGTTTTTAACACGACCATTGTACTTGAAACAGAAATTGTCGCTCCAAACCAGATTGAGTTTACTTTATCAAATCCGAAAAACTGTCCCAATAAGTAGCCAAAAAGTGTAGTTAAGCCAACCTGAATAGGTGTACCGATGAGCGCTATCTTTTTTACAGGTTTTAATTCTTTTAAAGAAAATTCTATCCCGAGCGCAAAAAGCAGGAGTGCGACACCGATTTCGGCAAGAAGCTCGATATTATGTGTATCAGTTATGGTTAGCCAAGTAGTTGAAGGCCCAACAATAATCCCAGCTAAAATGTAGCCCAATATCAAAGGTTGTCTGAGCTGCTGAGCTATTATTCCGCCGATTAACCCCACAATAAGTATTATCGATATGTCAGTTACTATGCCCAATTTGTTATCTCCGATTTATTTATAATTTTTATTTTGTCAAACAAAGTTATTGCTACAAACCTTTCTTTTTTTTATCATAGCAAAATAACTTAAAAAACTCTATGAGGAAAAATGAGTATTTTACAAAATTTACCTGGTAGCCCTTTTACCCTATTTGAAAATTGGTTTTTGGAAGCTGTAGATAATAATATACTTGAGCCAAACAGCTTTACTCTTGCAACTGTAGGAAAGGATTTAAGACCATCCCAAAGAATCGTCTTACTTAAAAGCTATGATGATCAAGGTTTTTTATTTTTTACAAATACTGATACTAAGAAAGTCAGACAGATTAATGAAAATAGCTTTGTTTCAGCTCACTTTGCATGGCTTAAGCTTGAGAGGCAGGTCAGAGTTGAGGGAATTGTAAAAAGCATTTCCACGACAGAGCTCATAAAAACCTTTTTTAAAAGAGATTCGGGGTTAAAAAAAGGGGATTGGATTTCGGTCAAAAGCGATATTGTTACTTTCAGAAGGATAGTTGAGTCAAAATTTGATAATCTACGATTTAATCTAAATGGATTTAAAAATATTTCTATGCAGGACATAAGGTGTTATGTTATTGAGCCTGTATATTTTGAATTTTGGCAAGGGTGTGTTGACAAATTTTATGAAAGTGTCGAGTATGTTTTTGATGGAGAAAATTGGAATTTAAAGATAAATGATTGATGGAGAAAATATATGAATAGCTATGAAGTTATTGAAAAATTAAGAGAGCATGATCTCCTGAAAGTAATAGACAGTGAAGTGAATATTTATCTTGAGGCTGCTCACCTTGCATATATTGAGGTGAAAAAAGAGGATAGCAAGGCTCTTCTTTTTACAAATGTAGTGGATAGGAAAAGTGGTAAAAAATTTATTGAGCCTGTCTTGATGAATGTTTTTTGTAACTATAAGGCAGTTGAGCTTTTTATAGGTGATGTTGATAAAATTGCTGAAAGTATTGAAAAATTAATAAAAATGAAACCGCCTCTAAAGTTTACCGACAAAATATCGATGCTTAACGACCTTTTTGCTCTTAGAACTGTTTTTCCAAAAAGATTGAATAAAAAAGGGGAATGTCAGGAAATAGTAAAGTTGGGAAAAGATGCTAAGTTGAGCGATTTACCTATTTTAACTACTTGGGAAAAAGATGGTGGCCCGTTTATAACGATGGGGCAGGTTTATACAAAAAGTCTTGACGGGAAAATGAACAATCTCGGTATGTATCGCCTGCAGGTGTATGATGATTATACCTTGGGGATGCATTGGCAGATTCATAAGGATAGTAATCATTTTTTTCATGAATATAAAAAGGCAGGTAAAAAGATGCCTGTATCAATTGCAATAGGGGGTGACCCTTTGTATATTTGGTGTGGTCAAGCTCCTCTTCCCATTGGTGTATTTGAGCTTATGCTTTATGGTTTTATAAAAAAGAAGAGTGCAAGACTTGTAAAATCAGTCACAAACGATATTTATGTGCCTTATGACGTGGATTATGTAATTGAGGGGTTTGTTGACCCATCTAAATTGAGAGTAGAAGGCCCTTTTGGGGATCACACCGGATATTATACTCTTGAAGAGGAGTATCCCTTTTTGGAGGTGTCTGCAATTACTCAAAGGAAAAATCCCGTATTTGCTGCTACAGTGGTAGGAAAGCCCCCTTTGGAAGATAAATATATGGGCTATGCTACTGAAAGAATCTTTTTGCGCCTATTAAAGACGACTACGCCGGATTTAATAGATTATTATATGCCTGAAAATGGAGTGTTTCATAATTTAATCATTGCAAAAATAAAGACACTTTATCCAGGTCATGCTCAGCAGGTGATGCATGCTTTTTGGGGGGTAGGGCAGATGAGCTTTGTAAAGCATGCAATTTTTGTGGGTGAAAATGCTCCGGATTTACGAAGCAAGGAGATTATTCCTTATATCTTAAATAGGTTTAAAATTAAAAATATGCTTATTTCAAAAGGTGTTGTTGATGCTCTTGACCACAGCTCAGATGAGTTTGCTGTTGGCGGAAAATTAGGTGTTGATTGTACGGGAGAAGAAATCAGTGATGATAAGATTGAAATAATAAACGATGAGATTTTATTGAACAAGATTAAAGGGATTGTAAAAGATGTGGTTGATTTGCGGCAATATTATACTGATACAAAAAATCCTCTGTGTATCATTGCAGTTAAAAAAGCACGAAAGATGCAGCACCTTTTTGAAGATTTAAAAGGAGTGTTTAAATATATTAAAATCCTTATAATTGTTGATAGCGATATCAATGACATAGATAATCCGTATATGTTGTTGTGGCGGGTTGTCAATAATATTGACAGTAACAGGGATATTTTTGTTTATGAAAATACGGTTGGTATTGACGGCACAAACAAGGGTAAGATTGATAATTTTCCGAGAAGATGGCCTGATGATGTGCTTTGTACAGAAAGTGTCCTTGACAGCCTTAAAAATCGAGGTTTGACTGATATTGATGATAATTTTATAAAAAAGTGGGGACTTTTATAGGGGCTAATCAATGTTATGGATTTATAATTTTGAGACTTTTATTATTGCGAGCATTTTGCTCAACATGACGCCTGGGGTAGATACGTTTTATATTCTAAAGTATAGTGCTTCCCAAGGGAAGAAAGCAGGTTTTTGGGCAGCTTTTGGCATATTGTCAGGGATATTGTTTCATACATTTATGGCATCTGTTGGGCTTTCTGCATTGATAGTTAAATCTGCAACTGTTTATTCTTTTGTTAAAATTATAGGCTCGTTATATTTAATATATTTAGGGATTAGGATGTTATTGGAAAAAGGAAAAATTAGAGAAGAAACAGAAAATATAAGGTCTGAAGACACATTGAAAATATTTAGGCAGGGATTTTTGACCAATGCATTAAATCCAAAAGTTGCAATTTTTTTTCTTGC
>JAIHAR010000061.1 GCA_020054865.1 Deferribacteraceae bacterium
GTGTAATTTATTCAGGTGTAAAAAATATAGCTTTAATTGGAGCAGGTTATATAAACCTTGAGCTTGCAGATGTATTAAGAGAATTGGGATTTAAAATCAAAGTCTTTGAGAAGATGGAGAATATTTTACCTTTCCTGAATGAGACTTTAAGACAAAAAGTTATTGATAAGTTAAAGGAAAATGGTGTTGAGATTTTTACAGGTGTGGATGTTTATGGCACTGATGGTAAATCTGTTGAATCATCAGCAGGGAAATTTGATTTTGACCTAATTATTGCAGCCCTTGGTATAAAACCCAAAACAGATATTGTATCAAATATTGGTATTGATTTGGGAATAAAAGGGGCAATAAAAACAAACCTTTATCAGCAGACAAATATAGAAAATATTTTTGCGGCGGGTGATTGTGCGGAACATTTTAACAGACAAACAGGGGATTTTACATATATGCCTCTTGGGACTACCGCAAACAAACAGGGGCGACTTGCTGGAAACAATATTGCAAATATAAAAGATATGAAAAAGTTTCAGGGTATATTACAAACGGCGGCTTTTAAGTTGTTTGATTATACTGTTGCTACTACAGGAATGTTTGAGAAGCAGTTAAAAGAGAGGAGTATTGATTACGGTGTTGCAATAATAAATTCACATACGAGGGGGGCATTCCCTGATGGCGGAGAAATGAGTGTTTGTATTTTTTATGATAAAAATGAGGGGAAAGTGCTTGGTGGGCAGATAGTAGGACAGGATGTTGTGGCAAAGAGAATCGACGTTATATCCTCTGCAATATATTCAAAACTAAGTGTTTTTGAGCTGTCTGAATTAGACTTGAGCTATGCGCCGCCTTTTGCGCCTGTGTGGGATCCTGTTTTGGTAGCAGCAAATATTGCATCCAAACAATTATATAAAAACAGATAGGAGGCATCTATGTTAAGTGTAAAAAAAATTTTGGTACCTTCAGATTTTTCAAAAAGCTCTGATGTAGCTTTGGAAAAGGCTGTTGACCTGGCGGAGAAGTTTGATGCAAAAATAGTACTTTTGCATGCTATCCCCGAAGAATCAAGCATAGTACATAGTTATCTTGGTGATAAGTCTTCAAAGGAGCTTAAAAAGAGACTTGTCAATGATACTGAAGAGCTGTTTAAAAAACAGATTGAGAAGGTATTGTCAGGAAGAAATGTAGAGGTAGAGACGGTAGTAAAATTTGGTGAGCCTTACTATGAAATTCTAAGACTTGAAAAGGAGGCTGATATAGATTTGATTGTTATTGCTTCCCATACAAAGAGCTTTTTTGAAGATGTATTTTTTGGAAGCACTACCGAAAAAGTCGTTAGAAGGTCAAAAAAATCTGTATTTGTTGTAAGACAAATTTAATATTAGTTAATAGCAGAAGCACCGTCTTTGCTTCTGCCTTATTTCATATTTTCTGTTTTAAAAAAAGCTAAAATTGTTTTGTAATATTTTAAAAATAGGGTATAATTTTTTAGATGACATCATGGAGGTATGTTTTGAAAAAGCTATACCCTATTTATATTAATAAAAAGAGTCCTTGTTACTCAAAGGATCATTTTGGCAACACCGGTTGTCCTGCTAAAAATGATATTCCAAGATTTTTGTATCTTTTGTCCCAAAGACGGATTGACGAGGCATTTTATGTATTGAAAGAGACAAACCCTTTCTCAGCAGGTTGCGGAAGGTTTTGTGATCATCCTTGTGAGACGGCGTGCAATCGAGCCAAATTTGATGAACCGGTTGATATAAAGGCGCTGGAAAGATTTGTGGCAGATTGGGGTTACAGCAACAATTTTAAACCAAAGAAAAAATCTTCTGACAAAAACAAGCTTGTTTCCATTATCGGCTCAGGTCCTGCTGGACTTTCGGCGGCGTATTTTCTTGCTATAAACGGATTCAAAGTGGTTGTTTATGAAAAGCACAATGTTCCTGGTGGCCTTCTTGTGGAGGGTATACCACCTTATAGGTATCCAAGAGATATTTTTGAAAAGGAGCTTAATTTTATTAAAGATAGCGGGGTTGAAATCTTTGTTAACCAGAACGTGGATAAAGATAAATTTTTTAATATCGCCGAAGAATCCGATGCAGTTATTGTGGCAACAGGTGCGCAGTCTCCAGGTGAAATGGGGATTGAAGGGGAATTTCTTGATAACATTTATAACGGAATTGAGTTTCTGCGGGAAATAAATTTTGGCAACCATGAAACATTGAATATAAAGCCTGGAGAAAGTATCGGCGTTATCGGTGGTGGATATACTGCTTTTGATGTGGCAAGATGTTCTGTAAGGCTAAATGCAAAGGCATCCATAATTTACAGAAGGACAATAAATGAGATGACTGCCCATCCTGGAGAAGTGGAAGAATCAAAAAGGGAAGGGGTGGATTTTCACTTTTTGAGACAGCCAATCAAGATTGAGAAAACATCAAAGGGGCTAAAGTTAATTTGCCAGGTGATGAAACTTGGCCCTGTTGATGAGAGTGGAAGGTCTAAGCCTGTTCCTGTAAAAGACAATTTTGAAGAGTTTATTTTTGATAAAATAGTTGTGGCTGTGGGTGATAAGCCTGACCTGTTTTTTGTTGGTGAGAGCTTTGTTAATGAGTTTCCACGACTTAATTGTCCTGATTTGCCACAGGAGTCAAGGGGTAAAATTTTTATATGTGGTGATGCTTCGATGGGCTCAGGTGAGCCGACAGGGATGGTAGTCAGGGCTGTCGGCTCTGCCCAGAAAACTGTAAAGGCGGTAAGGAAATTTCTTGGGGATGATATAGAAGATGAAGAAAACAGAGAAATAGCCTTTTATAATGACATCAATACAAAATATTTTCAGAAAATTGGCAGAATGATAGAAGAGAGTATAACGATTGAAGAGAGAAAGGGGAATTTTGATGAAATTGTAAAAACAGCTGATGAAGAAGTCGCAATATATATGGCAAAAAGATGCTTTTATTGCGGCATATGTATTCAGTGTGATTGGTGTTACTTTTATAGTAATAATAGTCTTCTAAAAATAAATGAAGAATGGTCAAGGGAAAAGGATAAGCATTATTATATGTACATTAAAGACAATATATCCCATCATTCTTTTAAAAGTGTCGAGGCTTGCCCGAGGTCAGCCTTAAGTATTGTGGGCGATGAAAACAGATATGACAAATATATTTCAAGCCAGTATATTGATTTGGAATCTATAAAAAACGGCGTGGAGAAATAGATGGAAAGGTTGTTTAACTATAAGCCTATGGATATTGCCACTTTTTCTGGTGGGGTTGAGGGTTTGCCCAAAGGCGCCTGTGGTTTACTTGCTGCGGTTGGAGAATTCAGCCTGAATGCACTTCTTAAAAGCGCAATGTGCCTTCAATATCGAGGACGGACAGGAGCTGGAGTTACGCTAAAGGGGATTTATAAGGACAACAGTTTTTATGTGTTTCATATAATGTATAGGAATCAATACAAGGTGGCAGAGCTTGAGCAGGTAATAAACAGCTGGGGTGTTCATATACTTGAATCTCAGGATTTGGTTGCAAGAAAATATTATTATGAATACGACCTTCCTATCATTAAAAGATATTTTGTTACACCGCCAACTACAGACGAAATGATGTACAGAGAAAGAATTAATGATGATTACCAATATATTATGAAACATGTATCGAGATTTAATAAAGACTTTATGGATGATGCAAGAATTTTTTCCAGCTCCAAAGAAAATGGAACGTTTTTGACAGCATTTGAGTTGACTGATACCATAAAAATTTATGATTTGCCAAAATATGAGGATGAATATTATGAGGCATGTCTTATCCATCTTAGATGGCCCACAAGCAGTGGAAGGGGATTATGGTGGGGACCTCAGCCGATTTCATTGGGCGAGATAGCAGGTGTACATAATGGACACCTTTCAAGTGACAAGTCAAATGCTATTGCCTTAGAGCAGCTTGGCATAAATTTGCATGTGGGAACAGACTCTGAAGCAATTTTTTTGCAAACAGATTATCTTTTAAGAAAAGGTTATAGTATTGAGGAGATAGAGTGGATTTTAAGCAGAAAATTTCCTCAGGAACTAAAATCAATGGATAAAGATAAAAAGATTAGATATGAAGAGATAGTAAATGACCCTATATTAAAGAGAATGAAGATGTCCGGACCTGCTACAGCAATAGTTCTTGTGGGGGACGTTATTTTAGGGTTTACTGATCGGGACCATTTGAGATCATTTAGTCTTGGGTATAATGATAAAGTTGCAATTTTAGGGAGTGAGCAAAGAGCGATACTTTCGGCTGCATATTTTATGGAAGAGGAGCTTGAAAGTGTTTATGACCCGGATGCCGGTAAAGTTGTGGCATTCAAGGTTGAAGGTAAAAATGTAAAAAAACTTGACTATGGGTGGAAGTGGTATGAAGCTTAATAATAAGATCGAACTTAGAATAAAAAGAAATATAAGATATACTGAGCCAACTGAAACAGGTATTTATGCAAATGGTGCAAAATATTGGGTAAAGGTAACCAGCGAGGAAGAGGAGCCTGGCAGAGGTTGTGTTCATTGTTCGAGATGTGTTCAGGCGTGTACCCATAATTTAAAAAATCCTGATAGTCCTACAGGTGTTTTCAGTATGGAGACGGTATATTATGACTTTGATGGCAATAGGGTTTTGCCGGATGAAGGTGATAAGATTGCACTTGTGGAAAAGATACTCTGGATAAATCCTGATGAATGTTGCAATTGCAAAAGATGCGTGAAAATGTGTCCCCAAAGGGCGATAAAAGTTTTTAAAAATCCTGATTACCATGATATAGGGGTTGCCCTGTCAAACAGCGAAGTTATAAACAATTGTCTTAACAGGGCTAACGAAAAATCCACTGTAAGCAGTGCGCATCTTGGCAGAGCTGAATCAAAATTGAATACTGATTGGATAATAGATGCTGCTGAAATTTTAAGCCCCCAGCGTGACCATTTGCATGAGTATGCGGGCAGACTTGACAATATTCATCTTGGGAAAAGGAAGGCAAGATATTTATGCAACAGCCCTATATTTGATGTGCATATGAGCTATGGCTCAAACAGCCATGAGGCATTTTTGTCAAGACTTATGGCAAGTATAAAGCTTGGCAGGCCGTTTTTTACCGGAGAGGGGTATGTGCATCCTGATATGATGGCAGCATCCAGGCACTGTATTTTGCAATTTGGGTCAGGTGGATACGGCCCATGGTTAGAGCTGGATAAATTTGCAGGAATCAGTATGAAATACGGCCAGGATGCTAAAAAAGGTAAAGGTGGACATCTTCAATCCAAAAAGAATGATTTGGAGATTGCTCTTTTAAGGTGTGTTGAAGCTTTAAGAAACTTGACAGCGCCAAATCCTCAACATTTGCAATATTCTATTGAAGAGCTCCCTATGAGGGTAGAGTCATTAAGGGCACTCTTAGGTGAGGAAAAACTTATTGGAGCAGATGTTTACGGTACTGCATGGAACTTTCCTGAAATAGCGGTTGCACTTGCAAAAGCAGGTTTTGACTATATTACAATCAAGGCTGGTGATGGTTCTACCGGTGCGGCGCATTTGGTCGATTTGCAAAATAGAGGGTTGAATGTGGTTTATCTCACTCATATTGCGGATCTTGCTCTTAGAAAAGAAGGTTTAAGGGAAAATATCTCGATAATATCCGAAGGTGGTGTTTTAGACAGTTTTCATGCATTCCTTGTGCTCCTTGCAGGGGCAGATTTTGTTGGAATGGGGATGAGAACACTGCACCCTTTAGGCTGTACTTTATGTCAGAGATGTCATACAGGTCAGTGTGCATGGGGGATAACGTCAAGGAAATATGGAAGCCGTATTGATCCGGAAATGGGTAGCAATTACATAGTTTCGATGGTGAAATCATTTATAAAAGATATGGAAGGCTTAGCAGCAGGGCTTGGGATGAGCAACCATTCTGATGTTGTAGGTTCAAGGAGATTCAGGTATCACGGCTCTGACCCACTTCTGTTTGAGACATTTGGCAAACATGAAATCGACAAGCAGATTCCAGATGCAGCAATCAAAGAAAGGCAGCATAAGATATTTAAAACATTTGAGCAAAGGATTTATGAGAATAGAGAGTTTTTTGAAAATACCCTGAAAAATATAAACGGTGATTCACTTACAATAGATGTTGGCGTGGATAAGATTGACAGTATGGCTCTAAATCTATTGATGAAAGAGGCTGTAAAGAGGGGTGTAAAAAAGTTTTTTATTGACAATGTAGTAGGGCAGAGGACAATTGGAACGGGTGTTAAGTGTGATGAGATTACTGTCAGAGGGCTTGTTGGAAACCACAGTTTTGCTTTTGTGGATAATGTTAAAATAAATGTTATCCCAAATCATACTTTCAAAACATCCATTCCAGCAAATACCCATGTGGGTGTGGCAAATACCTCTAATCCCAAAGAGATAAATATTGCAGGGCATGTCAGTGATCTTTTTGCGGCATATGCTGTTAGTGGAACTTTCAGAGTGGCAAAGAGTGGAGGCGTAAGAAACTTGCTTTTGATGAAAGCTGGTGTGCCTGAGGAGTGGAGAAAACTAAATCTGGATAGGTATCAGAATTTTACAGATGAAGAAATTTTAAGGGAACTCAGATTTAAATATCAAAAAAGGAGAGCCTACCTTGATAAACTGGGGTGGAATAAATTCATAAAAACCTTTGAGGAAAAACTTAATAAAAGAAAACCCCCCGTTGCTATTTATGGACTTGGAGAAGAGAAGGGGATGGGTGACTACTTTATGGAATATGCTCAGGGTGGAATAGGTATTGTTTTAAATGTTGTAAACCACGAATATCCCATGGGCTATTATATTTGTAGTGGAATGACCGCCGGAGCAGCATATATTCGGGGCAGAATAAGAGAAGAGCAGCTTGGGGTGGGTGTGAAAAAAATAGATTATCTGACGGATGAAGATAAAAGCTTTCTTAAAAAAGAGATAAAGGATTTTCTTGATCTGTTTTTGTTTATAGATATTGATAAAAGCTACAACAGGAAATTACAGATTTTTGCAGAGCTTTTCGAAAAAGACCCTGAATACATTTTGAGCGAATTTTGTAAAATAATTCCTGTTAATTAGCTACCTGGCAGGCTAATGCCTGCTCAGGCTACAACAAGGTTTAAAATATATGCCAATACATATAGCAAAATTGTTAAGTTTATAATGTTAAACCTAAGCATTACCTTTTTTTCAATGATAAATAAAATTATCAGTAAAAATGTTTCCAATGAAATTGCTATATCTTTAATAATATGATTGTTGACTGCAATATATATTGTATTTATCAGCAAAATAAAATAGCAGATAAGCCATATTGATGCAATGATCTTGTATTTTAATGCAGATGTTTCATTTATAAGCACCTTTATG
>JAIHAR010000062.1 GCA_020054865.1 Deferribacteraceae bacterium
GCAAAAGATATAGAAAATGCAGTTGCAAAAACCCTTGAATCCGGCTACAGGACAGGTGATATCTATTTTGAAGACAAAGGCACCGTAAAGGTCAACACAACAGAGTTTGGTGACAAAATCATTTCTTTTATATAAAAAGGGGCTCATGCCCCTTTTAAGCATATAATTAATTTTATAAAATGACTGTTGACTCTGACTTTATTGACATTTTAAACAAGAAACTATCTTTTCTTAACAGCGTAAGCAAAAAAGAATTTAATATAAGCCTTTGCCCTATAAAAATAGGCTTTGACCTGAAAGGACTTAGAGCAGGTATTTTTAATCCTGAAACAAACGAAATTTACATAAACAAAGAGTTGTGCCATATTTGCCCAGATAAAGTAATAAATGAAGTTCTTATTCATGAAATAGCACACTTTATTGCCTACCACATTGATAAAAAAGCAAAACCTCACGGCAGATTATGGAAAAAAATTGCATATAGACTTGGACTAAAAAATCCAAAAGCCACACATAATCTACCTGTTACCCCCGCTAAATCTCTTAAAACCTTTCGTTATTCGTGTAAATGTAAAATACATTTTATTACATCAATAAGACATAATAAAATCATAAACAAAAAGGCAAAATACTTTTGCAAAAAATGCAAAGCTGAATTAAAACCAGAATAAATTTATTCAGACTTTTTCACAAAAAATTACATAATTTTACTTAAGAATAAAATAACTACATGTTATAACTCATAAATTTTTCTTGACAAATGAATGAATGTTCAATATATAACACAAATAAAACACAATTTGGAGAGAATATGGAAAGGATTAACTTCTGGAAACATAATGACAAAATGATTATTTTTTTCGATTTTTCAGGATGCAATGAGCAGGAATTCATAGAAACCCTTGAGCACTCCAGAAGTGTTGTGCGTAAATTAAAAAAAGATGTTTTGTTAACACTCGTTGATGTTACAAATACTGAATCAAATGACCGCACGAACAAGGCTATTAAAGAGTTTGCAGCTGAAAACAAACCCTACGTAAAAGCTGGAGCTGTTGTAGGTGTTTTTGGTATAAAGAAAATAGTTTATCAATTAGTTATGAAATTTACAGGTAGAAACAATTTAAAACTTTTTAACACGGTCAAAGAAGCAAAAGACTGGCTTGCCACACAATAAAAGGGCAGCACTTGCTGCCCTTAAAATTTAAACTATTGCGCAGTCCAACCACAGTCAATTGTCAAAGATGTGCCGGTCACGGACTTTGCTGCATCAGAACACAGATATAAAACCGCTTCACCGATTTCATCCGGCTCAATCATCTTTTTGATAGCCTGTTTTTTTAGTATAACTTTTTCAAGAACTTCTTCCCTTGATATATTATGTGTTTTTGCCTGATCATCAATTTGATTGTCAACAAGTGGAGTCCTTACATAGCCTGGACAAATAGCATTTACCGTAATACCAAGATTTGCACCTTCAAGAGCAGCCACTTTTGTTAGTCCCATAAGGCCATTTTTGGCTGATACATATGCTGATTTAAATTCAGATGCCCTTAATCCGTGGACTGAGCTTATATTTATTATTCTCCCCCATCTTTTATCTTTCATATAAGGCCAAACATATTTAGTGAGCAAAAACGGTGCTGTAAGCATAAGGGATATAATAAAATTCCACTTTTTTTCATCGTAATTCTCAATAGTGCTGACATGCTGTACTCCCGCATTATTGACAAGGATGTCTATTTGGCCAAAAAGAGCGCAACCGATTCAACCAATACCTTACATTCACCCATTTTTGACAAATCTGTTTTCACAAAAAATGCGTCCAGCTCTGCAGCAACTTTCGATCCTGTTTCCTTGTTTCCTCATTAATATCTGATATCGCTACCTTATACCCATTTTTTGAAAGAGTTTTTGCTATACTTAACCCTATTCCACTTGCACCACCAGTAACTATAGCTACTTTTGCTATTTTTTCCTCCTATACATGAATGAAACTATATTGTTATATTTTTATATTTTTGCTATTGCAAACCCAAAATGATTGCTGACAATATATTTAACACAAAAACACAATACTACTATCCAATCAAGGACGAAAAAGATAAAATAGCATATAAGCAAATTAAAAATAAGCTTACTAAAAATCAAAATTATTATAATTTGTTTAATATCCATAAACTTAATACCCACAAAAATTAGTGACTTAATTAATTTTTTTGCACTGCTTGATAATTTCATTTAGCCGTTTATTGTCTAACTTATTCTCTTTAAATTTCATCCTGTAAAATTCACCAACAAACATTTCTGCAAAACTCTTTAGTTCTTTTTTATCAATATTATCAACATTTTCCATAAGTGTCATTTTTTCATCTACCCGAATATTTTTCTTTTTTAACAATTTATAAAATCGTCTGACATAATAATCCCCCTCATTTACATCTTCTTTTCTTTTGAGGTACGTGACAACAAAAAAAATAACGATAACAACACCTAATAGCTTTAAAAAAAGCTTTCCTGAAGTCTTAAAATCCAGATTTTTGAATTTTAATGTAATATTTTTATACAGCGCAAGCTGCTTCTGAAAATCGTAATTTATAACAAACTTCGTCCAGTAATATGATATATAATCAAAATACAATCTGATTTTTAAACCAACTGGCAAAAATCTTGAATTTGTAAAATTTTCTATTGCCGCAGGTGTAGGGTCAAATCTTGTCCACGCTCCATCAATATAAGCCTCAACCCAAACATGCGCATTTTTGTTTGCAACAGCATAATACCCGCCCCTCTCATTATAAAAACCGCCCTTAAAACCACCAACCAGCCTTGCAGGAATATTATTTACCCTTAGAAGTAAAGCCATAGCAGATGCAAAATATTCACAATTACCTTTTTTCGTTTTAAATAAAAAATCTTCAACTGGTTCGTTTTCTGTAGATAACCCGGCTAATGAATACTGATAATTTGACTTCAGGTATTTCTCAATATTTTCAGCAGATTTCACCGGAGAAGATTCCATAAATCTCAAAGCTAACTCTCGTATTTTATTTGGTATTTGAGACGTATCCAAATATTTTTCAAGATTCAAATCTTTTATTTTAATCCTGTCTGAATAATATGAAATCCCTGCGTACCTTACCTTTTTATCAATATTTCTTTTTACTTTTGCCTCAAGCTTTCCATTAATAAAAACTCTTTTATCCATATTTAACGTATAGGGGTAGTCTACAGTTATAAGATATTTTTCAAAATGTGGTTCAAGATACATTTCATACTCTATCATTTCCCCGTCAAATTTGGCATCAGCAGGTTGAAGTCCATTTTCTTCAGACTTCCATACACTGCCTTCAAACTTATCAAAAACAACCCCTCTAAAATAAAGCGGATAATCTACTTTTTTCATTACTACCCTGAATGCAATTCTATTGTCCTCCTGAATTGAATTTACATCACCGAGGCTAACTTTAGAGCTAAAACCTGAACTTGCAACAGTATTAAGACCGATATTTCCAAAAAGCGGATAACTTGTCCTTGGCAGGATAACAAAAATAACTATTGAAACAGGAAGCGCCAAAAGTGGTATCAAAGAGCTTTTAATTATAAATGTTTTTATATTTTTAGCTGACAAGAATGAGTCTTTTTCAAAATCTTCAACAGTAATCAAAACTACCAGAATGTTTATTATAAAAACTGCTAATAGAATATAGAAAAGAAAAATCATACTTAAATCAAAAAGACCTGATATCGTTATCAAAAAAACACACAACACTACAATTTGCATATAGTCTCTATAACCTTTTTCTTCCAACAACTTAACCGAGATAAAAATGATAAGGATATGCGATAGGGTTAATATCAGACTGTTTAGATTTGAGTTTATAAAAATAAATATCGATAAAACATATGCAAAGATTGTTATAACTTTCCTGTTTAATCTCAAAATCTTCTTTTTTTCATTAAAGATGAAAATACCAAGTATAACAATGAGCAAAACACTGAAAACAAAATGCACATATTTAATTACGCTTAAAAGAGCCACAAAAACGAGTGCAAGTATTAAATAATTTATCAGATCAATTATTTTTACCATATAAAGCAAGTTTTTTTAAACTTTCTCTTTTGTCATAAATATCAAGAATATTATATCTTTTTTCTTCCATCACAAAAATTAATGGTTTTCTTTCTCTATTTGCCATAAAGATGATAGAGGCAGCTATTTTTACAGCCATTTCAACATCACTACTTTTAAGAATATCCTCAAAAACTACATAAAAAGTGATTTCTGTTTCACCGGCAAACTCTTTGGTGTATAATTTTTCACTCTTTGCAAAATGCTTCCAGAATATCTTATTTAGGGGGTCATTAAAATATTTTCTGATATTGCTCAGCTCTTCCTGACCAAGACCGGTGCTTACTTTTTCTGAAATTTCTAAACTTTTATGTGATTGTAAAAAATTAAACGAATAAATATCAATTATTTGAGGGAAAATAACAAGTGTAACAGCCACGTTATAAACTTTACTCCTTACAAAAAAATTGAAAGGGTAAACAGACGATACAGTTATCCTGCCAATACGCTTTACCCCTCTTTCATCAAAATTAAACATTAATTTTACACTTAGAGAATCAGATGGTTTTAGAAAAAGAATTTTACCACTTTGGTCTAAAATATTGAATTTGATAAGAGCTGAAAATGCAATCTTTTTATTGTTTTTAATATTTACAATCAACTCAGTTTTTCTGCCAGCATATATTTCATCTCTGGAAAAAACCGAAAAAACCAAACCGTCCAGGTTGGATTTTCCAAAAAAACCTGAAATCCCCATAACAGCAAGCATCAAGGATACTGTAATAAACACAAGGTTATTGTTGGTGTTGATTGCTGAAAATCCCATAAGTATGGTAAGAACAATATATAACCAGCCTGCTTTTGTGAATTTTATGGATGACAAAACTATCTCCCCATTAATATGGTAACTTTACCGACCGTATAAGCTCCTTTAATGCCACTATTTTGTCAGTATTTGACAAGCGTTCTTTAAATAACAGTCTGTGAGGCATCGTATATGGATAGTAATTCAAAATATCCTCAGGAATTACATAATCCCTTGAACTGAAAAATGCAGAAGATTTTGCCACATTAACAATAGAAAGAGCAGCTCTTGTGGAAAGTCCAGACAATATCATGTCATTTTCCCTTGTTTTACCAACAATTTCAAGCAAATAGTTTAAAATTTTATCTGACACCTTTACATTTCTATTTATATAATCAATGGTCTCAAGAACTTCAGATTTATCCACCACAGGATTTGAATCATTTATTTTCCCCCTTGAACTGCCACCCTTTAAAATTTCCAGTTCATCCTCTTTAGAAGGGTAACCAAGACTTATCTTCATAACAAATCTGTCAAGCTGGGATTCAGGAAGCGGAAATGTTCCGTACGATTCGGATGAATTTTGTGTAGCTATCACAAAAAAAGGTTTGTTTAGCTTATAAGTTTTACCTTCAACGGTTACCTGCTTCTCCCCCATTGCTTCAAGTAGAGCACTCTGGGTCTTTGGAGTAGCACGGTTTATTTCATCCACCAGCAGGATATTATTAAATATTGGGCCCTGCTTAAATTCAAATTCCCCTTTCTCTTTGTTAAAAATATTAAGGCCGGTTATATCTGTAGGCAAAAGATCATTTGTGCACTGTATCCTTCCAAAATTAACCCCCATCGATTTTGCTATTGCAATAGCAAGTGTAGTTTTCCCAAGTCCAGGGCTATCCTCAATTAAAAGATGCCCCCTACTGAAAAATGTCAACATGGCAAGATTTATCGCCTTATCTTTACCATGAAGATATTTTTTAAAAAAGGTTTGTATTTTATCAATAACTTTTAGGTATTTATCCATGTTGCCCCCTTTGTTTTTATTATTTTAACACAAGTTAGTCATAATTTGTCATTTGAAAACAAAAAATTTCATTGACAAATGCTAACATAGAATAATTTTAAAAAACTGGAGGAAGTTATGAGTAAAGACAAAACACTATGTGAAATTTTCAAGAAAGATATGGATAAAAAGAGTCTTGAAGAATATGCGGATATGATAAAACCTGCAAAATTTATTTGCAAAAAATGTGGCAGGGCAGCAAAAAAAGAAGATTATGTGTGTAAATCCTATAAAATAAAGGATTAGAATATATTTTTTACGTAAAAATCCTGTGAGTCAAACTTCCTGGAAGACTTGATTTTTTTATACTTGTCTTTTTGTAGAATATATCCATTTATCGTGTCGTTTAAATTATTTTTCAAAATATTTTTAAGTTTTTGCTTACATTTTTCATCAGTAATTTTAGTCATTGCCTCTATTCTTCTATCCATATTTCTTTCCATAAAATCTGCAGAAGAAATATAAATATCCTCTTTGCCACCAGCAAAAAAGTAAAAAATTCTGGGATGCTCCAAAAACCGACCGACTATACTAATAACCTTTATATTTTCGCTGAGACCTTTGACACCCGGATAAATGCCGCAAATCCCCCTTACAATAAGCTCAATCTTTACCCCTGCAATTGATGCTTCATAGATTTTATCAATCAACATCCTGTCGATAAGAGAATTTACTTTAATTATGATATGTGCCTTGTTGCCCGCTTTTGCATTCTCTATTTCATTTTCAATAAGTTTGATTATTTTGTTTTTGATTTCATATGGCGCCAAAAACACCCTTTTTTTTGCAGAAAATTCTGAATAGCCCATCATGAAATTAAAAATATCTTTAACATCATCTACAATATCATCTTCTGATGTCAAATAATCAACATCAGTATAGATTTTTGAAGTTTTTTCATTGTAATTACCAGTTGATATATGCGCGTACCCTTTAATCCCTTTTTCTTCCCTTCTTACTACCAATAAAAGCTTGGCATGCACTTTATATCTTGGATATCCATAAATCACAATACAGCCTGCATCTTCCAGTTTTTTTGCAAGTTCAACATTGTTTTCCTCGTCAAACCTTGCTTTAAGCTCTACAATTGCTGACACTGATACCCCTTTTTTTGCTGCAAAAATAAGTGCATCAACAATTTTTGAATCAAAATTTACCCTGTAAATTGTAATTTTTATGGCAAGCGTTTCTTTACTTTGTGCAGCCTGCATTACAAAGTTTGCAATAAAGTCAAAATCATTATAAGGCCGGTACATCAACAGAGGTTTCTTTCTTAATCTTTCAAATATACTCTTTTCGTCATATGCAGGCAAATACTGCCTGAATGGCTTGTAATAGTGTTCTTTTTTTTCACTTTGTAGATGAAATAAGACAGTCGAGTCTATTATTGACTTTTTCTCAAAAATATCGATATCTTCAAAATCCAGATAATTTTTAAGCACCTTTGTCCATTTT
>JAIHAR010000025.1 GCA_020054865.1 Deferribacteraceae bacterium
TTTGAAGGCTATAAGGGGCTTCCTATCTTGTCAATGGCTTGCACTGATGAAGGGATAAAGGTAGCTGAAGATATATTACATAGAAAAGGTTTTGTAAGGCTTTTTCAGTGGGCTCCTCAAGTATTTCCAAAGCCTGGGCTTAAGATTGAGCCGATGCCAAACTACGTATTTCAAGTGTATCAATATCCAAAGTTGTATAATTATGCTCCGCAAGAAGAGAAAGAGGAACTTTTGGTGGATATGCGCCTTGCAATTAGGCATGAGCTAGAGACTCAGGATCTTGGTTATGTTTACTCGTTTTGGCCTGATGTTTTGACGCTTAAAGAGATTGGTGACCCGTCAGATATTGGCGAATATTTTAATCTTTGGGAAGAAAACGACTACTTTAAGGCTAAGATTATTACTGCTCAGTGTAGGCAAAATACAAATTATGATATTGTAAGGTATGCGGCACACCCGTTTTTTCTTCAGGGTTACACAGCACTTGCTAATGGTGAAAACACATTTTACGAGAAAAATAAAAACTTACAAAAGAAGCTTTATAAAGGTTACATAGGTTTTGAGTCTGACTCTCAGTGCTTTTTATATACTTTACATTATGTGCATAAGAAACTTAAGTGGCCTTTAATTTATTATAAACACACAATAACTCCTATCCCTTTTGAAGAGCTCTCTCAACGGGAAGACGGACACATACTTGCAAATATCAGGGCAAGTCTTGCTCATTTGGAAATAAATGGACCAAATACTATAATTGGTGTTTTGCCTGATGGAACACTATTTACTTGTTGTGACTCAAAAAAATTAAGACCAGTTGTGGTAGGCAGAGATGAGAATACCGTGGTTATAACTTCTGAGGTTACAGGAATTAATGATATTCTGCCTAATCGTGACTGGCAGGATGATATTTACCCCGGGGAGAGGGAGATGGTTGTGATTAATGATGAGCTGGAGGTAGTAAGATGGCAACAGTAAAAGTTAATCAACTGGCAAAAGATGATTTGTTTTGGCAAATAGATTATAAACACGACAGATGTACTTTGTGTGGCAAGTGTGTTGCTTCCTGCCCGTTTCAGGCTATTGAAGCAAAGGTAGAGAAAAGAAGAAAAGTAGTAAGCGAAGATATTACGCCTAATCCAAAGGTATATTTTCAGACGATACCTGTAATCAAGCAGGTTATAAGTGAATATAATTTTTGCAGAGGTTGTGGGATTTGTGAAAAGGTGTGCCCTAATGATGCCATTAAGCCTGTCAGAAACTCCGATCATAGATTTCAGGCAAAATATAGGGCAACTGTTGCCGACCCATTTAAAAGGGGAGGTCGCTCAAATCTTGAAACTGATGGCAGGACATTGGATAAAATCAAAGTGGGTAGAATTTCTCAGATGACTGACCCATCATTAGATGCGCAGAGGCATACTTTTGACATGAGAGCACCCTTTGGAAGAGTGCTTGCTCCGAATGAGATTCCTCTTGAGGTTGACAGCTGTGGCAAACTTGTTTTGAAGAATAACTTGCCACCCGTAAGATGGATTTACCCTATAATAATAGGTGATATGTCTATTGGAGCGCTTTCTTGGAGGATGTGGGAAGCTCTTGCCATAGCTACGGCATATCTAAATGAAGAGGTTGGCATCCCTATCAGGATGTGCTCAGGTGAAGGTGGAGTCCCTGTCAGGCTTCTAAAATCAAGATTTTTAAAATACATTATTTTGCAAATAGCCTCAGGTCACTTTGGGTGGAACAGAATTGTAAATGCTATGCCTCATATGGTGGAAGATCCTGCAGGTGTGCTTATAAAAATAGGTCAAGGTGCAAAACCGGGCGACGGCGGACTTTTGATGGCAAAAAAAGTAGCCAAGCATATTCAGGAAATTAGGGGTGTGCCAAAAGCAGACCTTTTGAGCCCTCCAAATCATCAGGGGCTTTATTCCATAGAGGAAAGTGTTCAAAAGATGTTTTTATCTTTTAATGCAGCATTTAAATTTAGGGTGCCTGTTGCGATAAAGGTTGCAGCAAGTGCTACAAGTGTTTCAGTTTACAATAACTTATTACGAGACCCGTATAATATCGTAGGAGGATTCTTTCTTGACGGTATAGATGGTGGTACCGGTGCCGCTCATGAAATATCCCTTGATCATACCGGTCATCCGATTGTTTCAAAGTTAAGAGACTGCTACAAAGCTGCACTTCACCAAGGTAAACAAGGGCAGATACCTCTTTGGGCAGCAGGTGGAATGGGTAAGAATTGGAACTTGGCAGCGGATGCTTTTAAAATGATTTGCCTCGGTGCAAACGGGATATTTACCGGCAAACTTATGCTCCAATTGGCAGGCTGTGTAGGCAATGATATGGGCAAATGTAATGCATGCAATACAGGGCTTTGTCCGGTAGGTATATGTACTCAAAATCCGACACTTGTTAAAAGGCTCGATATAGATAAAGTCGCTGAAAATATTGTAAATTACTTTATCGCAGTTGACCATGAGCTTAAAAAATTGATGGCACCTGTAGGTAACAGCTCTTTGCCTGTCGGCAGATCTGATGCACTTATCTCCACAGATAAGTCTGTAGCTGAAAGATTAGATATAAATTATGCTTGTTAACTTGGGGGATTGTGATGAGTAAGAAGATTTATATTGAAGGGATAAGAAATGGCAAAAGGATTTCTACACAAACTCTTTTGCAAGAAATATATCAAGCTTTGGATAAAGGGATTAATGAAATAGTTGTGGATGGCTGCGGCCAGCATGACATTGGTGGGCCGTTGTGGTCAAAAGATGGGAAACCATTAAAATTTGTAGTCAAAAATCCGGGTCAGAGAGTTGGTTCGATGGGGATGCAGGGGACTACGATTATTGTGGATGGTCCAGCTCCGGCAGATGTCGGCTGGCTTAATGCCGGAGCCGAAATTATTGTTAAAGGTGATGGAGGCGATACCACAGCTCATTGCGCTGCAACCGGTAAAATTTTTATAGGTGGGCGCGTCGGCACTCGCTCAGGTGCTATGATGAAATATGACCCGAAGTTTCCAAGACCTGAATTTTGGGTATTAAAAAATACCGGTTCTTTTAGCTTTGAATTTATGGGTGGTGGGATTGCGGTCGTCTGCGGATATGACTGTGAGGAGATGGAATCTGTTTTAGGCTACAGAAGCTGTGTTGGCATGGTAGGCGGGACGATTTATGTTAGGGGGAATGTGAAGGATTTATCAGATGATGTGTGGTTGATGGATTTAACTGATGATGACTGGGAATTTTTGGATAAAAATCTACCTGTCTTTTTAGAGAAAATTGAAAGGCCTGGCGCACTCGGTAAGATTTCAAAAAGAAAAGATTGGAAAAAGATTGTTGCAAAGACATATGAAGAGAGAGCACACAAGTCTTTTATGGCAATAAATGAATTTAGGAAAAACAAGTGGGTTGAAGGTGGGATATTCGGAGATTTGCTTTATGATAACTACGAAGTAGCAGAGTTTGTAGAAAGGAAAGATTTAAGGTTAAGATACCCTGAGTGGTTAAATGCCAACTATTCCGCCCCTTGTGAATATAATTGCCCTACATATATACCGACTCAAAAGAGGATTTCACTTTTGAGACAAAATAAGGTTAAAGAGGCCTTGGAGATGGTGCTTGACTACAGCCCATTCCCCGCATCTGTTTGCGGGCAGGTTTGTCCAAATCTTTGTATGGATGAATGTACAAGGTTGTATGTGGATTTGCCGGTTAGGATTAAGGAATTGGGGCTACTAAGTGCCGAAATTAAAGCAAAAAAATGTGAAACCACAAAAGATGAAAAGGTAGCGGTAATCGGCTCAGGTGCATCAGGCCTTGCTTGTGCATATCAGTTAAGACTTATGGGCTATCATGTTGAAGTGTTTGAAAAAGACAGTGTGCTTGGCGGTAAGTTAATGCAGGTTATTCCCGAAGAAAGACTCGATAGAAAGATTCTTGAGACTGAGATTCAGAGAGTGCTTGATACCGGGGTGATTGCCCATACAAATGTTAACGTTGACAAGAAAAAGTTAAAAGAGCTTGATAAAGAGTTTGACGCAATAGTCTTGGCTGTGGGGGCTCATAATCCGATTGTTTTGCCTGTTGAAGGGAGTGAGAGGCTTGTCAAAGGGCTTGATTTCTTAAAGGCAATAAATAAAGGTGAAAAACCAAAAGTTGGAAAAAATGTTGTGGTAATCGGTGCGGGCAATGCCGGGATGGATGTGGTGATTGGTGCTTATGAAATGGGTGCAGAAAAAGTTGTAGCTATTGATATTCAAAAACCTGCTGCTTTTGAAAAAGAGATTGAGCATGCCAAAAAATTAGGCGCTGAAATATTATGGCCTTGCTTTACCGAAAAGATCACTGATAAAGGGGTCGTGCTGAAAGATGGCACTTTGATACCTGCAGATACCGTTATTGTGTCTATCGGGGACAGGCCTGATTTCTCAATGCTTGAAAGGGAATACCTGGATGAGAAGGGAAGAGTGTTAATCAATGAATATTTACAGTCAACTGTTAATCCAAAGATATTTGTGCCGGGAGATGCAATAAAATTAGGGCTTTTTACTCATGCACTTGGTGATGGTAGGAAGGTTGCTCTCAATATTGATAGAATGTTTAAAGGGATAACTCTCAGTAAGTTTGAAAAGGCACCTAAAATACCTCAGGATAAGGTAAAAAATGAGTATTATCACCCTATGAATGCTCAGGCTGTTTCTAAAATGCAGACAGAGGATGAAACAAAAAGGTGTATGAGTTGCGGTTTTTGTCGTGATTGTCATTTCTGTGAAGAAGTTTGCCCCGAGCAGGCAATTAGCAGGATAGAGAAATCTGATGGCAACTTTGAATATTTAAGTGATTCTAATAAATGTATTGGGTGTGGTATTTGTGCCGGTGTCTGCCCTTGTGGAATATGGGTTATGAGAGACAATATTGAAAAATATATAGAAAGTTAAAAGGCAGGGTTACCTGCCTTTTATTTTTTCAATCTTATTAAGGTATTCTGCTGGTAACGTACAACTACCTAAATTGCCAAGGGTAACATTGTCCTTATTATCTCCGTGGAAGTCGCTCCCGCCTGTAACAAGCAAGTCATACTTTTTGGCAATTTCTATATAATGTTTGCAATCCTCTTTTGAATGCAGCGGACATATCGCTTCTATCCCTTTTAATCCTAAGTCCACTAATTGTCTTATAAAGGTGTCAAACTTTTCATTATCAAGCCCCAAAGTTATCGGATGTGCAATTACCGGGATTCCACCTGATTCAATAATTAATTTGATAGCGTCGTCAGTATTGAGCTTTTCTTTGCTTTCGTAAAAAGGCTTTCCTTTTGCTAAATATTTTTCAAATGCTTCTTCAACAGATGATACTATACCTTTTTTTACTAGGAATTTGGCAATATGCGGACGTCCTAACTCCCCTTTGTTATCATGTGATATCTGCTCTTGTGTTATCTTTTCATGAAAAAAATCAGATAGCTTGTTTAATATTTTTTCATTTCTCTGCTTACGATAAGTTTTTAGCCTGCTCAGATTTTCTCTTAATGGTCCGTATTTGTGATTAACGAACAAGCCCAACATATGAAAAGTTCCATTTTTAATTTCAAGGCTTATTTCAACACCCGGTATTTTTTTAAGATTAGATTCACAGCATAAAAAGTCATCAATGCCGTCTATAGTATCATGGTCAGTCAGTGCCAATATTTTTATGTTTTTAGTCTCTGCAAGTCTACATAATTTTTCTGGGGTAAAAGTTCCGTCAGAGTAGGTTGAATGTGTATGTAAATCAATCATCTGTATTTTCCTTTATACAAGAGTTATTTTTTCTAATCCATAATATACAGCCTTGTTTTAGTCAAGCAAAGTTGTAAACTAAAATTATCCTTCTTTGTAAATATTAACTAAAAAAGTCTTGTATAACAATTAAAATTACAATAGTTTATTATATGAAAGAACAACTGAGTTTTATTTTAAAAAATATTCATGGCGTAATTTTCCTTATAGATTTAGATGGTAAGTTTGTGCTTTCTGAGGGTTTGGCTTTAAAAAGGCTGGGACTTAAGGCAGGTGAGATTGTTGGTCTTTCAGTCTATGATGTCTATAAAGACTATCCTGATATAGTTAAATCAGTTAAAATTGCACTTCAAGGGGAAACAGTAAAGAAGAAAATTAAAGTTAATGATTTGTGTTTTGACGTTATTTTTTCTCCCTATATTGAGGATAACGTCGGGCAGACGGGAGTAATCGGGCTTGCAACCGATATTACAGATATTGAGTCGGCAAAAGCGACAATGGCAGATAATAAAAATAATTTCAAAACAATAATAGATTTGGCACCTGAATGTTTTTTGATGGGAGACCCAAAAGGGAATATTATTTACGTAAATGATAAAGCTGAAGAGATAACCGGTTATTCTGCAAAAGATATTTTAAATAAAAATATTTCAATACTTTTTACTGAAGAATCTCTAAAGGAAAGGCCTTTGAGATATGACCTTCTTAAAAAGGGTGAGGCTGTGATATCTGAACGGGAGATCAAAAAGAAAAATGGTGATATTGTTACTATTCAATCAAATTCCAAACAGATGCCGGATGGAACATTTGTAACATTTATCAGAGATATTTCTAAATTAAGAAAAGAGCAGAGAGTGGGTGAAAATAATGCTCGTCTTGAATCTCTCGGAGTCCTTGCTGCTGGCATTGCACACAATTTTAATAATCTTATGACAGGTATTTTTAATTATACTTCTATTGCCAGTTACCATTCAAAGGAGCTTTATACGAAAGAAATGCTTAATAAAGTCCAGCTTCTGATTGACAAAGTTAGAAGCCTTACTGCCAGGCTTATCACATTTTCAGCTGGTGGGTATATTGAGAAGAGTTATTGCAATGTGGAGAATATTGTAAATGAAATTATCAAAAATATTGAAAATCCGAAATATACAGTTGAAAATATTGTAAATACAAGCTCGATATCTGAAATTGATGAGGCGCAATTTAGGTTAGCTGTTGAAGGTATTCTTAATAATGCTGTCCAATCAATGCCTGATGGAGGTAAGTTGACAGTTTCTTCCCAAAAGATTAAACTTGATGATAGCAATAGCTATTCACTTAAAGGTGGGGAATATATAAAACTTTCTGTCAAGGATGAAGGGATAGGAATTTCCAGCGAAAGTTTATCAAAAATATACGACCCTTTTTATTCAACAAAAGATGGTCACGACGGAATAGGGCTTTCAATTGCTTATTCCGTAATAAAAAAACTTGATGGAACAATAAATTGCAAATCTACCCCAGGGGTTGGCACTGTTTTTGATATTTTATTGCCTGTGGTAAATTGAAGCTGTTTTATATTGGAAGCATCTTTTAAAGATTCCTGATTTTTTTACAATTGTTAAAATACTAAGCCTTAATATAAGAAAGTTGCTAATGAATAACCTTACTGTAACGATTATGAATAAGTTCAAAGAATACCAAAAATGCCCAAGGGGGGACTCGAACCCCCACGGGTGAAATCCCACAGGATCCTGAATCCTGCGTGTCTACCAATTCCACCACTTGGGCAAAATAATGTCAGAATGATGATATAGTTATTAATTTATTTATTGTCAACTACAAAATAACGGGCGGTGGGAGGGTCGAACTCCCCACCTTAGGTTCCGGAGACCTACGCTCTATCCAACTGAGCTAACCGCCCTAAATGACTTTTATTGCTGCTCTGTACCCTTCTTCTATAATAATTTTTGCCTTGTGATAGTCAAACATACCTATATTTTTAAGGTTAGGCTCTATTAAAATTTTAGGTGGGTGGCATTCCAATGAGTATTTTGTTTGATAATAATTCATAATGCTGAAAGACTTGTATAATGTTGTAACAATATTAGGCAAATCACCATTAATATTATTTGAAAGATGTTTGTTAAGATTTATGGAAACTATTCTCTTGTAACCTTTTTCCCTTAAAACTTCATTTGGTAAAGGCATACTCACTGCCCCATCAACGTATATGCTACCATTAATTGTTGCAGGGGTAAATATACCGGGGATAGAGATACTTGCCCTAATCGCATCAATCAGACTCCCTTTTTCAAAAACTACTGGCTCACCTGTATTAAGGTCGGTAGCGACTATCATTAGTTTAATATCAGCATCCTCTATGTTTTGTTCGCCTAATGTAGACATTAAAAATTTACAAATTTTATCTCCATCCATAAGCCCTTTGGAAGGGAATAGGTTTATGTCAAAAAGTGAGAATACCTTCCTTTTGTCCAATGATAAAACATAATTTTTATAATCTTCAAGCTTGCCAAATGCGTAGTAAGCACCAATAACTGCTCCGATACTTGTACCTGCAATGGCATCAATCTGATATTTTTTTTCACTTAGTGCGTTGATTACTCCAATATGTGCAAGCCCTTTTGCCGAGCCACTACCCAGCGCTAATGCTACCTTTTTTCTATTAAAAAACATATTCACTCCGTAAAATATTCAGCGTTAGGATTGTAAAGAATAATTGCGCTTGTGGAAAATTCAGGCACCATCAAAAATGTCTCCGTAAGGTTTACGCCGATTGATTTCATATTTAACAACTTCCCTATAGTTTCATTCCCTTGTAAGTCAGGACATGACGGATAGCCGAAGCTGTATCTTTTACCTTGATACTTTTGCCTTAAGATTGATTCAATATTTTTATCATATTCATTATCAATCTTTAACTCTTTTCTTATTTTAAGATGCCAATATTCTGCTAATGCCTCTGTAATCTCTGTAAAAAGTCCGTGATAAAGAAAATAATCTTTATATTTTGATTCATCGTGTAACTTTTTGCAAAACTCTACTGTTTTTTCACCAATAGTTACTACCTGCATAGGTAAAATATCAAATTCATCATCTTTAAAATAGTCTGAGAGACAAAGATACGGCTCTTTGGCCTGTCTTGGAAATTCAAATTTTGCTATCTCTGACTTTGATTCGTCATAAATTTTTAAAGCATTATTTTCAGCCTTGCAGTAAAAGTATCCGTAACTAACCTTAGGGACTATAATGTTTTCACTAATTACTGTTTCTAACATTTGATTAAAAGTGTCATTTGTGGTGTTTAAAACTTCATCGAATTCACTTTCAGTCATGTTATTTTTCTTAAAGCCCCATCTTGTGGTAAATAGTGTATATTTATTTATATAGTTGCTAAATTCTCTGATTTTTATATCCTCTACACTTCTATAGCCTATAAATGGCGGGTTTATGTTAAGATTAACTGTCCTATCGATACGAGTATTTTCTGATTTTAGAGTAGATTTTTTATCTTTATTTGATTTACTTGCTTTTCTAACTGTAACTTTTTCTTCTGAAAGATAGGTAATTGCATTGAAGGCATCCCTGCAATAGAAAACTGCTCCAGGGATAATCGGCTCACATTCATTTACTACATATCCTTCAGTGAGGGCTGCTCCCCCTAAAAGGATTTTTAGATTCATGTTATGCTTACTTATCTCTTCAAGATTTTCTTTCATAATGAGTGTTGATTTGACTAAAAGACCGCTCATCCCAATTGCATCCGCGTTTACTTCCTGAGCTTTTTTAATCATATCCTGCACTTCAACCTTTATTCCAAGGTTATATACTTCATAACCGTTATTACTTAATATTATATCAACAAGATTTTTTCCAATATCGTGTACATCCCCCTTTACAGTTGCAAGAACAATTTTTCCTTTAACCTCGGAAGTGTTTTTTTCCATAAACCTCTCAAGATAATTTACCGATTTTTTCATTACTTCTGCAGATTGAAGTACGAAAGGAAGAAGCATTTTTCCACTTCCAAAAAGCTCACCAACCTCCTGCATGGCAGGCATAAGGATTTTATTGATAATATCAACAGGTTTGAAATTGATAAGAAGACTGTCCAGCAAAGACTCAAGCTCTGTCAAATCCCCTTTTATAAGTTTTGATTTAAGTTTTTCTTCATCAGAAAGATTTACATCAACTACTTTATCGACAGTATTGCCACTTTGCTTTGAAAAATATTCTATAAATTCATCAAGAGCATTTTCTTTGCCATCAATAAGGTTATTGCAAAGTTTTAATTCGGTTGGATTTATACTGCTTTCAGGGATTACTTTTGTTGCATGAACAATAGCCATGTCAAGCCCCGATTTTACAGCGCGGGATAAGAATACAGAGTTGAGAATCACCCTGCTTGCGGGGGAAAGTCCGAATGAGACGTTGCTTACACCAAGGACTGTTTTTGCCCCTTTTAGGCGATTTTTTATCATTTTTATTGCTTCAATTGTCTCAAGGGCAGCATACCTTAAAGTTTTGTCTCCACTTCCTATCGAAAACGTAAGAGGATCAAAAATCAAGTCTTCCGGGTTAAGATTATACTCATTTACCCATATATCATATATTTTCTGTGCTATTTCAAATTTGCCATTTGCATCCATAGCCATCCCTTTTTCGTCAATGGTAAGGGCTATGACCGCAGCTGGGAATTGTTTGACTATGTTTAAAATTTTGTGAAGTTTTTCTCCACCGTCTTCAAGGTTTATTGAGTTTATCACTGGTTTGCCAGCATATCTTTTAAGTGCTTCAAGGATTGCAGGTGGCTCGGTAGAGTCAATTACAATAGGGGCAATCAACTTTTGATTGAGCAGGGATACAAATTTTGCAATATCTTTTAATTCATTTCTTCCGGCATAAGCCACGCAGACATCTATAAGGTGTGATGAACCTTCCTGATCTTTTGCAATCTTGAGCATTCCGTCAAAATCTTCTTTTAATAAAAGCTCTCTGAAAGCTTTGCTTCCATTTGCATTTGCTCTTTCACCAATAATTGCAGGGGGAGGATCCTGTGTAAGGCTTGAGCCGGTATAAAGGCTTGAAACCATACCTCTTGCCGAAATTTTAAAAGGTTTTGGTGAGGGTTTTATATCTTTTACTTTTTCACTTATTTTTTTTATATGTTCATAAGTGGTCCCACAGCAGCCGCCAATTATATCCAGGTCGTATTTTTTGACAAGATTATAAACAATATCAGCCATTTTATCCGGTGTCATATTGTACACAAACTTTCCATTAATCGTTTCTGGAAGTCCTGCATTTGGGATACAGGATAGTCTGCCATTATATATTTTTCTAAAATCAGAGATAAATTTTTCCATCATATCAGGTCCAAGAGAACAATTTATGCCAAGTGAGAATACAGGGTAGTCAGAAAGTGTAGCAACTATTGCTGAAATGTCTGAGCCAAGGAGCATGGTGCCGTTTTGTTCGAGAGTCAATGAAACCATAATCGGAAGTTCAATGTTTTTATTTTTCATTGAATGAGTTACAGCATTTATTGCTGCTTTTACCTGAAGCAAATCCTGGCAAGTTTCAATTATAAATAGGTCTACACCGCCATCTATAAGGGCATCCGCCTGTTCAACATACATTTCAAAAAGGTCATCATAAGATATATGCCCCAAACTTGGCAATTTTGTGCCTGGTCCTATTGAGCCTGCAACATATCCGTTAAATTCCAGAGCAGCTTTTTTGGCTATTTTTGCCCCTTTAAAGTTTATTTCAAATACCTTGTCCTCAAGTCCAAACTCAGACAAAACGAGCCTCGTCCCTCCAAATGTATTTGTCTCAACCACTTTGGCGCCAGCCTTAAAGAAATTTTTATGTATTTCGTAGATAATATTTTCTTGGCAGATGTTTAAATATTCATTACAATTTGGGTGGCCGCAAAAATCACTTTCATTTAGTTCGTATGATTGGATGGTTGTACCCATTGCTCCATCAAAAATTACAATATTTTTTTGGGCAAATTCTTTAAAATTCATCTTTACTCCATTTATTGTTGTTGTACAGCAAAGAGAAAATATATTCTTTTGATTGATATGTAAAGTACATTGTTGGTAAGCTATCCTCCTAAATTACCCCACTCACCCACTCACCTATTCACCTACTCACCTATTTACCCATTCACCCACAAATCTAAGTGACTTCTGTTGTAAATTGGGTTAAAATGTATCATGGGAGATACCAAAATTATGGAATTTAATTTAGAGGGTTTTAAGCTTTATCTTTCTTATGAGCTTGGGCTTACTGATAATACTGTTCAGTCATATCTCATAGACGTAAAACATTTTTATGAATATTTTGCGGGGGAAAAACATTTAATTAAAAGTACGGATATTATAAATTATATGAATTATTTGAAAAAAGAAAATTATTCCATTGAGACTATTTTAAGAAGACTCTCGGGGCTTTCTGCATATTTTGACTTCCTTATAAAGGAAAAGAAAATAGAAAAAAACCCTGTTGCTTTTGTAAGTAAACCCAAAGGGTGGGATAAACTTCCTAAATTTTTAAATTTTGATGAAGTGGATAAACTGCTTGATACATTTGACCTATGCGACCCGATTCAGTATAGAAATAAGGTATTGATAGAATTTCTTTATTCAACTGGTAGCAGAGTTAGTGAAATTTTAAATATCAAAATTGGGGATATTGATATAAAAAGGGGATTTGTCAAAGTGACAGGAAAGGGGAATAAACAGAGAATAGTCCCTCTTTACAATAAACTTGTTGAAATTTTGCCTTCTTACTATAATATTAGGCACACTTACCTTATAAAAGGAAGGGATAACGGTTATCTTTTTTTGAATAAAAACGGTGGTAAATTATCAAGGGTTATGTGTTTTAATATTATAAAAGAGGCTTGTAAAAAGGCTGGTATAAATAAAAATGTTTCCCCCCATACCATAAGACATTCATTTGCAACGCACCTTTTGACAAATGGAGCTGATTTGAGAACAATACAAATTTTGCTTGGACACTCAAATATATCCACTACTGAAATTTATACACACATTACCGATAACAAGACAAGGGAGATTTTAACAAAATTCCACCCGAGATTCAGAGGGAAATATTGAAAATAGCAATTACACACCATAATCCTGATTTTGATGCAATATCAAGTAGTTATGCAGCTTACAGGCTTTATGACTGCGACTTTGTATATCTTTGTCATAATGTAGATTCTGTAATTCTTGATTGTCTTGATGATTTGGGCTTAAGGGATAGCTTTAAAGTTGTCATGGAAAGTGAAATTGATGATATAAACGAAAATATTGAGCTTCTGGTAATTACTGACTGCAAATTTAAAAGCAGGCTTGGTTATCTTGAAAAATTGATTAAGAAAGCTCAGAAAGTTTATATTTATGACCATCATACCGGCAATGAGTGTGATATTGACAACGACAAACTCATTTTAAAAGAGGTTGGGGCTTCAACTTCAATAATTGTAAATGAAATCAGTCAGAACAATTTGGTACTTCAACAAAACGAACTTACTTTATTGATGTTGGGAATATATGAAGACACCGGTTTTTTAACGTTTAATTCCACCACGCCGATGGATATAATGGCTTTACATTATCTTTTGTCAAACGGAGGAGAACTTTCAAAAGTCAGGCAATATATCAAAAGAGACTTGAGTAAGGAACAACTAATAATTTTAAATGAGCTTATAATAAATATGAGTCTGTATATTTTAAATGGTATTGCAATAGGTTTGTCATTTGCATCTTTTGATGAATATGTCCCGGAAATATCTGTGCTTGCAAATAAAATAATGGATATGGAAAATCTTGACACATTTTTTATGATGGTCAGGCTCGGTGATCGCATTTTGTTGGTTTGTAGGAGCAGACTTGATTACATAGATACTTCGGAATTAGCTTACAGCTTTGGTGGTGGTGGACATCCCGGAGCTTCAAGTGCCATTATAAAAGATATGACCCTTAATGAAGCTTATGAAAAGCTTAAAGTTTTGGTAAAGGATATAATAAAACCCCAGAAGCTTGCAAAACATATAATGACAACGCCTGTAAAATTTGTTTCTTTCAGCCAGACTTTCAATGATGCCCTTGATCTTTTTATGAAATATAATCTTAATATGATGCCGGTGGTAAAAAACGGAAAAGCGGTAGGGCTTATTTCAAGAAAAGATATCTTGCAGGGGATAAAGCATGGGCTTTCAGATGAGCCTGTAAGCAATATTATGCAGATAGAGTTTGAAACGGTTTCCCCTGAAGAAAATATAAATGTTGTAGAAGATATAATGCTTTTAAAGAATCAGAAGCTGATTCCTGTGGTAGAGAATGAAAAGCTTGTGGGGGTGATTACAAGGACAGACCTTTTAAGGCTGATGAAGGAGGATACCACAAGGATTCCAGGCTATTTAAAGTCAAGAGCTGATAGTCTGATGCTCAGCAAAAAGATTAACGTTAGAAATCTTTTGAAAGACAGGCTACCTGAAGAGTATTTCAATCTTCTCTTTGAAATTGGTGAATATGCTGAAGAACTTGGAACAAATGTTTATGTTGTCGGCGGTTTTGTAAGAGACCTTTTGATGAAAAATGATAATTTTGATGTTGATATTGTTGTGGAAGGGAGTGCTTCTGAATTTGCCAAAAAATATGCTGATATTAAAAACGCTAAAATTGCAATACATAAAAAATTTGACACTGCACAGGTAATTTTGAAAAATGGTGTAAGACTGGACTTTGCAACAGCAAGGACTGAGTATTATACATTTCCGGCAGCAGCTCCGGAGGTAGAATCGTCTTCAATAAAAAATGACCTTTACAGAAGGGATTTTACAATAAATGCAATGGCAGTTAAGTTAAACAGGTCAGAATTTGGACTTTTGCTCGATTTTTTTGGTGGCAGAAGGGATATTAAGGATAGGAAAATAAGGGTTCTTCATAATTTAAGTTTCGTAGATGACCCTTCGAGAGGATTCAGGGCGATACGATTTGCCGTCAGGTTTGATTTTGAAATTGGGCCTCATACCAAAAAGCTTTTGAAACATGCTGTAAATATGAATCTTTTTGATAAGATTATCGGTAAAAGGCTTTTTTTGGAAATCAAGTATATTTTAAGTGAAGAAAATTACCTGGAAGCCCTTGAAACAATGAAAGATTATGATATTTTAAAGTTTTTGCATAAAGGGATTACACTTAGTGAAAGAAAGTATGAAATGTATGAAAATCTTGAAAAAATTTATAGCTGGTACAATGTGCAGGTTGGGAAATCTCTGGATATTTATATAAGCAGATTTTATATTCTTTTCAGCGATTTGAAATACAAAGATTTGAAAGATGTCGGGAAAAAATTTGATTTCAATCATCTCGAAAAGAGACTTTTTATTGGAAATTCTGTAAAAGCAGAAAATATTGCAATTAAAGTTAAAAGAAACACAAAAATAAGAGCCTCTGAAGTGACTAAAATGTTCAAAGAGATGAATGATGAAAGTATCCTTTTTATAGGGGCTATTTTGGGAAGTGAGTTTGAATATATTATTAAAAACTACTTTAATATTTACAGAAATATAAAATTGAATATAACTGGCGATGATTTGATAAAATTAGGGTATAAGCCATCGAAAAAGTTTTCTGAGATTTTAAATACGCTGCTTGATATGAAGATAGACGGTGAGATTTTCTCAAGAGAAGAAGAGCTTAATAAAGCAAGGGAACTTTTTGAAAATAAAAGAGGTGAAGATGACGATAACTAAGGTATTTGAAATTGAAGAACCATTAATCCCCGCTATTTTGGGTCATAAAGACAAGTATCTGAAATTTATTCAAAAAGCGCTTGATATTTCGGTTGCTGTAAGAGGTGGTGAGTTTAACTTAAGCGGCAGCGAAGAAAAGGTAGAAAAAGGTATTATACTCCTTAGTAATCTAAGAGAGATAGTGTTAAAGTCCAATCTATCCATGTCTGACCTGGAAAGTGCTGTGAATATGGTACTTGAAGATACAAAAAGTCAAATATCAGAAGTGCTTACTGATATTATAAAGGTGGCCGGAAGGATAAAAAATGTTGTACCTAAGACTACAAGGCAAAAAAAATACGTGCAGTACATTAAAGAGTATGATGTTGTTTTCGGTGTAGGGCCTGCAGGAACAGGAAAAACATATCTTGCTGTTGCAATGGCGGTAAATATGTTTTTAAATAAAAAAGTAAGCAGGATTATTTTGACAAGGCCTGCTGTGGAGGCAGGAGAAAGACTTGGTTTTTTGCCAGGAGACATTGCGGATAAGATTAATCCATACTTGAGACCACTTTATGACGCCCTTTACAATATGATGGATTTTGAAAAAGTAGGACATTTGATAGAAAAGAATGTGATTGAACTTGCTCCTCTTGCCTTTATGAGAGGCAGGACACTTAATGACGCATTTATAATTCTTGATGAAGCTCAAAACACAACAGTAGAGCAGATGAAAATGTTTTTAACAAGGCTTGGATTCAACTCAAAGGCCGTTATTACAGGAGATATTACTCAGGTGGACTTGCCTTCCGATAAAAAATCAGGGCTCATTGTTGTGAGAGATATTTTAAAAGATGTGGAGGGGCTTAAATTTGTGGATTTTACAAAAAATGATGTAATAAGGCACCCTTTAGTGCAGAGAATAATAAACGCATATGAATTATATGAGGCAAAGAAAAATGGAAACTGAAATTTATCTGACCGACGAAGTAAATAGCGGACTCAGTAACGAATTTATAGGTTATGTTATCAAAAAGACTCTTCTTGATGCAGGTGTAACCAAAAATGTAAAAGTATCGGTATTGATAACAAATGATGATGGGATAAGAAAGTTGAATAATCAGTACAGAGGTATTGACAAACCTACAGATGTGCTGTCATTCCCAATGTATGCTTCAATTGATGAAATCAGTGAAAATGATCTTGTTGGTGATATAGTAATTTCTTTTGATACTCTTAAGAGGCAGGCTCTGGAAAATGAGATAAATAATGACAGAGAGGCGGCATTTTTGATTATTCATGGGATGCTTCATCTGCTTGGTTTTGATCATATTCTTGAGGAAGAAGAGAATATTATGTTTGATTTGCAGGAAGCGATATTAAAAAATTTAGTTGAAGAAGGGTTTGTTTCATAAATATTATGGATTTTATACTCACAATGTGTTATTATATGACCATGGAAATTCCTAAGCCTTATAAAAAAAGATATGAAATCGGATAGTTGGTCGAAATCTGTTAGCGTAGCGATTGAAGGGATTCTTTACGCAGTAAAAAGTGAAAGAAACTTAAAAATACATATTCTTCTTTCTATTGCTGTCCTAATTGCGGCCCTATTTTTAAATATAACACCTCTTGAGTATATTATTCTTGCAATTACCATTACGCTTGTGATTTCTTTCGAGCTTATAAATACTGCCATAGAAAAAATTACTGATGCGATATTCAAGGATAAATGTGAAGAGGCAAAAAGAATAAAAGATATTGCAGCAGGAGCTGTATTGCTTTCGGCTTTTGGTGCGGTTTATATCGGATACTTTACAGTATTTAACAGAATGAAACATGCCACAAATTCCCTTCTTTCGAAAACTTCCTCATTGAGTGAACATATTGCAATTGTGTCTATAGCGATAGTGGTTTTTCTGGTTGTACTTATCAAAAGTTTTTTCAATAAAGGCGAGCCGCTTCACGGAGGTATGCCTTCAGGACACGCTGCCGTTGCTTTTTCGGTACTAATTTCAACGATTTATATTTCAAAAAATTTTGTTATAGGTATACTTGTGCTGCTTTTAAGTATTCTTGTAAGCCTGTCAAGGGTTCAACTGAAAATACATACTATAGGTGAAGTTGTGTTTGGGGGGATTCTGGGGGCATTGGTAACTTATATACTATTTAAAATATTTGTGTGAGGTGTATACTTGGAAAGTCTGATAGGTGAGTTGGTTACTATTGGAATTTGTGTTTTTTTATCAGGTTTTTTCTCTTCAAGTGAGACTGCTTTGACATCGCTAACAGAGTTAAAAGTCAAGCACTTACTGCAGGAAAAGAAGGACAAGGCAAAGGATTTGGAGTTATGGCTAATGCACCCTAATAAGGTGCTAAATACAATCCTTATAGGCAATAACATAGTAAATATTCTGGGCTCTGTTGTAGCTGCCGAAGTTGCCAATAAACTTTTTGGGGATAGTTCAATAGCTATTGCAACAGGTGTAATGACATTTTTGGTTTTGATTTTTGGTGAAATTGCCCCTAAAACTTTTGCCAAGCATAATGCCGAATCCCTCTCAATTTTTATAATCAAAATACTTAAAATCTTTTATTTTGCTTTTTATCCAATTTCTTTTGCACTTAACAAATTAGTGAAAATGCTCATAAAATTGAGCGGTGGAAAAATTGAGCATAATGGACCCAAGATAACTGAGGATGAAATTGAGTTTATCATCAGCGTCGGCGAGAAAGAAGGTGTTCTTGAAAATCAAAAGAAAGAGATGTTGCACAATATTTTTGAAATAAGCGATACGCTGGCTAAAGAGGTAATGGTGCCCAGAACTGATCTTGTGGCAATCAAGTATGGCACTGATATTAATGAAATATTAAACCTTATAGCCAAGACAGAATATTCAAGAATCCCTGTGTACGAAGGGAAAATGGATAATGTGTTAGGGATACTTTACGTAAAAGACCTTCTTAAATATATAAACAGTGACATAAGAAATCTTGATATTAAGACTATTTTGAGAAAACCTTATTTTGTCCCTTCTACCAAAAGGATAGATGATTTGCTCAGAGAGTTTCAGTTGCATCGGATTCATTTTGCCATAGTTATTGACGAATACGGCGGAGTGGATGGTATTGTAACCCTTGAAGATATTCTGGAAGAGATAGTTGGAGAGATAAGGGATGAATATGACAGAGATGAAAAGGACGAAATAATTAAGATTGATGAAAATACTTATGAAATTGATCCTAAAATAGATATTGACGATTTTAATAAGTTTTTTGGTATTGAGATGGAAGAGGATGATGTTGAGTATGAAACTCTGAGTGGACTTATATTTGACCTAAGTGGCAGGATTCCGGAAATTGGCGAAGTATTTCTCTATAAAAATCTTGAACTTCTTGTAAAAGAAAAAGAAAACAGAAGGATTAAAAAAGTTATTGTTAAGTTGGTAAACGAAGAAAATAAGGGTGTAAATCAAAATGAATAAATTTGGGACTGTTGCGATTATTGGAAGGCCTAATGTAGGCAAATCCACACTTCTTAATAAAATTCTTGGGGAGAATATTTCTATAATTTCAGATAAGCCAAACACAACAAGAAATTCTATAAGAGGAATAAAAACAGGTGAAGATTATCAAATTGTATTTATAGATACGCCGGGTATTCACAATGCTAAGGATAAGATTAACCAGCTTATGGTAAAACAGGCTATCGACGGGCTTTCAATGGTCGACCTTGTATATTTTATAGTAACACCGGATGAAATATTTGCCGGTGAATATAAAATGATTACAGAAATACTTAAAAAAGTGGATGCAATAAAATTTTTATTGATAAACAAAGTTGATATTCATGAAAAGAAAGATGTTGTAAATGTTGCCAATAAAGTTTTTGCTGACGGCACTTTTATGTATGTTATTCCTATATCCGCAACCAATTCCACAAACATTGACAAATTGTTGGAACTGACCATTGAAAATCTCCCTGAAGGTGAAAAGATTTATGATTCCGAGGATATTACAACTATACCTGAAAAATTTCTTGTTGCTGAATTTATAAGGGAAGGGGTGTTTAATCTTCTTAAGGATGAGGTGCCGTATAATGTTGTGGTGGAATGTGAAAATATAGAAGATAAGAGTGATAATCTTTTGTACATTTCTGCCTCAATTATTGTAAGCAGAAATTCCCAAAAAGGGATAATTATAGGCAAAAAGGGCTCAATGCTTTCTAAAATTGGCAAAATTTCAAGGGAGAAGTTAGAGGCTTTTTTTGGTATAAAGGTATATCTTGAACTCTTTGTAAAGGTTAGAGAAGGCTGGATGGAAAGGGACGAATATCTCAAAATTCAAGGTTTGGTTTGAGATTTGGTTTTGAGTCTTGAAAAGGGTAATTTCTGAAGGGATTATATACAAGCTAATAAAATATTCTGACGATTCGGCTATCGCAATTTGCTTTCTGAGAGACTTTGGCAAGACAAAAATATTTATCAATAAGGCATTTTCAAAAAAAAGAGGGGTAAATAAATTTTTCCCGGCCGAGATAGACTTTTTGAGGAAGGATGAATCGGACCTTCACAAACTATACGGGATAAAGTATGATACTTCAAAAGGTTACTTTCTCGAAAATCCTCAAATTTTTTTAAGACTTAACATTGTATTCAACATAATAGATTTGCTTTATCACGATGATGAACCAGATGAAATATTATATAAATATATTCTTAATATTAACGAAAAAAATATGACAAAATGGACAGTTTATACAATAAATTATATTTTGAAAATCCAGGGTTTGTTAAAAAATTATGATGTTTGTGGAGAGTGTGGGTGTAGTCTCGAAGAGATTGTTTTGGTTAATGGTGATTTTTTATGTGAAAAATGTTCTGGCAAAAATCCTTTTCTTAATAAAACAAGGACTGAGATTTTAAACAAAGTTTTTTTGCCTGAGTATAAAAGTGTAAAAATATCAAAAGAGGATGAAATCTACATAGTAAAGTTTTTAACAAAATATGTTCAGACAATTATCGGCAAAGAGATAAAAGGGGTAGATTTACTTGAGGAATTAATCTAATGTCGTGCGGTTTCTTCCGTTATGCTTGCTAAAATAAAGCGCAGTATCGGCATTTTTTAGTAGAGCTGATGCAGACTCGATATTTTCATTTATTTCTGATATGCCTGCACTAAAAGTTACTTTGAAGGTTTTGTCGTTTGAACTGAATTCAACCTTTGCAAAGTTATTTCTGAGCCTTTCTAATATTTTTTCAGCTTCATATTTATCTATTTTGGGAAATAACACTGTAAATTCTTCGCCACCGTATCTGCAGGGAAAATCATCTTTCCTTATAGAATGCTTTATCTCTTCAGCAAATTTCCTTAAAACTTCATCCCCCTTCAAATGGCCGTATGTGTCATTTACCTTTTTGAAAAAATCAAGGTCTAAAATGGCAACACTGAAAACAGTCCCGTTATTTTTATAATCTTCAAAAAGAGTTTTTAGCCTGTCCTGAAATGCTGTATGATTGTAAAGCCCCGTTAGACCATCTTTTGAAAGCTGGTCAGTGAGGTTTTCATGTTTTTCCAGCATATCGGTTGAGGAAAATGCAAGATGGAAAATTTTATCTTCCAGGTCCATTATTTTTGATTCGTATCTAATAAAAATTTCTGAAATAAAGTTAATGAGATTTCTGAATTTGTTTTGCTCATTCAAAATAAAATTTTTGTCGACGCCGAAACAATTCATGTGAGGGTGGCTAAAATCTTTTGACATATCATCTATAAAAATAACTATATTGTTTCTGGCTAATTTAATCAAATTTTCTTCGTTATCTGCGCCCTTTTCGATAAAAATAATTGACTCTGAAGGGATTAAATCGAAAAGAGGGTACAAACTGCTACTAAACAGTTTTAACAGTACTTTTTTGACATCCTGGTCATTTACATCGTAATAATGAGTTACATTATTCATCCAACTCTTCTGGCCTTAAATGAGGGAATAAAATCACCTCTCTTATAGATTGTTTGTCCGTAAGAAGCATTACAAGTCTGTCAACTCCAAGACCTTCGCCGGCAGTAGGTGGAAGACCATATTCAAGCGCCCTTACATAATCTTTGTCCATCATATTTGCTTCTTCATCACCCCTGTTTTTTGCTTCAACTTGCTTTTCAAACCGCTCAAACTGATCAATTGGGTCATTTAGCTCATTGAATCCGTTTGCTATTTCAAAACCGGCAATAAAGAGCTCAAATCTTTCGGTAATTTCCGGATTTTCAAAGCTTGACTTTGCAAGGGGTGATACCTCTTTTGGATAGTCGATTATGAATGTAGGATTTATAAGTTTATCTTCAACAAACTTTTCAAATATCTCAAGTACAATTTTTCCTCTCCCCCATTCTTTTTCAGTTTCGATCCCTTTTGAATTTGCAACATTTCTTGCCTTTTCAAGAGTATCTATGTCGACTTTTTTTATATCGGTATATTTTTCGATAGCATCTTCCAATGTAAGTCTTGGCCAGGGTGATTTAAGGTCTATCTCATAACCAGCAAATGTTATTTGTTCTTTGTTAAGAAGTTTTTTGGCAAGAGTTGTGATCAGTTTTTCGGTCATATCCATAAGGTCATGATAGTTTGCATATGCCATGTACCATTCAATCATGGTAAATTCAGGGTTATGTCTTGTGGATATCCCTTCATTTCTAAAATTTCTATTAATTTCAAATACCCTTTCAAATCCACCTACTACAAGTCTCTTCAGGTATAGTTCCGGGGCAATTCTCAGATAAAGTGTCATATCCAGTGCATTATGATGGGTAATAAAAGGTTTTGCGGTAGCGCCACCTGCAATAGGGTGCATCATGGGTGTTTCTACTTCGAGAAAGTCCATTTCAGAAAAGAAGTTACGTATCTCCTGAATAATCTTGCTTCTGAGTTTAAACACTTCTCTCGTGTCTTCATTCATTATAAGGTCTAAATATCTCTGCCTTTGTCTTTTTTCTATATCTTTTAGTCCATGGAATTTTTCTGGCAAGTCTCTGAGACCTTTTGTAAGCAGTGTGAATTTGTTTGCAAATACAGTGATTTCTCCTGTTTTTGTTTTGAACACAAATCCTGTAACCCCAACAAAATCACCGACATCGGTATTTTGGAAAGCTTCAAACTCAATATCACTTATATCACCTTTTTTTACGTAGGCCTGTATGGTGCCTGTCCTATCCCTGAGAGTTAGAAAAGAAGCTTTGCCAAAGCTCCTCATTGCAACAACTCTTCCTGCTACAGTTACATTGTTTTTTTCTTCAAGTAATTTGTCGTGGTCTGAGTTTTTAAATTTATTAACAATATTTATGTTGTCATCATCAACTTTGAAAGAGCTAACATAAGGATTTAGCCCCATTGATTTGATTTTATTCAATTTTTCAAGACGGTGTGAATCCATTTGTTTTCCCTCGTGTTTTATTTCTTTTGAATTTATACATAATTGGTAGTATAATTACAAGTAAAAAAAGGGGTTAAAAGGTGCAAAATGAAAATTGGGATAATATCTGACACCCACGATAATCTGATAAATCTTGAAAAGATTGTTAAAATATTCAATGAAGATTTGAAAATTGATTTTTTAATACACTGCGGAGATGTTTGCTCACCTTTTGCAATAAATATTCTAAGTAAGTTGAAATGTGATTACGTAGGTGTTTTTGGTAATAATGATGGTGAGTGGCTTGGAATTCAGAAACTTTCAAAAGGCAGATTTTTTAAACCCCCTTTGCTTAGAAATATTTCAGGTGTAAAGTTTGCGATTATGCACGAAGGGGATTTGGCAGAATATATTGATGAAAAAGTAGATTTTGTGCTATTTGGACATACCCACAATTCGTATTTAAAGAAAAAAGGCAGGCAAACTATTATTAATCCAGGTACATTATCAGGTTATGTTTCAGGAAAATCGACCTATGCAATCATTGACCTTACAGATATGAAAAGTGAAATTTTGGAACTTTAATGTATATAGGATATGAGGGTATGAGGACGGGATGACGGGAGGATATTAGCCCGGGCCCATTTTCCCATCCAAAAGAGACCGTTTATAATTTTGTGTCAGGGTGACCTATCCCTTCTCAGCATCTATAATTTTTGAGGAAATGCCCGACATATATTTAAACCTATAGTAGTATGGTTAAGGATGACTAAGGTGACACGGAATTATGAACACTACCGTTAAATAAAAATATAGCTTAACTTTATGTCTAAAAAATGGTTGCAATTCCACATACTCCTCAATCCATTTCCAGACCAAAGCATATTTTTCTATAATTTCAAGCAAGCCTTTTGCTTCTTTTGCCGTAAGAGAAGGTGTATTTATATTTTCTTTTATAAACTTGATAGTATTCTCAAGCTCTTTAAGCTTTTCTTGGGTGATCCTTTTTTCATTTATTGCAAAGCCTTTTATAAGGTAGTTCTTTAATACATTAGTTGCCCAAATTCTAAACTGAGTTGCCTTTTTAGAGTTTACCCGGTAGCCAACGGCTATGATTACATCAAGGTTATATAGATTCATTTTTCTTTTTTTGCCATCTGCGGCAACCTGTTCCAAAATGGAACAGGTTGAATTTACATCAAGCTCACCAGTTTTGTAAATATTTCTAATATGCTTTACTATAGCGGGTCTTTGTACGTCGAATAAATATGCAATTTGATGTGCGTCAAGCCACAAAGTCTCCTCTTTGAGCTGAACCTCTATCCTTTTATCCTTATCCTCAAAAATAACTAATTGATTTTCATCTTTCATTTTTCACCATTCATTTCTATTTTTTCCAGATTTTCCAGTATAAGTTTATTCAATCTTTCCTCTTCTTTTAATTGCTCTAAAAATTCAGCTTTTAACTTTGTAAATTTCTCTTCAAAATCAAAATCATCCTCTTCTTCAGGAAGTCCTACATATCTTCCCGGTGTCAATACATAATCAAGCTCTCTAACTTCTTCAATACTGGCAGACTTACAAAATCCCTTTATATCCTCATAACTTTCGTCTTCCCTTTGCCATTTGTGATAGGTATCTGCAATTTTTCTTATCTCTTCAGGTGTTAATATTCTCTGTCTTCTATTAATCAGCTGTCCCATATCTCTTGCATCAATGAAAAGAATTTGCCCTTTTCTTGTAGTTTTGCTTTTTCTTAAGAGCCATAAAGAAGCCGGTATTTGGGTATTTAAAAAAAGTTTTGAAGGTAGATTTACGATACAATCTACTATATCATCTTCAATCATATTTTTTCTAATCTCGTATTCTGCTGTTTGTTTTGTAGTCAAAGCACCTTTAGCCAGAACAAAACCAGCTTTTCCATGAGGGGCTAAATGAAAAATAAAGTGCTGTATCCACGCATAATTTGCATTTCCTGCAGGAGAAACTCCATATTTCCATCTTACGTCTTTTCTAAGTAATTCACCGCTCCAATCGCTATCATTAAAAGGTGGATTTGCAATTACAAAATCTGCTTTTAAATCTTTGTGAGCATCGTTTAAAAATGAACCTTCAGGATTCCATTTTACCTGTGATGAATCAATGCCCCTGATGGCAAGGTTCATTTTACAAAGTCTCCAAGTAGTTGGTTGCTCTCCTGCCCATATATTGAAATATCATTGATTTTCCCTTGATGAGCCAATACGAACTTTTCAGATTGAACAAACATACCACCAGAGCCGCAGCAAGGGTCAAAAACTCTTCCTTTATAAGGCTCAAGCATTTCAACCAAAAGTTCAACAACACTTCTTGGAGTGTAGAATTGCCCACCTTTTTTACCTTCAGCAAGGGCAAACTGGCCAAGAAAATATTCAAAAACATGTCCTAAAATATCTGCACTTTTCTTTTTTGCTTCATTAAATGCCACATTACTGAATAAATCAATAAGACTACCAAGGCTTATTGGGTCAAGATTTCCTCTGGCATAGACTTTTGGTAGTACACCTTTTAATGATGGATTTTCTTTTTCTATTAAATCCATTGCATTATCTATGATTTTACCAATTTCAGGATTTTTTGCATTGGCTTTTAGGTATTCCCACCTTGCTTCTTTTGGTACATAAAATACATTTTCAGCTCTGTATTCATCCACATCTTCAGGGTCAGCTCCTGCGTATTCACCTTCGCCTTTTTTTAGTTTTTCATATAAATTCTCAAATGCTTCAGAAATATACTTTAAAAATATTAACCCTAATACGACATGTTTATATTCAGCAGCATCAATGTTTTTTCTTAATTTATCTGCTGCTTTCCATAATTGTTGTTCAAAAGAATCAACATTATTATTTTCCTTAGCCATATTCGAGCCCTCCTTTTATGTTGCCATATTATAACAAATTGTATTTTTACTTAAAACTATTTTTTTTCATACAAAATTTCATTGACCTGTCCTTTTATTAAATTTGTTTATTGGAGGTGTCCTATGACAAAAGTCATCAGTGTTGACATTGGCTATTGCAATGTGAAAGCAGTTTTTAATGAGTGGGGTAGTTTGCGACAAGAAAAATTCCCGACCGCAATTGCACCGATACTTCTATCTGATCATTATGATGACTTATGTAAAAAAGATGAGCATTTTTACTTTGAAGATCAGTTTTATACTGTCGGAGAAGCTGCTAAAACTGATTCAGTTAATACTACAATTTGTACAGATATTTGCCATTGATTTTTTACTACATTATTGGTTATCACAATGTTATCACAACAAAAACTGCATATCTCCAGATAATTGTTAATTAGAAAAAGTAAAATCGGGGCGACTGGATTTGAACCAGCGACCACACCCACCCCAAGGGTGTACGCTACCAAGCTGCGCCACGCCCCGAAAACCTTTTACCGTATATATCAAAAAATATTTTTAATCAATCAGATTATGCAAAACTTCATAAAAGTTTTTAAGTTTTTTGATGAAGCTGTATAACTGTTTATAGCAACCTTTTGGCATCTGAGCATTAATCGTGGAAAATTATCATTTATCCCGTAAATTTTATCCCCTATTATGGGAAAAGAATAATAGCTTAATAGAGCTCTTATCTGATGCCTTGTAGCTTCACTTACTGTAACTAACACAAGTGTATTATTTTTAAAATATTTAAGTGGGGTGATTCCAGTTTCATTGTCAGTATCCTTTTCTGTTACAATAACCTTCTTTTTCTTGTGGGCATCTATCTTATTTCTTAATGTCAAACTCTTATCCAACCTCCCATGGACAAGAGCAAGGTAATACTTTCTTATATAATCAATTTTAAAATTATTTTTTACTGCAGGGACTACCCCATCTGTTTCATAGTCAAGCCTTGAAATCAATCTATACTCTGAAAAATTAGCTTCTACAATGTCCGAAATGGTTAGATCATCTTCTAATTTATGCCTTTCTGTGTGCATAAATGGCGGTTTATATAGAAAAAGAACATTGTTATATTTTGCAATTAGAAACTTATCTATATCATATTTCACATCTTTTTTTGAAATTAAAAGGGAAACTTCATCCTTTTCATTTATCTCCAAATCTTTTTTAACATTTACACTGTTATTTAATACGACATAACCCGATTTGATATACCTTTTGGCAAGTCTCTTTGAAATTTTATACCTATTTGCTATGGCACTTGAAATTTTCATAAATAAATTATACAATTTTCAGGCTGACTTTCAACAACTAAGAGTTAGTCACCGATCAAAACTGGGGGAATCTATGAAGAAATATATCATTTTAATCTCATCCTTCTGTATGCAACTCTGTCTTGGTGCTACATACTCCTGGTCCGTATTTGTAGCTCCCTTAAAAAGCTACTTAAATATTTCTCAGGCTATGGCACAGATGCCTTTTTCGATTTTTTACTTTGTTTTCCCTTTTACAATGATCTTTTCAGGTTTTATTTTAAATAAAATTGGACCAAGAAAAAGTGCTGTAATAGGTGGTATTTTGTTTGGCTCAGGATGGATGGTCTCGTATTTTGGTGGTCAAAACTATCTTTTTACAATTATAGGAAACGGTTTTTTGGCAGGGTTTGGAGCAGGGCTTGCCTACATTGTCCCTATCTCCACATGCATTAAGTGGTTCCCAAAGAATAAAGGGCTTGTAACAGGGTTTGCCGTAGCTGGTTTTGGCGGTGGTGCTGCCCTTGTAAGTCAGATTGCTGGTTTTATGGTAAAATCTCACTCACCTTTTTATACACTATTTTTCTTGGGTGTAATTTTTACAATCATTACCGTTTTATCAGGTATAAATATGACAAATCCACCTTCTTATAAAGGGGAGTCAAAAACTGAAAGGCTTTTTGATTTATCGATTTTAAGGGATAAAATATTTTGGATACTCTACTTTGCAATGTTTGCAGGACTTGCCGCAGGTTTTGCAGTTAATGGAAATTTAAAAGAGCTGTATCACACATCTACTGTAGCTATCGGTGTCTTTAGTGTATCCATGTTTGCAATAATGAATGCTGCAGGGCGAATTATCTGGGGTGCAATCTTTGACAAAGTAAAATCATCTACAGCAATTATGATAAATCTATTTTTTCAAGTAATTGTTCTTGCCCTTGCAAAATTTATATTAAAATCGGACTACAGTCTTGTAATTTTTGCTGCAATTGTTGGTTTTAACTACGGTGGAGTTTTGGTGCTGTATGCAGGCAGCACCGCAAGGATCTGGGGGGCTGCGAGCATGGGAAAAATTTACGGACTTCTCTTTAGTTCTAATATACCAGGAGCTGTTGCCCCACTTTATGCAGGATTTGTTTACGACAAGTATCACAGTTTTAATATAGCTCTATTTACTATTGCAATTTTGATGTTTGCAGCTGTATTATTGATTTATGTAAATAGAGAAAATATAGATAAAGGTGTTGCTGAGGAGATAAGATGAAAGTTTTAATTACAAATGATGATGGTATCTATTCGAAAGGGATCTATGCTTTGTATGAAGCGTTTGCAGAAATAGCTGATGTAACAGTGGTAGCACCTATTACAGAACAGAGTGCTGTGGGGCACGCCATAACTGTAACACTCCCCCTTAGAATGTATGAGGTCTATAGAAAGGATAGATTTTTTGGATATGGTGTAAATGGCACTCCTGCAGACTGTGTAAAGCTTGCTTTTTCCGATATTTTGACAACAAAACCTGACCTTGTTGTCTCAGGAGTAAATAAGGGGGCAAACCTCGCATCAAACGTCATATACTCAGGAACGGTATCTGCTGCCACAGAAGGGGCGATGATGGGGGTAAATGCTATGGCTGTAAGTCTTGCTTCAATTGAATTTGATGACTACAGTATCGCTGCAGAGTTTGCACTTTTTTTTGCTAAAAAATTGTCAAAGTCAAAAGATATGAAAGAGACAGTTTGGAATATAAACATTCCTCCATTAAAAAGAAATGAGATAAAAGGGTGGAGATATGCAATTCAGGGGAAAACAAAATATTTAGACACCTTTGAAAAAAGGGTTGACCCAAGAGGGAATACATATTACTGGCTTACAGGAGAGAAAATTATTGAACGTACATCTGAAGAAAGCGATGATTACCTTTTGGAAAGAGGGTTTATTACAGTCACTCCAATAAAATATGACCTTACCGACTGTGAACTTTATAAAAAACTTAAAGAAGGAGAGGAAAATTATGAATTTAATTAAAAAAATAACTTTGATTTTTATCCTTGTTTTTTCTTTATTCCTGCTTGGATGCGAGGGGTGTTCGGATTCAAATCCCACTTCACCTGAACAGACTCAAAAATCAAATGGTTAAGTTATTAATTACTTTAGCATTATCTTTTTTCTGGTTTTCAATAAGCTTTGCCGGAGTCGAAATATCTGATTTTTCTTTTGTGGGCAAAGAGGTTAGCGATTTAACCATTAAACCGGTCTATAAAAATATCAGTGTAGATTTCAAAAGTATAAAGTCATTTGA
>JAIHAR010000006.1 GCA_020054865.1 Deferribacteraceae bacterium
TTTGGCAAAATTGTCGGCAAAGTTATTCATCTCATCAACACTTTCAAATGTTTCTAAGATAAAATTAGCTTCTTTCATAAACTCTGCATCCACCATATCTCCAAACAAAAATAATTTTTGTAAATAAGCAGGTTTCATCAGTCTTGGCAATCTTTGTGTCCCTCCAAAACCTGTAATTATTCCAAGCTTTGCTCCCGGATGAGCAAATTTACTCTTTTTAGTAGCAAGCCTAAAATCGCAGCTTGCAGCAAAATCAACCCCGCCACCCATACAAAATCCGTCAATCTCCCCAATTATTACCTGAGGGATACTGTCCATAAGTTTAAAAAGGGAGTTGCCAAGTATAGAAAACTTCTTTGCAGTAAATCCGCTGTATTTAATCATTTGTCTGATATCTGCACCTACGGCAAATGAGCCGCCGTGCCCTTTGACCCTTATCACCTTCGCCTGCGATATAGAAATCTCCTTAAAAGTCTCCCTTAATTTGATTATTGTTGGGATATTTAAAATATTAAATTTATCGTCCGGGAAAAGCTCTATTACGGCTATTTCTTGGTTAATTGTAAATTTTATCATTTTGACTCCATATTTTTATTTATTATCCACTTACCTTTTTTTGTACTTCCCTCTCTTGCGATGATATCTTTTTTCTTTAATATGCTCATATAATTTTTTGTAGTTCTTGTACTTTTATTTATAATTTTACTGATTGCATCAACAGTGATGTAGGGATTCTTTGTGATTATTTCAATCAATTTTGTCACAATTTCTGGTGCAATTTCTGGTGCAATTTCTGGTGCAATTTCTGGTGCAACATAATCTTTAGTGTTAAATATTGTTACCTTGAAAAAGTTGTTAGTGCTTTCAAAAATTGGCTCAGGTAAAAAGGCCTTATTAAATGCATCTATGACTCTTTTTATTCCTGATCCATATTTCTCAATTAAGCCTGCTTCTTTAAATAGAGTGGCAATTAACTTATTTCTTGGAGTTGAGATAAAATTCCCCGACTTTAGATGTTCAATGGTTAATCCTTCCGGCAACCCGCCCGGATTTATAAACTCTATTTTATTGTTAAAAATTTTTATGATTGAGTCGTAGCTACTTTTGTAGTCCCTATGTACAATCATATTTATAACTATCTCTCTTATAGCTTCCATAGGGTAATCCCACTTTTCTTCTCGTTGCGGTTTTCCCGTAAAGATAAGGGCTTTATTTATATGTTTGGAAATAAAATTTATTATTAGTTCGACCTCAGAGAATAAATCTTCCCTAATGGTTACATCATCTTTGATACTAATATCATCTATAAATCTCCCCATTTCAATTGTGGACATTATTGGATTGTCTTTAGTAAATAGTAGATACGCACCAAATGTGATTTTATTATCTCTGATTGCTTGAAGTTTTGTCAAAACAGTCAATGGATCATCTGTTATAGGAAAAGCTCTTTTTTGGTTAGCCATTGAAATAAAACGGTTTATTTTTTCAAATGAAATGTCTTCAATAGTATGCATAGAGTCTTGAAAAAAATCCCAACTTGAGTTTATGGTTTTTAAATGTTCATCGGAAATTTCAGTTGGTGACATTTGATGGTTTGAATTGTTTATCCTTTTAAAGTATCTTCCTTTATAACTTATAGGTTTGATAGGTTGCTCAGTTACATGTATCACTGCTATCGATTTTCCTTTTACCTCTACTTGTTCGATTTCAGGTATGACAGAGGGAGATGTTGATGTTTTAATTTGGTTAATCCAACTTTGGAATGTTTCATCATTTATTTTTAAGCCTTTCAATATGCCATTGTCTGTAACACCAACAATAAGCTTACCCCCTTTTGCATTAGCAAAGGCACAAACTGACTCAATAGCTTCTTTATCAAAAGAAGCTTTAAACTCTACAACTTCAGATTCCCCCTGACTTATTAGTTTATTAAGTTTTTCTATATCCATATTTATAGACTATTTTATCTCCTCAAAATCTTCCCACCTGTCTTTAAACTGTGGTGCTCTTTTTTGAAGAAAGGCGCTCATCCCTTCAATTTTGTCATTGCTGGCAAAGGCTACGGTAAAGGCGTTTTGCTCTATGAGGAGGGCTTGGTTAAAATCCGTTTCAAGTCCGTTATTGATTGTCTCTTTAGCAAGGCCTATTGCAAAGAGGCTTTTTGATTCGAACTTTTCGAGAATTAAATTTAAATTTAACTCCAATTCGTTTTTATCTTTGTAGGTGCTTAAAAATATGCCATACCTTTTAAGAAAGTCCGCATCGACTTTTTCTCCGGTAAAAACCAAGTATTTAGCAAGTGTTTCGTGAGATTTTTTGGCAATTATCTGACTGCCGCCAAACCCCGGGATAAGTCCGAAATTTACCTCGTCAAATCCAAATCTTGCATCGCTTGTGGCAAGAATCAAATCGCAGGCAAGTACAATCTCAAAGCTACCGCCTAAAGTGTCGCCGCATACACAAGCAATTACAGGTTTTTTAATCTCTCGTATCTTTTTTATGATATTTTGGCCTAATTTAGCATAAATTTTTGATTCAGCTTCATTAAACTTGACAAGCTCATCGATAGGCGCACCTTTTGAAAAATACTCAAGCTCGCTTTTTATGACTATGACATCAATGTTTTTGTCTTTTTCCCCTTTTTCAAGTGCGGAGTAAATATTGTTTAGCATACTGACAGTTAGTCTGTTTTCATTGGATTTACTGTTGAGTGATATAAAAAATGCCCTTTTTGAAATTTCAGATTTGATCATCTCTCCCTCTCTAAATTGTGTGCTATAAATTACCCAAACTCACATTTTTATTTATTGCTTATAGTAAAAAATATTGATATTTACAAGAAAATTAAACTTGGAGCGTGCCATGGCAAAGGTCAATCACAGGTCGATGCGACTTTTTGAAGACAGATTAACTGATAGACAGCAAAAATTTATAGATGAATTTTCAATACTTTACGGCAAAAAGTTTGAGTCTTCCAAAAAATGGATTGAGGAGAAAAGATTTGTTTATTGCGACTGGATGAATGCTCTGACTTTTAAAAAAAGTATCAAAGAGCTTATATTCCCCATATTTTCAAAGAGCTCAAAAGGAGCGCATTTTGAGGATATTGACGGAAATATTTTGACAGATATCGCTATGGGGTATGGTGTCAATTTTTGGGGGCACAATCCTGATTTTGTAAAAGAAGCTATTTCAGAAAGACTTGAGCTTGGGCTTGAGCTTGGTCCTCAGCTTAAATTGTCTGCTGAGGTGGCTGAGCTTATTTCTGAGCTGACAGGAGTAGAGCGGGTAGCTTTTTGCAACTCAGGGACTGAGGCAGTTATGACGGCAATCCGAATTGCAAGGGGGAAGACCGGCAAAGATAAAATTGTCATCTTTAAAGGCTCATACCACGGGACATTTGACGGGGTGCTCGGTGTAGGAAGTTGTGAAAATGTTGAGCCGATTTCTATTGGGACACCGGATAACTTTGTAAGAGATTTGTATGTTTTGGATTATGGGGCTACAGAGTCATTAGAATTTATAAAGGAAAATGCGAAAGAGATTGCAGCAGTAATGGTTGAGCCTGTCCAAAGCAGAAACCCGGCACTGAGGCCGAAAGAATTTTTGCAAAATTTAAGAGAGATTACCTTAAATACAGGGGTAGCACTGATTTTTGATGAAACGATAACGGGATTTAGAATACACCCGGGAGGTGCTCAAAAGTATTTTGATGTGATTGCAGACTTGGTTATCTATGGCAAGGCGTTAGGTGGTGGAATGCCGATAAGTGCCGTTGCGGGCAAAGATGAATATATGCAGCTTTTGGATGGCGGAATGTGGCAATTTGGAGATGACAGTATGCCGCATGATAACGTGATATTTCACGCCGGGACTTATTACAAACATCCTTTGTCAATTGCTGCTGCAAAAGCATCGTTGACTGAGATAAAAAAGAGAAGAAATACAGTATATGATGAGATGCGAAACAACATGACCTATCTTGCTGATTCGTTAAACAGCTATTTTAAAGATGAAAATATCCCTCTCAGGCTTGATTATTGCGAAACAATGTTTAGATTTTTCGGGCTTGGGCGATATGACTTGACTCTTGAGCCTTTGGAGCTGGATTTGCTGTTTAAAATTTTGATTTATAACAATATCTACACATGGGAGAAAAGGACATGCTTTATTTCAGATGCCCACACAAAAGAGGATATTGATAAGATAATTGCTTCATTCAAAAAGTCTGTAGAAACCTTAAGAAATGGTGGTTTTGAATTTATAATCGATTGATGAAAAAATATTTTTAAAGTTTAAAAAAAGTGTTGACTTTTTTGTTAGTCTTTTCTAACTTCTCTCAGTGGTTGTTGTAAAAAAGGAGAGGTTATGACAGGCAATAATAAATATAAGGTTTTATTGGTAGGAAATCCCAATGTAGGGAAAAGTCTTTTATTTTACCATATTACAGGCAAATACGCTTCCGTTTCCAATTACCCTGGCACAACGGTTGCAATCACAAAGGGGGTGGCAAAAATTGGTAGCCACCATGAGCTTGAAGTAATAGATACGCCTGGTTTTTACAATATGATTACTATTACTGAAGAGGAAGCTGTTACCAAAAGGATAATTTTTGAAGAAAAACCTGATGTCATACTTCATGTAATCGATGCAAAAAATATTGAGAGAATGCTCCCTTTGACATTGCAGCTTTTGGAGGCAAATTTGCCTGTAATACTTGTGCTCAATATGTATGATGAGCTTAAAAGAAGGGGGCTTGAGATAGAACTTTCCCATCTTGAGCATGACCTTGGAATCCCTGTTGTGTGTACAATTGCCACGAAGAAATATGGCATTGATAATCTGATTTCAAGAATAATAAGTGTAGCTGAAAAAAGATACAAGTTTCAGCCGATTAAAATAGGTTATTCTACGCTTGTAGAAGATGCAATTACAAGGGTAGTAGAGTTAATTAAGAATGAGTATCCGATAAGCAAAAGGTCGCTTGCTACACTACTTTTACAGGGGGACGTTGAGGCCTACAAACTTATTGATAAAGAAGAAGCTGTTGATGAAATCTCGAAGTTTGCAGGTGGTTTTGTAAAAAATGATATCAGTCTTAAGATTGCATATGACAGACACAGGATGGCTGTGGATATTATCGGTGAAAATATTTATGAAAATGAGAAAAAAAAGGTGTCTGGAATAAAGAATCTGCTTGATAAACTTACTCTTCATCCAATCTTCGGATTTATAGCGGTGTTTATAATTTTGTATTTTGGTTTTTACAAATTTGTCGGAGGATTTGGTGCGGGGACACTTGTGGACCTTATTGAAACAAACCTCTTTGAGGAGATTATAAACCCCTATGTAAACAGTTTCTTTTCAAAAATACTGGGAGACAGCATATTTTTTAGTCTTTTTGCGGGGGACTATGGGATTATTACATTGGGTGTAAGATATGCCTTTGCAATAGTGTTGCCGGTAGTCTCAACTTTTTTCCTTATGTTTTCAGTTATTGAAGATTCTGGTTTTTTGGTGAGAATTTCAATGTTGCTTGATAAAATACTCAAAAAAATAGGGCTCAGTGGTAGGTCTGTTATTCCACTTATTTTGGGCCTTGGCTGCGGGACAATGGCAACCGTAGTTACCAGGACTCTTGAAACAAAAAGGGAAAGATATCTTGTTACATTTTTACTGGCGCTAACAATTCCATGCTCGGCACAGCTTGGTGTAATTTTGGGGCTTCTTGGTGGCAGTTTTTCGATGTTGATGATATGGTTTGTGTCCATACTTGTTATTTTCCTGATTTCAGGATTTGTGCTTAACAAATATACAAAAGGGGAGCAGGCTACCTTTTTTATGGAAATCCCACCCATAAGGATGCCAAAACTTGGCAACGTGATGGTAAAAACATTTTCAAGACTAAAATGGTATGCCTTTGAAATTATCCCGATATTTATTTATGCAAGTGCGCTTATATGGATAGGAAAAATTACCAAAATTTTTGACTTTTTGACGTATATATTGACATTCCCAGCAAAATGGGCGGGACTTCCGGATAAAATGGGGGAAATTTTTCTTTACGGCTTTTTCAGGAGAGATTTTGGTGCAGCAGGACTTTATGATATACAGGATATTATGACCAACAAACAGCTTGTGGTAGCATCAGTGGTTTTGACACTTTTTGTCCCCTGTATTGCACAGTTTGCGGTGATGATTAAGGAAAGAGGGCTTAAAACCTCAATTTTTATATTCCTGTCCGTAATACCTTTTGCGTTTATTTTTGGAATGATATTAAACAGTATTCTTGGAATTTGGGGGTATTGATGAATCTTATTGAAGCAAAACTCAACGAGACATATATTGTGGAAAGTATAGATTCAAAGGACGATAATGCTATGAAAAAGCTTCTGTCTATGGGTATTTTGCCAGGGACCGAGTTAAAAGTTTTACAGAAAAAACCTACAATTGTTTTTGAGGTTTATCACAGCAGATTTGCAATAGACAATAGTTTAGGAGAGAAGGTATATGTCACAAAAAATCACCCACAGGGGTAAAGTTGTAAAGAAGGTAGACAAAAATAAATATCTGGTAGAAGTTTTACCTATGTCGGCCTGCTCATCATGCTCCATGAGCGGTGGGTGTCACGGTGCTTCGGAATCGTCTCAGAAGACTTTTACTGTTGTTTCTGACAGGGATATTCAGGTAAGCAGCGAGGTTATAATTTCCCTTACAAAGAAGAATTTACTGTTTTCTATTTTTACTGCATATATTTTGCCGGTTGTCCTTATGCTTGTTATTGCTCTTATAACCGATAAATTGATTGGCAGAGATATAGTTACCGCAATTTTGTCTCTTGCGGTACTTGGCATATATTTTATAATTTTGAAATTTTTTCTTAAAGGTAATTCAAAATTAAATGTCAGTATAGAAAAGGTAGAAGGGGGAGTGTAGCTCCCCTTTGCTATTTTGTAAGAATCTCCATAATTTCAAGATATTTTTTGGAAGTTTGAGATGCAACTTCTTCGGGCAGTTCTGGGCCTGGAGCTGTTTTATCCCAGTCAAGCGTCTCAAGATAATCTCTTACATATTGTTTATCCATACTTTGCTGAGGTTTGCCAACTTCGTATTTTTCCTTAAACCAGAACCTTGAAGAATCAGGTGTAAGGAGCTCATCGATGATAATTATTTTGCCATCATACAGCCCAAATTCCATTTTTGTATCGGCAATTATAATCCCCTTTTGGGCTGCATATTCAGAAGCTTTTAGATAAATTTTGACGGCAAGATTTTTTAGTGTATCCGCATACTCTTCCCCTACAACCTGCTTGAATCTATCAAAATCTATATTCTCATCATGAAGGCCTACTTCAGCTTTTGTGGCAGGCGTAAAAATGGGCTCAGGCAGTTTTTCAGACTCTCTAAGTCCTTCAGGTAATTTAATTCCGCAGACAGCGCCTGTTTTTTGATAGTCTTTCCAGCCAGAGCCGCTTAAATATCCTCTTACGACACATTCAGCCATAAATGGTTTTGCTTTTTTCACAAGCATGCTTCTGCCGTCAAGCTCATCTTTGTACTTTTGGCAAATTACCGGCATTTCATCTACATTTGTTGTTACAATATGGTTTTCCACTATATCTTCCATCATTTCAAACCAGAACTTTGAAAGCTGGGTTAATACATACCCTTTTTTTGGAATTCCTGTCGGTAAAATTACATCAAATGCAGATAGTCTGTCTGTGGTAACTATCAAAAGGTGTTCGCCAAGGTCATAAATATCCCTTACCTTTCCTCTTCCCACCAGTTTCAAATCTTTGAAATCTGTTTTCAATAGAACGTTCATAGTGCCCCCTGATATATTTTTTTAAACCTCTTCACAGCTTCAATCCCCCCCAGAATATTGTAGGCTTTGAAACCCAAGTTTCTAAGAATCCTTGTGGCAAGATATCCTCTAAATCCCACAGCACAGTATACTACAACAGGGGTATCTTTATCAAGAATACCAAGATGGTTTCTCAAATCATTTATATAAATATTTATCGAATTTTCAAGGTGAAACATTTTGTGCTCTATTTTGGTTCTTACATCAAGAAGTTGGAAGTGCCAGTCCCCCTTCTCAAGTTCAAGAAAATATTCAGGGGTGATTCCAAACCCTTCGCCTCTTAACTGGTTTGATGCCACATATCCTGCCATATGCTCCACATCTTTTGCTGAACCATGCGGTGGCGAGTAACAAAGGTCCAAATTTTCAAGGTCAAAAACGGTCATATTTCCATAAATTGCAGTAGAAATAACATCAATTCTTCTTGCAACCCCTTCTTCGCCTGATGCAGTTGCACCGAGGATTTTTCCCGAAGATTTGTCATATATAAGTTTTAAAAAGATAAACTTGGGGTCAGGGTAGTATTCGGCATGATGGGCGTTTTCCACATATATACACTGGGCATCAAAGCCTTCATTTAAAGCCTGCTTCATGGTAAGACCGGTATGTGCTACAACGGCATTGTTAAAACTTACCACTGAAGCACCTACCACACCTTTAAATGTCATATCCCCACCTGCTGCATTGCAGCCTGCCACTCTGCCTTCCCTGTTGGCAGGGCCAGCAAGGGGCATCAGACAGTTTTTTCCTGTTATCAGATTATGTTTTTCTACCATATCCCCTGCGGCGTATATATCTTTTACGGATGTTTCCATCTTTTCGTTTACGATTACACCGCCAAGCTCTCCGATTTTTATCCCGGCAGTTTGGGCAAGTGATGTGTCTGGTCTTACCCCCGTTGCAAGAATCAACAAATCGACTGCAATCTCCCTTTTGTCGGAAAGATAACATTTTATTTTATCATCTACCTTTTCAACCTTTATTAATGCAGTACCTGTTCTAATATCAATGCCACACTTAATTGCTTCATCATATATTTTCAGTGAACACTCAGGCTCAAAAATGGGGAGTATATTTTTTTCATATTCTACAAGGGTTGTATTTAAACCGGCATGGTAGAAGGCTTCGGCCATTTCTATGCCAATGTACCCACCTCCAACGATGAGCACACTTTTTGCAGTGTCCAGTTTTTCTACAATATTTTCGGCATCTTCTACGCTTCTTACAAAATGATATTCAACATCATTCAAACCTTCAATATCAGGAACAACAGGCTTGCCGCCGGTGGCAAGAATCAGTTTGTCATATTCGATTACCTGTCTGCCGCTGTTATTTTCTGCCACAATCTTTTTGGTCTCAGGGTCTATGAATGTAGCAGTAGTATTTAGCATTACATTTGTGTTAAATCTGTTTGAAAATGTGCTTTTTGTGTGAAGGATAATATTTTTTTTCTGTGGGATTATTTTGCCTATGTAGTAAGGCAGTCCACAGTTGGCATATGAAATATATGAATTCTTTTCTATTATTGTTATTTCGGCATCTTCGGATACCCTTCTTGCCTTTGCCGCAGCAGTTGCTCCAGCAGCGACTCCACCCACTATAACAATTTTTTTACCCATTTATCTTCTCCACTATAAGATTTCCGTCAAATGTTACGCTGACAACTTTTGCCTTTATAAAAATATTCCTTTCTATATCTGTCAAAAAGGTTGATTCAAGATAGTTATCCGTAAGCCCTTTGTTATCTTTTTCTGTCAAAATATTTACATTGTTGCCGAAGAATTTTTTTGCAAAATTAAAGTTAAGACTTTCGGAGATTTGCCTTAAATGTTTTGCTCTTTCATTTCTAATTTTTACCGGGACACTGTGGGGCATACTGGCAGCACCTGTGCCTTCCCTTTCGGAGTAGGGGAAAACATGGAGATAATTTATTCCTGAATCATAAATTGTCTGCTCCGTTTCCAAAAATTCATCTTCCCCTTCCCCCGGGAAACCAACAATAACGTCGCTGCCCACACTTGCAAGGGGGTCGGCTTGTTTGATTTTTGAAACGGTTTTGATGAAATCACTTTTTGTGTACTTTCTGTTCATAAGATTTAAGATTTTGTCGCTCCCGCTTTGCATTGGGATATGGAAATGGGAGCAAAATTTATTGCTGTTAATAACGAGGTCAATAATTTCATCATCTATTTCATTTACTTCCAGAGAGGAGAGTCTTATTCTGAAATCTCCTTCTACCTTTTCAAGGTCAAAGAGCAGTTTTTTCAACGAATAGCCTATATCATGGCCATATTTTCCTATATGTATCCCTACAAGAACAATCTCCTTGTATCCGTTGTCTATAAAATTTTTGAATGCAGTCATTACATTTTCAGGTTTTCTGCTTCTTGGCTTTCCACGTAGAGTAGGTATTATGCAGTAAGAGCAAAATGAGTCGCAACCATCCTGAATTTTCAAATATCCCCTTGTTTTGTCCTTTACAAGAGTTTCATTAAATTCCTCAAAATGTTCCACCGTACTGATATCTGTTATAAAATCGGATTCATTTGATATATATTCAAAAATGTTCGTTTTACCTGCGTTGGTAATTATAAGGTCCGCTGTTCCTTTTATCTTTTGCCCCATAAGGTCAGCGCCGCATCCGGTAATGGCAATTTTCTTTTCCGGGAAACTTTTTTTTATTTTTTTTGTAAAAGCTATAAACTTTTTTACAGCCTTATCGGTAACAGCGCAGGAGTTTAAAATAACCATGTCCGATTCTTCCAATGTGTTTACAACTTTGATGTTTTTGGATTCAGCATCGAGCTTTAAATTTTCAGTTTCTACTTGATTTACTTTGCAGCCTTGTGTATAAAAGTATATTTTCACCGTTTCTCCTAAATTTTTTATTGAACTTTATACAATATTGTATATCTTTAGTATGCCCCTGTAGGTTCAACACATAAAGTTACCTTGGCACCCTTAAGTAATTTTGGGTGCTTTTTTATTTTATACCTTGAATAAAAAAAGTGAAGTATTTTATTTAAAAAAAATTGATTATTTGTTATATTATTAATATGGACAGGAAGAAAATTTATATATTAATTTCCGTGGTGCTTGCAGTGTTTTTGATATTGTTTTCCATGAGAGGGCGTATTAATCTTTCTCTTAACTATCTTGTAAATAAAATTGATTTTAAAAATGACACTGTGTTTAAAAACTTCAGTATTACAGATACAAAGGTCAACGGCGAGTATGCAGTCCAGTTCAGGGACATTGTAGCAGGTACAGGGGATATAGAGAAAAGATATTTTCGGGTTGATATGACAATAACAGTCAGCGGAAAAAATGGGCAGAAAATGATTGTGAAAAATGATGCCCTGGCTGCAGCAGTGATAGCCAGTACATTGTCAAATTTTAAAGTCAGTGATGTGTCAACTGTTCGTGGGAAAGAGTTTTTGAAGAAAACAATCAAGAAAAACCTTGAAAATAAATTTGGGGACAATCTTGTAAAGGATGTATACTTTGAAAAATTTATCTACAATTAATCTTGAAAATTTAAAAAATAATTTCTGGTCAGAGTGGAATAATATAAAGGATAACCGGCTTAAAATAACTACATCATGGCAGATAATGAGCAGGTTGACATCTCTTTGTGACAGAACGGTTATTGATATTTTCAAAAGTATCAAAAGTACTACAAACAATATTTGCATTGTTGCCCTTGGTGGATATGCCAGGCAGGAGATGGCTCCATATTCTGATATAGACATTTTGATACTTCATAAAAAAAGATTAAAAGGGGAAGATAAGGATTTAATAAACTTTTTTTCAACTTCACTGTGGGATATGAATCTCCAGCCAGGTATCCAGATAAAACAGCTATCAGAAATAACTGAAGCTGCAGTGGAGGACGAAATAGTAAAAACTTCATTTCTTGACAACAGGTATCTTGCCGGTGAAAAAGGGATATATGATGAGTTTTTGAAAATAGTCGATGAAAAGGTGATAAGCAGAGGGAAAGAAAAATTTCTTCTCCAAAAAGTTTCTGAGCTAAGAAACAGATCAAAGAAATACAGGGATTCCATTTACAAGATTGAACCCAATATCAAAGAAGGCAAAGGTGGAATAAGAGATATCAATACGATTTATTGGACTTCAAAGACACTTTACAAAGATAGTACGCTTAGAAAATTTATAGAGGCAGGAATTATTGATATTTCTGACTATGACAACCTTATTTCTGCTGCGGAATTTTTGTATAGAGTCAGAGTTGAAATCCATTATTTTCACAAAAGAAAATACGATGTGCTCAGTATGGAGTCCCAGAAACAGATTGCTGAAAATTTTGGCTATTTAAATACTTCCAGTATGATGGCAGTCGAAGTCTTTCTTATGGACTATTACAGGGCGGCAAGAAAGATTAAGGAGATTTCAAGAAAAGTTATTGATAACACAATTGTAAAATTTATTTTTAAGGATAAGACTTCAAAGTCTATTCGAAATATTACATCTGATCTTTTTAAATATGAAAACCTTATAACAACAAATAATAAGGATTACTTTTTATCTAACCATAAAAACATACTTTACGTTTTTTACTATGCTGCACAGAATTCATTGAAATTTTCAGACTCTTTGCGGGAGCTTTTAAGTGAAAGTCTTTACCTGATTTCAGAAGGGTTTGTGAAAAAGCATGGGGGACTTTTTTTGAAAATTATTTCCAGTACTCCTTTTGCATCCAAAATACTTACCCTTATGGCTGATACCGGCGTGTTGCAAAAATTTATCCCGGAATTTGAAAAAATTGTCTGCAAGCCTCAGTTTGATATGTATCACCATTATACTGTAGACGAACACACGATACTTGCAGTAAACTATATTGATAAACTTCATGAAATATTGCCGGATAAATATATTGATTACCAGAACGAGTTCAAGGAATTAAAAAGAAAAGATTTGCTTATTCTTGCGATACTTTTACACGATATAGGCAAAGGGCAGGGGAAGAATCATTCGGTTGTGGGTGCCAAGATGTCCAAAATAATCTGCAAAAGGCTGGGAATGAATATGGATGATACGGACACCATTTATAACCTTGTGGAACAACATCTTTTGATGAGCCATATTTCACAGAGAAGGGACATTCATGATATCGAGGTAATAGAGCACTTTATAAGCCATTTGAATAACAAAGAAGAACTCAGATTGTTGTATCTGCTGACATATGCGGATATGAATGCAGTAGGCGGGACTTTGTTTAATGAATGGAAAAACTCTCTGCTTACTGAACTTTACAAGCGAGCATCCATGATGTTTGATCAGGATGATTTGCAGACAGAGTTTCAAAATGTGGTGGAAAACAAGAAAAAAAGGTTGCTGGAAAGAATTGCTGAAGATGAAGAGCTTGTGCAGATTTACAATATGCTTGAAGACGACTATATTTTTTCCAACAAAATCAAACATATTGTAAGACATATAAAGCTTGCGGCAAGTCTGAAAAATAATATTGCCATGCTTGACTATGCTATCAGGAGGGATTTAAATGCAGTTAACATAATGGTCTGCACAAGAGACAAGGCAGGTATACTTAAAAAGCTTGTGGGCGTATTTTCATATTACGGCTTTAACATACTTGGGGCACAGATAAATACTTTTGGGAAAAATATTGCGGTAGATGCCTTTCAGATTTCAGGTGAAAATATTGATTATGAAAAGATTGAGTCAATTATCCATAAACTGGATGACTCAATCAAGAAGGTTTTGTCAGGGGAGACGGATATCGATTATATTTTACAAAAGGCGGGTTCAGGCTTGTTTTTAAAGAAAAAAATCCAGAGAGAGCTTTCTTCCAAAGTAAATATAGACAACAAAATTTCTTCGCAATACTCGGTAATAGATGTCTACACTTATGATTACAGAGGGCTTTTATATGACATTCTCAAGGTTTTTGAAGATAACAGGATATATGTTCAGAATGCTAAAATCTCTACTGATGTTGACAGGGTGGTAGACTCCTTTGCAATCACTGACTTTGACGGCAAAAAACTGACGGATGAGTTTCTTAATGAAAAAGTCAAGCCGGCCATTTTGGAAAAACTTAACAGCAATACAAAAACGTTGCAATAGCAAAAATTAATCTTCTTTGATTACAGTAAGCCTCAAAACTTCTTCTATTGTTGTAATCCCCATTTTTGCAAGCTTTAGACCTGAGTCAAACATGGTGCGAAAACCCATATCAAGGGCTGATTTTCTGATATCTTCAGAGTTGGCACCTTTTACAATCATTTCTCGAAGTTTCGCATTTACCTTTAACACTTCATAAATTCCTATTCGTCCCTGATAACCTGTATAGTGGCATTCTTCACACCCTTCACCCTTTACAAACCTGACATTTTCTTCTATCTCTCCGATTCTGTCCAGAAATTCCTGCGGTGGTGTGTATTCAGTGGCGCAATTTATGCATACTTTCCTTACAAGCCTTTGCCCGACAATTCCAATGAGTGATGAGCCCACAAGAAAAGGTTCAATCCCCATATCAACAAGTCTCACTATCCCGCTTACTGCATCATTGGTATGGATAGTTGAAAGGACAAGATGACCGGTAAGAGATGCCTGTACGGCTATCTCTGCAGTTTCTTTGTCCCTGATTTCCCCAACCATTATAATATCGGGGTCCTGTCTTAAAATAGAGCGAAGTGTTGAAGCAAAGGTAACATCGGCTGATTCATCTACCTGCACTTGATTAATGAGCTTAAAATTGTATTCTATAGGGTCTTCTACCGTAACAATATTTTTTTCTATAGAGTTTAATTTTGCAAGGGTTGCATATAATGTTGTTGTTTTACCGCTCCCTGTTGGGCCTGAGATTAATATTATCCCATAGGGTCTTGAAATTATTGATTCATAAATTTCAAGACTTGAGCTGTCCATTCCTATGCTTTTCAAATCAAGCACAACGTTGCTTCTGTCAAGAATCCTCAAAACAATTTTTTCGCCAAAATAGGTTGGAAGTGTTGAGGCACGGAAGTCTACATCTTTAAAATTTACCCGTATTTTAAACCTACCATCCTGAGGTGCCCTTTTCTCGGCAATGTTCATATTGGAAAGGATTTTAATCCTTGATACAAGGGGGGCATGGAGGTTTTTATTTACGGCAAGGACTTCGTGTAATATCCCGTCTATCCGATACCTTATTCTCAATTTATCTTCGTCAGGCTCAATATGTATGTCACTGGCAGCCTCATTGATTGCTTTGGCAAGAATACCATCTACAAAGCTGATTACAGGGGCATCCTGGGAGAGGCTTTCTAAAAAGTCCTCATCAGAAAGATTGCCTGCAATCTTTTTTCCACATCTGTTGCTATTTTAAAAAGCCTATCTTCAGTGCCATATATCTTTTCCATTCCGTAATAAAGGTCATCGGTTGTCAGAAGTACCGGAGTAATATTTTTTTTTGTTAGCCTTGAAATTTCATCCATTGCATCTATGTTCATAGGGTCGTTTGTGGCAACAACGATGCTGTTATTTTCTATCTTAAGTGGGATTATCTTAAATTTTCTTGCAAACTGTTCCGGTATAAGCTTTTTCAAATCAGGACTAAGGTCATAGTCTAAAATGGAAACAAAACTTACCCCTACCTGTTCTGCCACCGCTCTTAAAAGTTCATATTCGGTAATATAGTTTAGTTCTATGAGTGTTTCCCCAAGCTTTTTACCTGTCCTTGCCTGCTCACTGAGGGCTACCTTATGTTGAGCTTCGCTAATAAGGTTTTTATTGACGAGTAGTTCACCGATTCTTACTTTTTTGAGTTTCATAGATACCTGTCTATATGTAAAATTTTATATCTTCTATCTGGCTTATTGTTTTGTAAAGTTTTTCAAGCTCTTCGTAAGATTTTACCATAACAGTCACGGTAAAGCTCACAAAATTTTCATCTCTACTTTTTTTAGGCTCCGGTATATCAATTTCAAAAAACAGCTTTTTGACAGAAATTTTGAAAGTTTCGCTATTTTTGCCAACAATTTTAAATGTATGGAGAGTGGGAAATTTTATCAAATCCTTCATATCGGGCATACTATTTCCTCTTTGTTTTTTATAGATTGCGATATTTTAAGCTGAGTTATCCATTGTCCAAAAATACGCCCTTTACCTTCAAGACGTTTTATTTCCTTTTCAAACTCCTCCGGTATTATGCTTGGTGTTTCATTTTCCCATCGGCTTCCCGGAAGAGGCATAAAAAAGTGGGAGTGTATCCTTACCTTGCTATGCCATTTGTTAATCCATTCAAAAGTTTCTTTTAATGTCTCTTCGGTTTCATAGGGAAGTCCGAAGATAAAATCAACATCAACACTGAAATTATATTTCAGAAAAAGGCTTATGCTTTCCTCCACTTTTTCAATGTTTTCAGGTCTGTTTATGTTTTTAAGTTGCTTTCTTGAAGCGGTTTGCAGGCCAATAACCACCCTTTTGTTATGACAGAAATCTCTTAAAATTTTGACAAGGTCTTCTGTTACATAATAAGGGTTTATCTCCGAAGGGAATGAGCCGAAAAAGATTCTCGATTTTCCTTCCGTTACTTTTTTTATCCCTGAAAGAAGGTTGAAAATTGCTTCAATATTTACTTTATTATTATACATATAGGATGCTGCATCTGGTGAGATAAATCTGTAATCTTTTTTGCCACGTTTATAGGAGTATTTTATGTTTTCTATTATGTTTTCAATACTTCTGTGGCGAAGTCTTCCGGGAAAAAGGGAGGGTGTCTGGCAGTAGTTGCACCGATATTGACACCCTCTCATAATCTCAATTGCGCCAAACATAAAAGTCTTTTTTGGATAGGCATCAAAATCATCAAGAGAAACTTTTTTATTATTTTGATAAATACCTTTTATGATGGTATTGCCCAAATAATTTTCAACAATTTCCTTTAATACATACTCCCCTTCCCCAATGCAGACTGCATCGAAAAATTCGAGCATTTTTTCTGGCCTTGCTGACGGATGTGGACCGCCGCAAACGGTGATATTTTTATTTTTTAATACTTTTGATAATTCAACGTATTTTAGGTGGTTAAGGGTGTTAAATGAAAATAAAATAAGTTTATTTTCAGGATTTTCAGCTAAAATATTATCGAAATGTACAATCCTATAGATAATCTCCGGGAAAAATTTTTCAAAGGCACACAGAAGAGCCCTAACGGAAAATCTGTTAAATTTATCTATAACAAATATTATTTCAGCATTTTTTGACATAAAGTGTCATATCCTTGTAGTTAGTTACCTGAACCGTATCGCCAACACTTAAAGTATCTTCCGATACAGCATCCCAAAATTCTCCGTTTAAAAATACCTTCCCTTTTTTATCATTCCATACCTTTACTGTCCCAGTCATATTAATCAACTTTTCCATGCCTGTTTCAGGTTTTTTCTTGAAATCTTTTAGCACAAGTCTTCCGATAATAAGTGCAATCAGCAAAATTATTGATACCACAACTGCAATCATCATAGAAGATACCCCTATTCCCATATTCCCCTCTTTGTCAAAAAGCAGTTTCATGCCAAAAACAAGGCTAACCACTGACGCAAAAGTCAAAAGACCAAAACTTGGAATGAAAATTTCCATAATCAAGAGTGCAATGCCTGCAAGTATAAGCAGGAGCGCCATGTAGTTTAGCGGGATTATATTTATTCCAAACAAAAAAAGCAACAGAGCTGAGATGCCTATTCCTGCAAATACGAATGTTCCAGGCATTTTTATCTCAAGAAAGATTGAAAGGATTGCAATTATTAAAAGGAGCATCAATACGTTAGGGTCAGAAAGAAATATTGATATTTTTTCGTAAATATCAGGCTTGATATAGACAGGGCTCAAATTTTTTTCTTGATATTTTTCTTCAATTTTATTAAGTAGCTCAGAATCAGAGTTTACTATTAAATCTATCAGTTTACTTTGCAATGCTTCGCTTGAAGTAAAACTTTTTGAATTCAATACTGTTTGAGTAGCAGCTTGAACATTTCTACCCCTTTTTTCTGCAATAGATTTCATAAAAGCTACCGTATCATTTTCAATCTTTTTGCCAATTTCCCCTTCGATGTCTTTTCCTGTAACACTTACAGGATGAGCTGCTCCTATATTTGTCCCTTCGGCCATTACAGCCATATCTGATGCAAGGACGATGAATGTCCCTGCTGAGCCGGCCCTTGCCCCTTGAGGTGAAACAAATGATATTATTTTTGCTTTGCTTTCAAAAATGTTTTGGACAATTTTTCGTGTGGAATCAAGCACCCCTCCGGGGGTATCTATTTTTAAAACAAGAAATCCGCTGTCGTTTTCTGCCTTTTGAATAGCACCTTTTATATATTTCACTGTAAATGGCGTAATTACCCCTTTTATTTCAAGGAAATAAACATTTTTTGCAAAAAGGTTCTGGGATAGAAGAATCAATATCAGAAGAAAAAGTTTTTTCATAATTACTCTCCCGGTGCTACTTTTTTTAGTTTAAAAAAATATATTTTGCCGGGGATTGCAAACTTTCTATAATATTTTGTCTGGTAATAATCTACAAGGTCTGTGTGGTAAAGAGTTTCGAATGAGGATTTCAAAGAAGTAACCGGTTTTAGATTTTCGCATATTTCCTCACCATAGTCATTGTGATCTGTAGCAATGTAAATATGGCCTCCATCAACAAGTTTGTCGGAAAGCAGTCTCAGAAAGTCAGTTTTGAGCAACCTTCTTTTATGGTGTTTCTTTTTTGGCCATGGGTCAGGGAAGTTGATATAGAAATTGCTTACACTGCCCAAAGGAAAAAGTTTTACAAAGAATGTAGCATCAAAGTGTATAAGCCTAACGTTATTGTTTTCAAGTTTTTCACATCTTTTTATCGCTTTTCTGATGGCCTTTTTATAGATTTCAAACCCCAAAAAATTTTCATCTTTTCTTAAGGCTGCATGAAATACAATAAACTCGCCATTTCCTATACCTATTTCTACATTCACCGGATTGCTGTTACTAAATATATCTGAAAAGTCCAATTTGGTAAAATTGTTATTAATAGATAACTGCCCTTTTATTTCTTCAGAAAACACATAACATTTATTTGCAAAATCTAAATGTAAATCAGTTAGACACGTTTCCATTTTACCCCTTTGTCAATTAAGTGAGCTATTTTTTCGCTTTTTTCAAGATAACTTAAATAACCTTTAATTGTTGAGGAAACAAGCAGGAAATATTCTGTTTCAAAAGGTATATTAAATTTTAGCATAATCTCTGATGATATCTCTTCGCCGGTGAGGGCATAGTTTTTTAATACATTTAAGACTTCCTCACAGACTTTTTCAGTGTGGGCGATATTTTCTGAGATGAGTTCAATTGCTTCGTCTTTTTTTATAATCCCTTTGTGGCAGAATACAATATATTCAAAATTAAGAGATTTTATTTTTTTTAAAGAATACACAAAGTTTTCAACGTCGTAGAGATATAAAATTTTGTGTTTTTCTATAACTTCCTTTGAAAAAAGTGCATCCCCGGCATAAAGCACATTGTTTATAAGAAAGCCAGTATGCCCCGGTGAGTGACCAAAAAGCTCTACAATTTCAATATCCGTTTCTATATTTTCAAGAGTATCTATAGAGTTAAAACCTGTAGCACACAAAAACCTGCTTTTGGAAGCACTGAAAGGGCAGCCGCCGTAAAGCAGAGCAGGTTCAAGCTCAGGAAAATAGCAAAATGAAATTTCTCTTTTATTTATAAAAGATTTGCAATTAAACTTGTTTTCAAAAAAGCTATTTCCCCCTATATGGTCTGCGTGTGAATGGGTGTTTATAATTCTGCCGACATTAAAATTTACAGCCCTTGAGAGTTTTCTTGCATTATCTTTGTTAAGGCATGTGTCAAAGAGCGTGGCAATATCGTTTTTGACAGTAAAAACAGTATTCAACGCTCCTGAATCTACAACAAACAGATCATTTAGAGGAGTAATTTTCATTTATAAACTTTTCCAGCTCTTTTATAAGTATGTTTACGTCCATACCGTGCATAAGGCACCCTTTCTCCAGTGTTTCTGTCTGAATACCCATGCAGCTTATACAACCCATATTCATTTTATTGAAAACTTCCACACACTTTGGATATTTTTTTAAAACATCCGCTATTTTCATATTTTTATCAAGCATTGCATCCTCCTTTAAAAAAATACTTGATTATTTTAGTAATTTTATGTTAGCATCCAGGCTTCTTAAAATCAAGAATTATGTAGGAGGACCTTAAAAATGGCTAGAAAGTGTGATATTTGTGGAAAGGGCCCCATGTTTGGAAATACAATAAGCCACGCTCACAATGTTACTAAAAGGGTGTTTTACCCTAATGTTCACAGAATGAGGGTAGTGGAATCTGACGGTTCAATTGTCAGAAAAAAAGTTTGTACCAAATGTCTTAAGGCCGGAAAAGTTAAAAAAGCATAATATGCCTGCTTTGCCGCAGGCGTCTTTCTCTTCAAAAAAATATTTTATATTTCTTTTTAATAGTGTATAATAGCCTAACTTTTAAACATTCAGGTGCTATTTGAGAGTAGTGATTGTCGGAGCAGGTGAAGTCGGCTACAATATTGCCGAACAGCTTATCCTTGAAAAGAAAGATGTTATCCTTGTCGAAAAAGATTCAGAACGCGCCAAAAAAACGGCAAATCATCTTGACTGCCTTGTTTTGACCGGGGAAGGGACGAATATTGATACTCTGAAAAAAGCAGGGATTGAAGGGGCAGATATCTTCATTAGCGTTACAAACTCTGATGAAATAAATATGATATCTTGCTTTATAGTGGCAAATGAATTCAACGTTCCTGTAAAGCTTGCCAGGGTAAGAAATCTCGAATATGAAAAAACAAGGATGTTTAGCAAGGCAAAAATAGGTATTGATTACGCTGTCAATCCTGAGCTTGAGGCCGCTAAATCCATTGTAAAAACTGTCGAGCATGGCGCCACAACCGATGTATTTTCTTTTGAAGATATGGATGTCCAGTTCAGGGACGTGTTTGTGGATGAAGAGTGTGATCTTGAAGGGAAAAGCATAAAAGATATTAGAAAAACTGTTTCGGGCGATTTTCTTGTTGCCGGGATTTTAAGGGATGATGAGATAATAATACCGGATGGTAATACAGAGGTAAAAAATGGTGACCATTTATTTACTGTAGGGACAAAAAAGGCTATCTATCAATTTTTGCAAAAAAGCGGAATCAGGACAAAAAGGATAAAAAATATTTTGATTGTTGGCGGTGGCAATATAGGCAGTAAAGTGGCAAATTCCCTTACTTTAAGAGGGAGGTCTGTTACGGTGGTGGATAATAATTATGATGTTTGCAAGGATCTGGCGGAAAAGTATCCGGAAATCACCGTACTGCATGGAGATATTTCAGATGATTCTATCTTTGAAGATGAAGGGCTTGATGAGCATGACCTGATTATCACTACTACCGACAATGAAGAACTGAATATTTTGACGGCTGTATATGCAAAAACATTGGGTGTTAAAAGGGCTATTGCCCTTGTAAACAAATCAAACTATCTGAAGGTGTCAAGAAATCTGGGTATTGATGCTACAATAAGTCCAAAAATAAGCTCTGCAAGTGCTGTATTGAGGTTTATCAGAAGAGGGAATATTAAGGCTGTCCATACAATTTTTGACGGAAGGGCTGAGGCGATAGAGTTTAAAGTATCATCGGACAGTTCGATTGCAAATAAGGCGGTAAAGGATTTAAATTTGCCGGAAAAGTGCCTTATAGTAGCTGTTAACAGAAATTATGAGGATTTTATCCCTGACGGAAATTTTGAAATAAAGTCGGGGGATAATGTTATAATATTTGCTAAAAAGGAATCAATCGAAAAACTTGAAGAGTCCGTTATAGTCTGATGCAACTTTTGAGCGTAATCAGAATAATCTCCATTTTGATGATAGTCCTTATAATTTTCATGATTTTTCCTGCCGGTATTGCACTTTTTTATGGAGAATATAATGTAGCGATTGCTTTTTTGAAAACCATAATAGTTATCGGAGTTATATCTGTATTTTTCCTTAAAATGCTTCCAGGCAAAGAAAAGCAGAATTTAAGAGTTAAGGACGGGTTTTTGTTTGTCACATTGAGCTGGATTGTAGCTTCATTGATTGGTGCATTCCCTTTTTATTTAAGTGGTGAAATAAATAGTTTTACGGATGCTTTTTTTGAGACTGCATCAGGTTTTACAACAACAGGTGCTTCAATACTTAGTGAAATAGAAACAATGTCAAAGTCTGCGCTTTTCTGGAGAGCACTTACGCACTGGCTTGGAGGTATGGGGATTGTTGTGCTTACTGTTGCTATCTTGCCGATATTGGGTATCGGAGGGCTACAACTTGTAAAAGCCGAAGCACCAGGACCTACAGTGGACAAGCTTTCTCCAAGAATTGCAGAGACTGCAAAGATTTTGTGGATGATTTATGTGGGGCTTACGCTTGCGCAAACAGCACTGTTAATGTTTGGAGGACTTAGCTTTTTTGATGCTATTACCCATGCTTTTGCTACAATGGCAACGGGCGGATTTTCAACAAAGAATGCCAGTGTAATGGGGTTTCAATCTGCGTATGTAGAGATTGTTATTACAATTTTTATGTTTCTTGCTGGGATTAACTTTGCGATACATTTCAGGTTTCTTACCGGAAAGTTCAGGTTTGTGTTCAAAGACAGCGAGCTTAGAGCATATGTTGTTATATTTGTAGTCACATCACTTTTGATAGCTTCAAATCTTTATAAAAACTACTATCCAACAATTTATGAAAGTTTAAGACATGCTTTTTTTCAGGCGGCTACAATTATAACCACCACAGGTTTTGCTTCTGCTGATTACGAAAAATGGCCTTATTTCTCTCAAGTTGTTCTTTTTATCCTGATGTTTGTGGGAGGTTGTACAGGCTCTACCGGCGGCGGTGTGAAGGTGCTGAGAGTCATTACCCTATTGAAACAGGGGTTAAACGAAATGAAATACCTTCTTCACCCAAGGGGGGTTTTTATTTTGAAAATTTCCGGCAACACTATCAAAAAAGATATTGTTTATGCCATATCGGGCTTTTTCTTCCTCTATATTTTCACTATTCTTACTGTTACCTTGATAGTTTCGTTTTCCGGTCATGATATTATAACTTCTCTTACCACCGCGCTTGCTACGGTGGGAAATATAGGTCCTGGTTTTGGAAAAGTCGGTCCCACAGAAAACTATGCTTTTTATTCTGATTTTATAAAATGGGTGTTGAGTTTTGCAATGATTGCAGGAAGGCTTGAAATTTATACCTTCCTTGTGATATTTTTTCCATATTTCTGGAAAAGATAATGGGATTCAAGATACTTCTAAGAGGAATTGTCCAGGGAGTTGGTTTCAGACCATTTATATACAATCTTGCTTTGAAAAATGGGTTGAAAGGCTATGTTGAAAACAGCTCTGATGGGGTTGAAATATTTGTAGATGGTGAAACTTCTGCTGAAGGTTTTCTTGATGAGATTTTGAGCAATTTACCCCCTCTGGCATATGTGATAGACTACAGTGTTGAAGAAGATGTTACTTTAGATGAGCATATAGAAAGGTTTTATATAAAAAAATCCAGGCAAACCGCCGGGATTACCTTTGTATCACCGGATACCGCAATATGCAGCGACTGTAAAGAAGAGCTTTTTGATGAAAAACACCACAAATATATGTATCCATTTATAAATTGTACCAACTGCGGTCCAAGATATTCCATAATGGAAAATATCCCTTATGATAGAAGCAACACTTCTATGAAATATTTCAAGATGTGCAGTGTCTGTCAATCTGAATATGATGAGCCTGAAAACAGGAGATTCCACGCTCAGCCGAATGCTTGCAATGTTTGTGGCCCCAAGGTGTATTTTAAGGATTTAAGTGGAAAAAAACTTATAGAAATTGCGCGAAAATATCTTAACGATGGCAAAATAATTGGTGTCAAGGGGATTGGTGGCTATCACATTATGTGTGATGCTATGAGGCATGAGGCTGTTTCAAGGTTGAGGGATTTCAAAAGTAGAAAATTCAAACCATTTGCATTGATGATAAAAGATAAAAATACCCTTATGAAATATAATATTAACTTAAGCCTGGAAGAGGAAAAATTGTTTGAAAGTAAAATTGCTCCAATTATTATCAAGGAAATTGATGACAACAGATTTTTCCATATAAACCCACTTGGGAAAAACATAGGGATAATGAAAGCTTACACGCCGCTTCATCTTCTTCTCTTCGATGGATTCAAAGGTGATTTCCTTATTGCAACAAGCGGGAATATCAAGGATGAGCCTATCGCCATTGATGAAAAAACAGCAGAAGAACGACTTTCGGTATGCGAATTGTTTTTGCATAATGACAGAGAGATAGTAAATAGGGTAGACGACTCTCTGGTTAGATTTGTGAATGAAAAACCTTATATGTTAAGGAGAAGCAGAGGTTATGCCCCGCTTCCGGTTGTAATCAGAAATAGATTGCAAAAAGAGATTGTAGGTCTTGGCGCACATTTAAAAAGTTCGATATGTTTTGTAAAGAATGATTATGCTTTTATAAGTCAGTATATCGGTGACCTTGAAAACTATGAGGCGCAAAATTTTTACGAAGAAGTTTATGAGCGTATGAAAAGGCTTTTCAGACTTAACCCTGCGGTTGCAATAACCGACTTGCACCCTGACTTTTTTTCTACAAAATTTGCCAAAAGGCTGAAAATCCCAACCTTTGAGGTGCAACATCATATTGCTCATATGTATGCAAATATGGCTGAAAATAGTTTGACGGATAATGTTATCGGTATAGTTTTTGACGGTACCGGGCTTGGAGACGATGGCAAGATATGGGGTGGAGAAGTTTTTGTGGTTAAAGAGGGGAAAACAAAAAGGGAAATCCATCTTGAATATACTCCGTTGATTGGTGGAGAGTCGGCAATCAAAAATCCGTATAGAATGTTTTTATCGTATATTGTACATTTTGGTATTGATAACGCTGAAATAGACGAAAAATATCTGAAAGAATATGAACTGATCAAGAAGGTTATAAAAAATAATGTAAACATTGTTGAAACATCAAGCATGGGGAGATTTTTTGAAGCAATAGGAGCTTATCTTCTTGGTATAGAGCAAAATGAGTTTGAAGCGCATTCTGCAATAGCGCTTGAAGGGTTATGTGTAGATGGATATGATGAATCATATGAAGCCCATATTTTGGATGGCGAAATAAAGGTAAAAAAAATTGTTGAGAATATAATCAGCGATTTTAAAAATGGCGAGGATATTGGTAAAATTACAACGAAATTTCACAATACAGTTGCCGATTTAATTTTTCGTAGCGCTATTAAAATGAAGGAAAAATATAATATTAACCGAGTATCTCTTTCAGGCGGGGTATTTCAAAACATTTTTCTGCTTAGAAAAACAGTGAATTTGTTTAAAAAGAATGGATTTGAAGTTTTTTTGCATAAAAATGTTCCATCCAATGACGGTTGTATATCTTTAGGGCAGGTTTATTTTTATATTCTTAACAATAGATGAGCTTTTACAGCCCATAAGATGAGCGGATTTGGCTCACCTTTGGTTTGAGTCCCAATAAATTCAGTATATATTTCTGGCATGGTTTTTTCTTTAATATATTTACATTTTAAAAGGAGGAATGTGTATGTTGAAAAAAGTTTTGTCTCTTATTTTGGTGTTTGCTTTTACTTTAGCAGTTGGAGTCAGCAAGGCAAAAGCTGATGATCAGAAACTTATTATTGCCACAGCTACCACCGGTGGCACATTTTACCCTGTTGGGGTTGCTATTGGTACTCTTTTAAGTATCAAGCTTGCAAGCTCTGACAAGATAACAGCAACAGCAATTAACTCAGCAGGCTCAGGAGAAAATATCCAGATGCTTAACAACAAAGAAGCTGACCTTGCTATTTTGCAGGCACTTTTTGGGCTTAACGCCTATAATGGCACCGGTCCATATGAAGGTAAGCCGGTCAAATCATTCAGGTCTATTACAATGTTGTGGAAAAATGTAGAACACTTTCCTGTTCTTGCAAAATATGTCAAGACAGGTACAATTATTGATCTGAAAGATTTTCCAAAGAAATTTTCTATAGGTAAAAGAGGTAGCGGTACAGAAGGTTCAGGAAGGGCAATTTTATCAGCTGTAGGGATTGATCCTGACTCACTTGATCTTGAATATTTGGGATATAACCCTTCTGTTCAGGCGATGATGGATAATCGTATAGGTGGGGCAAATATTCCTGCCGGTGTACCTGTATCAGCAATTACGCAACTTTATGCGCAAATGGGTGCTGACAAAGTAAAAGTGCTTGATTTTACAGATGAGCAGCTTAAGCAGATCAGAGCAAAATATCCTATATGGCTAAGGTATGTAATCCCTGCAGGAACATATCCAGGGCAAAAAGAGGATATCAAAACTATTGCTCAGCCAAACTTTTTGGCTGTAAGAGAAGACTTGCCTGAGGATGTAGTATACAAAATCACAAAGACAATTTATGAAAACCTTCCATTTTTGAACAATATTCATAAGGCAACAACAGCAATGAATATCAAGGAAGCCCTTGATGGACTTCCAGTACCACTTCACCCAGGTGCAGTAAAATATTATAAAGAGGTCGGTCTTGATATTCCTCAGGAGCTTTTGAAGTAATTTATAATGGGGGCTTTGCCCCCCATATATTTCATTTATAAGGAGAGACCATGTTCTTTTTCAAAAAAAAGACCCAAGAAGAGATTGATACAAAAGGTGTTGAAAAGGATGCAAGCGGTGAGGCGATAACTGTACAGAGGGTATTTGAAGGCAGACAGCAGCAGTTTTTATATATTGTCGGCATTTGTATGTCTCTTTTTCATTTGTGGATCAACACGATAGGTATTATGCCCGAGATACAGAGAAATGCTATTCATTTTAGTTTTGTTCTGTTTATGGGATATTTGATTTATCCTGTAAATATGAAACTTGCAAACAAGACATTGAAACTTGATTATGTGATTGCCACATTGGCATTTTTGGTGGGACTTTATCTGGTATTTTTTGAAGATGCTCTTCATGCGAGAAATGAAATACCGACTACAGTTGACTTGATTGCAGCAGGTATTGCCATTATTTTGATGTTAGAGATTACGAGAAGGACTTCAGGCTGGCTTATACCTGTACTTGCTATAATATTTATTTCCTACTCGCTATTTTTAGGGAAAATAATCCCCGGTCTTTGGAATTTTCCGGGTGTTACTATAGAAAGGTTACTATACAGGATGTATTTTGCACCGGATGGACTCTTTGGGACTATTGCAACGATATCATCAACTTTTGTGTTTTTGTTTGTGCTTTTTGCCGCTTTTCTGATTAAATCAGGAGCGGGAGAATTTATTATAAAACTTGCCGTGTCTCTTATGGGACATACTACCGGTGGGCCGGCAAAGATGGCGGTCTTTGCGAGCGGGCTTATGGGGTCTGTTTCCGGTAGCGCGGTGGCAAATACCGTTGGTACAGGCTCAATAACCATTCCTATGATGAAAAAGATTGGCTTCAGTCCCAAATTTGCAGGCGGAGTTGAAGCAGCTGCAAGTACGGGAGGTCAGTTAATGCCGCCTATAATGGGCGCTGGTGCGTTTATTATGGCACAGTGGACACAAATTTCTTATCTTAAAATAGTTGCAGTTTCTTTTATCCCGGCAATAATGTATTTCTTGAGTGTGGCTTTTTTTATTCACCTTCGGGCAAAAAAGCGTGGTATAAAGCCACTGCCAAAAGATGAGTTGCCAAAGTTTCGCGAAGTTATAAAAGAAGGGTGGAACTTTTTTATTCCAATAGCTGTATTGATGGGGCTTTTGATAAAAGGTTACACGCCGACCTATGCAGCATCAATGGGAATTTTATCAATAATTGTTTCAAGCTGGTTTAATCCAAGGACAAGGATGGGCTTTAAGGACATTTTGGATTCCTTGTATCTTGGGGCAAAAAATATGGTGACCACCGGAGTCATTCTTCTTTGCTCAGGAATTATTGTAGGTATAGTTCTTATGGTTGGTATGGGCGTAAAATTTTCCATGATGATAACGGCAATAGCTGGAGATAGTGTCTTCATAACTATTGTTTTGATAGCGCTTGCTTCACTTATTTTGGGTATGGGTTTGCCTGTAACTGCCTCATATATTGTTTTGGCAGTATTGGCTGCTCCTTCTCTTGTGTCCCTGATGATGAAGGATTATCTGATTGCCAATTTCGGACTTACACCTGAGATGGCTCTTGATCCCAATATTGTTCAGCAAATGACTGCCCTTGTCCCTCCGGATGTGGCTATGGGTGCACTTCTTGCTTCACATCTTTTGATATTCTGGTATTCTCAGGATGCAAATGTCACTCCACCTGTATGTCTTGCAGCCTATTCAGCAGCCGGGATTGCAGGCAGTAAGCCTCTTGAGACAGGGCTTGAGTCGTGGAAGCTTGCAAAAGGTCTGTATATTATTCCACTGATGTTTATTTATGAGCCTGCCATATTATTTCAAGGTCCGCTTATTACTACTATTGAAAATATTGTTACCGGTACAATTGGTCTATTTACGTTTGCAGTATTTTTTGAAGGTTATTTTGTCAGAAAGTTAAACTGGCCTGAAAGGATAATAATAGGTATATCTTCATGGCTTTTGTTCTGGCCGGAGACGATTTCAAATATTGCAGGAATAATAATTACAATTATAATGTGGTTGTATTTAAAAAAGACTAAAAACAGGTACGAACAAGCAGAATCTTAAAGACCAATTTTTATAGCCTCTTCAACTGTGAGTGGCTCAGCCAGTATAGTTTTGAAATTTGAATAGATTACAAAGCCCTCCTTTGAGCCGGGGGGCTTTTTCACATATTTCTTAAAGGTATAGTCTATATTCACTTTTTTATCATCCTTTGCCTTGCTAAAATAAGCTGTGATTCTTGCTGCGAAAAGCAAAACGTTTTCAGGGACTTCTTCATTTGTGATATTTTTTATGACAATATGTGCTGACGGGATTTTTTGTGCGTGCATCCAAACGTCATTTGATGAGGCAATGTGAAAAACGAGCTCGTGATTTGATTTGCTGTTTTTACCTATAAGAATATCAAATCCTTGAAAATGAACCTTTTTTATCTTTTCAATGATTTCCTTCTTTTTTATGTTTTTTTTATCGGGAAAATATGTCTGATAAATTATTTCAAGCTCATTTTTTGATGCAGTTTCTATATTGAATTCTTCTTCCGTCAATTCAAGAATTTTTAATTTAACTTCCTCAATACGTCTTTTTATGTGTTCAATACTTCTTTTTAATTTTTTATACCGTTCAAACAGTTTATTGATTGTTTCATCAAGATTTGATATATTGTCAACGTTGATTATTTTTTCGGTTTCTCCGGTTTCGGTATATTCATAGACCAGTACATCCCTTTTGGAGTTTTTCAGCAGGTGATAATTGTTTTTCAAAAGCTCCGCCTCTTTTTTGTAATCATCATATTTGAGCGCATTTTTTAGCTCAGCTTCAAGCTTTTCAAGAAGGGCCTTTTCTTTTTTTATTTTTTTTGAAATCAGCAGCAAAAGTCTGTTTCTTAAATATGTATGCTTTTCGTTGTGTGTTTTTGCAATAGGACGAAAATCATGAATATTACATTTAATAAGGTTGTCTTTTATAGCAAATGGATAAAACTTTCCATTTGAGTCTATGTAAAGGGAATCATTATCAAGATCTTTCTTTAAAATATTCAGGCCTTTTTCAAAGCCATAATGTTCAAATATATGATTTGCATATTTTGCCGTAGGTGGATAAAAGCCTTCTACATCTTCAAATGATTTGAAGCTACTTGCATTCAGGTTGTCAATTGTCATTGCCTTGTTTCTTTTAAAATAACAATAAACAGAGCCTATTGAAATATCTCTGTCCTTATCTGCATTTTTATCATTAAGTTTAAATAAAATTTTCCTATCTTCATTCAGAATAAAAAGGTTTGAATTGCTTCCGATAAATTCGCAGACAATATAAAAAGTTTCAAGTTTGCCACTTTGTTTTCTGCTGATAATTTCAAATTCAAGTATTCTGTCGTATCCCCTTTGCTTTACACTTTTTATTACTCTGTTTTTGTGAAAATATTCAATTTTACCAAGCTTTGGTGCATCAAACCCAAAAAGTATCAGATTCCTGTTGAAATCAAGAAAGATAGTTTCTTTTTTCTCTTTATAAATATCAAGAAGTATCCCACCATCGCTGAAATATACAGCATTAAGCTGGCAGGGGATATATTTTTTTTGTATATATCGTTGAATTTTGAATAATGACAATCCGTCCATCAACTATTTAAAAAACGCTCAAAGGATTTTTTGTCATTAGCCTTGAGATACGCTTCTTCAGGGCTTATAATCTTTTTCATAAGAAAGTCCATTATTGACTGATCCATAAGCTGCATTCCATCCCCTTTCCCGGTTTGTATCATAGAAGGGATTTGAAATGTTTTCCCTTCTCTGATAAGGTTTGCAATCGCGCTGTTTACAAACAAAATCTCCAGTGCAGCTACGCGTCCCGGTTTGTCAATTCTTTTTAACAATTGTTGAGATATAACACCTTTTAAAGATTCAGAAAGCATAGTTCTGATCTGGGCCTGCTGACCTGCGGGGAACGCATCTATTATCCTGTCAACTGTTTTTGCAGCAGAGTTTGTGTGAAGTGTGCCAAATACAAGATGACCTGTTTCAGCGGCAGTTATTGCAAGTTCAATGGTTTCCAGATCCCTCATTTCCCCTACAAGAATGACGTCAGGGTCTTCTCTTAAGGCTGCCCGCAGAGCCGAACTGAATGATTCCGTATGGGTTGAGACCTCCCGGTGATTTACCAGGCACTGTTTATTTACATGTACAAACTCAACAGGGTCTTCAATTGTCAGAATATGATCTTTTCTTGTTGAATTTATATAGTCTATCATTGCAGCAAGTGTTGTGGATTTGCCGCTTCCTGTTGGACCTGTTACAAGGACTAACCCTCTTGAAAGCTTTGTAAACCTCAAAATACTTTCTGGCAGTCCCAGATCCTGAGCTGACAGTATTTTGGAAGGTATTATTCTAAATACTGCCCCAAGCCCCCTTTTCTGGTAAAAATAATTTGCCCTAAATCTTGCAAGACCCGGCATTTCGTAGGCAAAATCGAGATCTTTCTTTTCAAGAAAGCGCTTCTTTTGTTCTTCGGTTATTATTTCAAAAAGGAGCATTTTAAGAATATCATTTGTAAGCTCCTGATATTTTATCTCTTCAAGCTCACCATGTTTTCTAACCTTTGGCTTGCATCCGGCACTCAAATGCAAGTCGCTTGCATCATTTTCAATCATATATTTGAAGAAAGCATCTATTTTAGCCATTTTTCACCTCGAAAGTATAGCCCAGATTGTTGCACTCGTCGCACTTGCTTCCGCTGCAAATTTTACATTTTGTGCAGGCCAGATAGTTTTCCGGTAGCTTTTCGTGCAGATTGTCGATTACATTAATTGCATCTTTAAATTCTGAATATTTTTTGAAGGATATATACGCATAACCTGGCACAGGGTAATCGGATTGAAAAACAGGCAGGTTGCCTGCATATTTCGTATCGGTAAAAATTGGGAATTTGTCAGGGTAAATTCCAAATTCATTGATAAATGATATGTCTTTTGTTTCGATTACCGGGTAAATTTGTATTAAAAAACCACTATCATAATTAAAATTTTCATAAAAAAAGCCGTGCTCTAAATTTTCAAAATATTTGAATATATCTTCAACGGTGATATTACCAGGGTCAATCTCGGTATATGTCTGCATGGTGAATGTTCCAAAAATGTTTATTGTAAGCTTGCCTCTGAAAATAAAATCGAGGCGGTAAAATGAAGTTTTTGTTAGTTTCTTGAGCAGATTTTCGATAACTTCGTTTATTTCACCCAGAAAAACGTTTTGAAGTGATTTTAGTTTTTGCAAAATATCTTTTGATGAGCATGCGGAAACAGATATATCTTTTCCTGTAAACTCTTTGAGTTTATTTATTGCTTCACTATTAAAAGGGTCGTTTGTGGCCACAGATAATAAATCAGCAGTTTCATAAAGAGGAATTATCCTGTTATTTACAAGAAAGTCTCTGGAAAACTTTTTTATCAAATCATTGTCAAGCTTAATATCCCTTAAAAATATAAAGGGAATATCCAGCTGTTTGCTAATAAGATACTGAATATCTTCTTCGGTTACTTTTCCAAGCTCTACTAAAATTTCCCCAATCCTTTTTTTGTTTCCTTGATGCTGGATGTTTAGCGCCTCGGTAAGGTCACTTTGCGTTATTAGATTATACTCAATGAGCAGGTCACCTAAATTCTTTTTACTCATTTTCATCTCCAAAAGGTTCGCCACTGCCAAATTGTTCGTCATATTCACTTAATATTTCATCGCACAGTTCATAACTTTTTTGGGCGGCGATGTAATTTACCTGTTGCATAAGTTTATTGAGCTTGTCTTTACTCACTTTATAGCTGTTTAAAATTATATTTCGCATATTTTCATCTTCACCTATGCAAACAGATATATTATATTCTATCACGGCAGCAAGCAGTTTGGGATTAAAATATTCAAATTTTTCTTTGTTTAAAAAGATAAGAAATTCGGCTGCCTTTTCTATTTCAAATTTAAAATAACCGCGAAGCGACATCCCTTCCACTATCATCCTGAGAGCCGAAGTATATATTTGTGGCATAAAATTTATTCTGTGAATGTTTTTAAAGAAAATATCCTTTTTGTAATCGCGGTAGTTTCTTTCAAGTTCATTTATTTCATATAAAGTATCTTCAGCAATAAAATTGTCAGGAAAGTTGCCAAGGGCAACAAATATTACTTTCTTTGCATTTTCAAAATTCCCTTTTGAAACGTAAGCCATTGCAAGGTCGGCAAAGCTTTGTGGCTCAAGTTTTTTTTGTTTCAACAATTTTTTGTAGATTATTTCAGCCTTTTCGTCATGTCCTGACAGCACGTAACTCCACATAAGCTGTATAAGGATATTGACATTTTGTGGATGATTTTTAAGGTTAATGTTAATCAGCTTATTTGCCATTTTTGTGTTTTGTTCAAACATGTAAACATTAGCCAGATTGTAGTTTGCATCAAAATTGGTTGGGTTGAGTTTTAAAGCTGTATTAAAATATCTTTTTGCTGCAGTAAACTGTCCCGTCAGATAGCGAATTTTGCCAAGCAGTGAGTAAAATGATGCCCTTGTCTTGTTGTCATAGCTGGTATTTGCAAGCATTCTTTTTACCATTTTTTCAGCTATGTCAAATTCATATTCGGAGATTAAAAATTCAATTTTTTGAAAAAGCTTTTTTGAAAAACTGTTTTTTATCTTTTGTGTATTCATGAGATTTGTTTTATAGAAAAAAATGGTTTTGTCAAATTGAAGTTTGCAATAAATTTTGGCTCATTGTGTAGAATGGGTAATCCAAATCTATAATCATACATTCTTCATTTTTTATTCATTTTAAATTTGACAACAAGACATCTGTGCATTAAAATTGGATTACTGTGGAAGTCCGGTGTAAATCCGGCGCTGTCCCCGCAACTGTAAGCTGGACGAAAGCCATTTTGGCCACTGCCTGACTCTTGAAGATAAGAGAAGAGGTGGGAAGGCCGGCAAGTAGGATGAAGGTAAGCCAGGATACACAGTCAAAATAAAACTACGGAGGATAGTAATCATGAATATAGTCCTATCTATTTTTTAACCAGAGTCTAACATATTAACTAATTTATGGAGTGAGTTATGAATATCAAAGTTATTAAACGTGATGGTAGATTTGTGCATTTTGATGGCGAAAGGATAGCAAATGCCATTTTTAAGGCCGCAAAAGCTGTTGGTGGAGAAAATAGAAGCATTGCTGCAAGTCTTACTCAGTCAATAGTTGAGAAAATAGTTGAAAAATATGGTGCAATTGGTTCGGTAACAGTGGAGCAGATTCAGGATATAGTGGAAAAAGAGTTGATTGAAAATGGACATGCAAAGACTGCAAAGGCTTATATCCTTTATCGTAAACAAAGAGCTGATATTCGTGAGATAAAGCAGACTTTTGAAGAAGTTGAAAATATGCTTGATGAGTATCTTAAGGGGTCTGACTGGAGAATTAAGGAAAACAGCAATACAACTTATTCCCTGCAAGGGCTGAATAATTTTATAGCGTCAACTGTCACTGCAAAATACTGGTTGAATAAAATTTATAATGAAAAAATTAAAAACTCTCATGTGAATGGTGATTTTCATATTCATGACCTTGGCTCGTTGTCCGTTTATTGTTGTGGTTGGGACTTAAGAGACCTTCTTCTAAGAGGTTTTGGCGGAGTTATGGGAAAGGTAGAAAGTGCTCCACCAAAGCATTTCAGGACTGCGCTGGGGCAAATAGTAAACTTTTTTTATACATTGCAGGGGGAAGCAGCAGGTGCGCAAGCCTTTGCCAACTTTGACACCTTGCTTGCACCATATGTTGCCTTTGATAATCTCGAGTATCAAGAAGTAAAGCAGTGTATGCAGGAGTTCATATTTAATCTAAATGTTCCGACAAGGGTGGGCTTTCAGACTCCGTTTACCAACCTTACCTTTGATTTGACCGTACCTTATATTTATAAAAATGAGGCAGTTGTGCATGGTGGCAAAATTATGGATTATGTATATGGTGAGTTTCAAAATGAGATGGATATGATTAATAGGGCATTTATAGAAATTATGACAATGGGAGATGCAAAAGGGAGAATATTTACATTTCCGATACCAACATACAATATTTCAAAAGAATTTGATTGGTCAAATGAAGTCATAGATGAGCTTATGGCTATGACGGGGAAGTATGGTATCCCTTATTTTGCAAATTTTGTAAATAGTGATATGTCCCCTGAAGATGCAAGGAGTATGTGTTGCAGGTTGAGACTTGATAACAGGGAGCTGAGGAAAAGAGGTGGCGGGCTTTTTGGAGCTAACCCTCTCACAGGTTCGATCGGGGTTGTAACCATAAACCTGCCAAGAATCGGTTTTTTAGCTGAAGATGAGGAGGATTATTTTAATAGACTATCAGAATTAATGGAAACAGCAAGACAGTCACTTTTTATAAAACGGAAAGCGCTTGAAAACTACACTGAAAATGCTCTTTATCCTTATTCAAGAGTGTATCTTGAAGATGTAAAAAGGCACACAGGCGAGTACTGGAAGAATCATTTCAACACAATTGGTATAATAGGAATGCATGAATCTCTTGTTAATTTTATTGGGGTAGGGATTACTGATGACGAGGGGCTTGAATTTGCTGAGAAGGTGTTGAAATTTATGAATGAGCAACTGGTACGATTCCAGGAGGAAGATGGAATGTTGTACAACCTGGAAGCCACCCCTGCCGAAGGGACAAGTTATAGGCTTGCCATAAAGGATAAAGAGCTTTACCCTCAAATATATACTTCAGGTAGAGAAAAACCGTACTATACCAACTCAACCCAGTTGCCGGTTAATTCTAATTTAAGCCTTTTTTCAGCATTGGAGCATCAGGACAGATTACAGACGCTTTACACAGGGGGTACAGTTTTTCACACATTTATTGGCGAGTCGATTGATGATTTTGGCTCGGTTAAGGAGCTTGTAAGAGAAATTGCCTATAGTTTCAGGCTTCCATATTTTACAATAACGCCCACCTTCTCAGTTTGTCCCGTGCATGGTTATTTGAAAGGTGAGCACAGATTTTGCCCTAAATGTAAAGAAGAGCGAACAAACGAAATTTTGGCTGAAATAAATGTTTTAAAGGAAAAAATAAGGGGGTGATAAGATGAGTATCGAAAAGAGAATCAAGGAGCTGGAAAATGAGCTTAAAAATGTAAAAGGCTCAAAATGTGAGGTCTACAGCAGGATCGTTGGTTATCACAGACCTGTGGACAACTGGAACGAATCGAAGCAGGAAGAATTTAGCGACAGAATGACTTTCGATGTTAAAACTTCAGATAGCAGGATTTGAACCTGTATCGTTAAATAATTTTACCGGTAAAGTTGCCTGCACCGTGTTTACATCTGGCTGCAATTTGCGGTGCAGGTACTGTCATAATAGAGAGCTGGTTGTGAGTACTGCCTCTAACATTGATTTGGATGAGCTGAAAAAAAGAATAATTGCGTGCGGGTTGAAAAATATTGTAATCACCGGCGGTGAGCCTATGCTACAAAGAGGGTTAGAAGATTTTTTAATATGGCTCAAGAACTTAAAAATGGTTATCAAAATTGATACAAACGGAACATTTCCTCATAAGCTTGAGAAGCTGATAAATAGTTCACTTATTGACTATGTGGCAATTGATATTAAAGGTTTTTCTGAAGAGGATTTTAAGTTTATTACAAGAAAGGACGGTTTTTATAAAGTCTTTGATAGTATTTCTATAACAAAAAAATATAAATTACCTTTTGAATTAAGATACACAATGTGGAAAATTCCTGAAATGCATAATGTTAAAATGTTTTTAAGAGATGCCGGGCTTAAAAGCGATGACTGTATTTATCTTCAAAAAATGATAAAAAGTGAGTCAAATCTTGATAAAAGATTTTATCCCCAGATTACTGAAAACGAGGTATACAGGTTTAGAGAGGCTCTCAGTGAATATTTGTCAGTTTACTTGAGAGGATTTTGAAATTTTTTGTGTAAAGTCTTGATTTGGCAAACAAAAGATATTAATTAATTGTACTTAAAACAAAGGATTTTTTTATGTATATAGGTCTTACCGGAAATATTGCCAGCGGGAAGAGCACTGTTGCTAAAATGTTTGAAGAGCTTGGCTGTTACACTATTGATGCCGATGAAATCAGCAGGATTGTTATGCGAAAAGGAGAGACTGCATATTTTGGGCTGGTTAAAGAATTTTCCGAAAAGATTCTTGACAAAGAGGGGAACATAGACAGGGGGAAATTAAAGGGGATAGTTTTCAATAATCCTCAAAAAAAAGAGCTTCTTGAAAAGATAGTGCATCCTGCAATTTTAAATTATGAAAAAAAACTTGTTTCAAACATTAAAGGCAAAGATGATAAGGCTATTATTCTAACTCAGGCAGCTTTGATTATCGAAAAGGGTACATATCGTCGATTTGATGCAATAATGGTGGTATATGTGGATGAGAAGACCCAGTTTGAGCGTCTTTTAAAAAGGGATGAGATAGATGTAGAGCTTGCAAAAAAGATAATAAAATCGCAAATGCCGGTCGAAGAAAAAATCAAATATGCCGATTTTATTATTGATAACAGTAGAGATATTTCCTACACAAAAGCTGAAGTAGAAAGAGTGTATGAGGCAATAAAAATTTACAAATATTGTGAAAGGCAATTGAAAAAGACCATAAAATCAAAATAAAAACGGCCCTCGATTTTAGGGCCGGCTAAATATTTTTCTCCATAAATTCTGAGATTTTTGTTGCAAAATTTACCGGGTCAACCGGTTTTTCACCATCCATTATTAATGCAAGGTCGTATATTAATTTTGAATATTCGTTGACTTTTGTGCTTTTTGGGTCGACTTCGTAGAGAGATTTAACCTTTTTCATTACGGGGTGTTCAAGGTTTATTTCGAGGATTTTCTTTGAATCAAAAGCTGTCTGCCCCATAGATTCCAAGATTCTCTTCATTGTTTCGTCCATTTCATTTTCATCCCCTACAAGGCAACAGAGGGAGTTTTTTAATCTGACACCGGCTTTGACATCTTTTACATAATCCTTTAAATCTTCTTTTATCTTCTCAAGCAACCCTTTATACTCTTTTTCTTTGGTTTCCTTTTCTTTCTTAAGGTTTTCATCAATTTCAATATCACCTTTCAAGATAGACTTAACCTTTTTCTTCTTAAACTCCATCAAAGAATTCATTATGATGCCGTCTATTTCATCGGTGAGGAAAATCACATCGATATTATTTTCTTTAAAGTATTCAAGATGTGGGGATATTTTTATTTCATCTACACTTTCCCCTGTAATATAGTAGATTTCTTTCTGATTTTCAGGCATATTTTCAATATAAATGTTGAAATCAATTTTTTTGTCCTGATTTTTTAATGAGTTAAATATGAGTAATTCGGCAATCTCTTCTTTTCTCGAAAAATCAAAATGTATCCCTTCCTTCAGGATGTTTCCAAATTCGCTATAAAATTTTTCATACTTTTCAAAATTATTTTTTTTCAGCTCTTCAAGTTTAGACAATACTTTTTTTGTAATATTGTTTTTAATCTGGGTTACAACTCTGTTGTTTTGGAGCATTTCTCTTGAAACGTTGAGAGGAAGGTCATTTGACTCCACAACCCCCTTAACAAATCTCAAATAAGGCTCAATAAGTTCCTCGCAGGCATCCATAATCTGTACTTTTTTTACATAGAGACTTGGACCCATTTTGTAATCTTTGTAATAAATATCAAAAGGTTTTTTTGAAGGGATATACAAAAGTGCAGTAAATTCAAGTGTACCTTCAGCTTTGAAGTGGATATAGTCAAGTGGGTCGTTGAAATCGTGTGAGATATGCTTGTAAAATTCTTTGTATTCTTCATCCTTTATGTCAGATTTGTCCTTCATCCAGATAGCCTTTCTGGAATTGAGAGTTTCTTCTTCTATCTTTTTATCTTTTTCTACATCCATTACAATGGGGTATTCGATATAATCAGAATATTTCTTTACAATACTTTTTATCTTCCATTCATCAAGATACTCTTCTGCATCATTTTTAAGGTATAAGATTATGTCAGTCCCGTTGGCATCTCTTGCAGTTTCTTCAATTTCATAATTACCATCAGCTTTTGAAGTCCATTTATAGGCGCTGTTTTCACCGGCTTTTTTTGTTACAACATCTATTTTTTCAGCCACCATAAATGCAGAGTAAAAGCCTACGCCAAATTGACCCACAAGGTTTAAGTCGCCCGTTTCCTTAACTTTTTTTACCATCTCCATAAATTCTTTTGTGCCAGACTTCGCAATTGTGCCTATGTTATTAATAAGGTCATCTTTTGACATTCCAATACCATTATCAGAAATAGTCAGAGTCTTTTTATCCTTGTCGGGAATAATTTTGATTTTAAAATCGTTTGATGAAAGTTTTACCTGATTGGTAAGGCTTAAATATCTTGCCTTATCAATAGCATCAGAGGCGTTTGATATAAGCTCTCTTAAAAATATGTCCTTATTGGAGTAAAGTGAATTGATTACAAGATTTAACAGCTCTTTTACTTCTGCCTTGAATTCAAATTTTTCTATTGTCATCTGCTCCTCCTTAATAATTGATTTTTATCTGTTTGTCAGCGTAGTGCAATTTAATTATTTTGCTCAAAAATTCAAGGTCAGATTTTTTTAAAGAGACTTTATTTTTGAATTCAACTGATATATTCTCTGACACCCTCACCCTTATTCCGGGGTACCTATACCTTAAAATATCCTCAATCTTTTCAACTTTTAGCATATCTTCAAAGTTTATCATTTTGTTTACTATTCTGGTTGCAGCACAGGACTCGACGTTAAAATATATTTTTTTAAATGATGATTTTGCAATGTGAAGGGAGTCCTTTTTTGAAATGCCCAGTTCTTTGAGGGGGGAAAAAACGTTAAATTCTTTAATGGCCTTCATCCCTGGGCGATAATCGTTCAGATCGTCAATATTTGTTCCGTCAAAAATTGCATCGAAGCCTTCTGTTTTTCTGATGTTTTCAATGGATTTTAATATTTCGTGTTTACAGTAATAACACCTCAAATCGTCATTTTTTAAAAAATCCGCACTGTATTGGACAGTAAAAGGCTTCCAGTTTATGTTTAAACTGTCTGCGATTTTTCTTGCATTTTCTATTTCGTAGCCAAACACATGGGGATTGACACAGGTTACTGCAAGTATGTTTTCAGGAGTAATAAATTGTGAAGAAAGTTGCAGTACGGCAGCACTATCAGCGCCGCCGCTAAGTGCTACTATGACTTTATTGAATTTTTTAAAAAAAGTCTTCAATGAATCCGCCTCCAAGAAGGATATCCCCTTCATAAATACCGGCAATTTGACCTGGAGCAGGAAATGACTGAGGTTCATCAAAAAGGAGAAATGCCCTGTTTTCAGGGTGTATTTCCACAAGACAGTCTGCCTCTTTCATGCGATATCTGAGTTTCGCTTTTGCTTTGAAGATTTTTTTGTCTGTTTGAAACACCGTGTCCTTAAGTTTAACCCCTTTCACATTTCCACCATCCTTTCTGCATAACTCTATATCGTTTGTCTTAGGGTCTAATTTCTTCACATACAAAGGTTCATGATATGAAAGTCCAAGCCCCTTTCTTTGGCCCACAGTGTAAAGCTCTATCCCCTCATGTCGTCCTAATATTCTCCCTTCAAATATAAAATTTCCTTTTTTGAAATTGTTTTGATTTATTTTTGATTTCAGATAATCTCTATAGTCCCCGCCTTCAAGAAAACACACTTCCTGACTGTCTTTTTTATTGTGTACGCTGAGTCCGTATTTTTGTGCAAGGTTTCTGGTTGTAATTTTGTCAATTTCACCCAAAGGGAATTCTATTTTCTCTATCTGATAATTTTCCAGTAAAGTAAGGTAGTATGATTGATCTTTTTTCCTGTCGAGCCCCTTTGCAATGTAATATTTACCATCGGTATAAACTTTTCTTGCATAATGCCCTGTGACAATTTTTGTCGCATCATACTTTAGCATTTCATTGTGCAGAAAGTTAAACTTTCCAAATCTGTTGCAGAAGGCACATGGATTTGGTGTTTTTCCTTTTCTGTAAGTACTTATAAAATAGTTTATAATATCTCTTTTAAAATCCTCGCTATAATCTGCCATGTACCACTTTATGCCTATTTCCTGAGCCATTTTCTCTGCATCTGTCAGGTATTTTTCCTGCCCTTCAAAAAGCTTTAATGTGATTCCTATAACTTCATAGCCTTTTTCTTTCATAAGGTATGCCGAAAGTGAGCTGTCTACACCTCCGCTCATCGCCACAACTACTCTTTCTTTCATGGTTGCTCCAAAAATATATTTATAAGGTAGGTTTTTCTTATTATATTCAAATGCAAAAGTCAAACATTAAATGCGGAATAAATATCATAAAAATTATGATATTTATGATAATAATCAGATTTTTCCGGATAAAATGCTTAAAACCGCAGTGAGCAGGTTATCAGTAATTAGCCCCGGCTTGAGCTTCCATTTTGAATAATCGTTTGCTATCTCCCCTTCACCGTATCCCGTTTTAACCATAATTGTTTTGCATTTAGCGTTTATGCCCATCTGAATATCCGTGTATTTGTCGCCAATCATGAACATATTTGAAGTGTCTACAGGGAGCAATTTTATTGCATCATCAATCATTTTTGTTTTCGGTTTTCTGCAATCACAGTCAATATTGTAGGCGGGAATTTTTGAACCTTTGTAATGTGGGCAGTAAAATATCCCGTCTATATCCGTACCATTTTTTTGCAAAATTACCCTCATTTTGTTGTGAACTTGGGACAAGAAGTCTTCGGTAAAAATTCCTCTTGCTATGCCCGCCTGGTTGGTAATAATTACCACAAGGTAGCCATTGTCTTTTAGAAGCTTTATTGCCTGAGGGGCAAAAGGGTACATTTCAAAGTTTTTAAGACTGTTTATATATCCGGCATCTTTATTTATTGTACCATCCCTATCTATAAATACTGTAGGTCTCTTCTTGATTGTCATCCTTTTTCACCCTTTTAAATCTTTTATGCATTAGGTACCACTGCTCTGGATATTTTTTTATAATATCTTCGTAAACTGAATTTATTTTTTCAGCAATATTTAGTATTCTTTCTCCGGGTTTTAAATTTTTGTCAGGGAAAATGGGGTCGTAACAGATAATTTTAAGTGTGTGTTTGTCAACTCTTATGCAGAAAACAGGTACTACAGGGATATTTTTTTTGGCAGATAAAATCGGTATTCCAGCTATAAAAGATGTTTTAAGGCCAAAAAAATCTACATAAATTGAATCTTTCTTGAGTGCACTGTGATCAAGCAGCGTTCCAACAATTATTTTCTTATCAACAAGTTTGGATATTTCGAATGCTATATTTCTGTGGGAAAGGTAGATGATTTTTTCATCACTTCTTAGCCTTTTTATCAAATTATCAATATTTGAATTTTTAATTTTTCTGCCAACGATGCATACAACTTTGTCAAACTTCAGGGTAAAGAGCTTTGGCACAATCTCCCATGAGCCGATATGCGCCGATACTACAAAATAAGGGCCGAATGTTTCATTTAAATTTAAAATTTTGTTTACATCATCATTGTTAATTATTACGTGTTTTTCTAAAAAACTTGTATCTATTTTTTTAATAAAAAATACTTCAAGAAATGAAGCAAAAGAATTTTTAAAACTCTCCTTTGCTACATTGTAAGGGTCTTTTATACCTATTATCTGAGCATTTTTTATGGCCACTTTTCTTCTTGACGGCAGAATATAAAAAGCAATTGTCCCCAAAATTCTTCCTAAGCTTGTAAGTGAATTATAGCTTAATTGTCTTAAAAGAATGTCTAATAAATTAATTAACACTTTCATTTTTGATAAAATCTGTAATCTCTTTTAACGGTTTTTCAGCCATTTTCCTGGTCTCAACGAGGAAATTTTCAAAGTCAGCTTCTTTATAGGTGTCAGTCATAAGATACTCAACAAGATCCTTTTCATTTTCAATTGTGGTTAAAACGTTGTATTTTGTTGCTATTTCATATATTTCTTGAAAATTCTGCATGTTTTTCCCGGCAGCAACTACCTTACTGAAAATAAGGGCCTCATAGATATTGTGCCCACCAATGTTTACGATTGAGCCGCCCACAAAAATTTTCTCTGCCTTGCTGTAAAAATTTTTCAAGATTCCGAAACTATCGATAATAATTACCTTCGTTAACTTATTTTCTGAATATTTGCTGGTTTCAAAATCAGTTGAAAAAAGGTTTACTACTTCATCTACCCTGTTTAGATGTCGGGGAGCCACAACAAGATGCGCAAATCTGTCAGCAACCTTTTTAAAGGCGTTTTTGATAATTTCTTCTTCACCTTTATGTGTGCTTGCAGCAAGGAAAAAGTTTCCGTTTAGGTTTATAGGAGCCGTGCAGGTATCGATAGATGCCTTGATATTGCCGATGTTGGATATTTTTGCAGTATTACCGATAATAGCTTCGAATCGAGCTGCATCATCCGCACTTTTTGCAAATATATGTTCAAACCTGGTTAGCAGATTTTTGAATATGGGTCTGAACAAAAGATATTTTTTGTAACTTTTTTCAGAAATTCTTGCATTTACAAGGATAAGTTTGGAATTTTGTGCTGCGGCATAAATCATGTTTGGCCAGAGTTCTGTGTCGACGATTATAAAGTATTCGGTATTGAGATATGACACAAGGTATTTGATTGCAAAATAATTTTCTATTGGAAGGAGAAAAAAGTAGCCAGCAGAAAGGTTTTTCATGGCGACCGACTTGCCGCTTGCAGTTATTGTGGATACAGCGATTTCAAAATCAGGCAATTCATTTTTTAAATGGTCAACGAGTGGTTTTACGCTCAAGACTTCCCCTACACTGGCACAGTGTATCCAGATGGTTTTTTCAGGTTTTTTGTCAAAAAGTATAAAGCCCAACCTTTCAAAATACCAGATTTCTTCTTTTCTCCTTAAAGCAATAAGATATCCAAGAGGAAAGATTATGGGAAGCAGTGCAAAAAGTAGCAAGTTATATAAAATCAGGAGAATTTTCACGGGTTAACTCTAACATATTTTTTTGTAAGTGTTCAAGAGCAAGGTCAATTTCTTTCTTTGATGTGTTTTCGTTAAGAATCAATGGATTGCCATAAAAAACTTCGATTGTTGCAAAAGGGTAAGGGAGCATAAATTTGTCCCAGCTGTTAAATCTAAAAGATCTATTTGTCTTCCATACTGTTGGGATAATTACCCTGTCTGTTATTTTGGCAAGAAATACGGCTCCGGGCTTTGCAATAAGCCTTGGTCCTTTTGGCCCATCCAGGGTGATTGCTGCGTTAAAGTTACCACTTACCATTTGTTTTTTGCAACTTATGATTGCTTTGGTGCCATTTCTTGAAGATGAGCCTCTTGATATGTTAAAACCGAATCTTTTTAGTAAAAATGCGGCTATCTGCCCATCCTTGCTTTCCGAAACTATACCGACTACCCCCTGATTTCTGTAAAGATATGCATATGGAAAAAGCTGACCGTGCCATAAAGCAAATACAATTTTTTTCCCTTTTACTTTCTCAAAATTATCAAGGCCATACTCTTTATACCTGAAAGTAAACGAGTATGCCTTGATAATAATGTATGCCAGGTAAAGCAAAATTTTGTTCATTAACCTTTAAAATGCAGTTTTCAGCGTGTTGGCTATTACAAGTATTTCTTCATCTTCAAGGTAAGGATTTATCGGCAGTGAGATAACATTTTCAGCCAGGTATTCAGCAACAGGAAGATCACCTTTTTTGTATCCTAAATCTTCAAATGCCTTTTGCAAGTGCAAAGGTACCGGATAATATATTGCAGATGCTATCCCCCCTTCTGAAAGTGCTTTCATTATATCGTTTCTCTTTTCTGTTACAATTGTATACTGATGATATACGTTTAAACCGTTTTCGGTTTCTTTTTGATATTTGACTATTTCACCGATGTATTTCCTGTAAAGATTTGCTACATTTCTCCTTTCTTTGTTAAATCTGTCAATATATTTCAGTTTTACGCTTAAGATTGCAGCCTGAATATCATCAAGTCTTGAATTAAATCCAATTATTTCGTGATAATATCTTTTGTATGAGCCGTGGTTTCGAAGTGCTATAAGTGTGTTGTAAATATTCTCATCATTGGTGGTAACAAGTCCCCCATCACCATAGCATCCAAGGTTTTTACTGGGGAAAAAGCTGAAAGCACCGGCATCACCAATGGAACCTGTTTGTTTGCCGTTGTATGTTGCACCGAAAGACTGGGCGCAATCTTCCACAACCTTTAAGTTGTGTTTTTTGGCAAAAACAATAATTTCATCCATATTTGCAGGGTTTCCAAAAAGATGAACGGGCAGTATTGCTTTTGTTTTATTTGTTATCTTTGTTTCAATAAGGTTTACATCTATATTGAATGTATCAGGGTCAACATCTACAAATACAGGGGTTGCTCCGCAATATCTTATGGCTTCCGCAGTAGCAATAAAAGTAAAGGGTGTGGTAATTACCTCGTCACCCTCTTTTATCCCAATAGCTTTCAGGGCTAAATGCAGGGCATCTGTACCGCTTGCAACACCAACCGCAAATTTACATCCAAGATATTTTGCAGCTTCTTCTTCAAATTTCTTTACATTTGGTCCTAAAATAAACATCGTACCGTTGATGGAAGAATCAACGGCTTTTTTAATTTCATCCCCTATATCGTTTAACTCCCTTTTTATGTCGAGCATTGGTATCATATTTACCTCCTTCCAGTTCAAGCTGTCCATTATATGTGATTTTTTTTATTTGTGCAATAGTTTCAGCCGAAAGTATAAAAGTAAAGCTGCAACCCATATTTGAAAGGGATGCAGCTGAAAGTTTTGACTATTTAAAAGTGTATTTTTTGGCTATTTCAATGGCTTTGTCAATATGGTCTACAATATTTTCATCACCTACAATCTTATTGATGCCTGCCTTTAAAAGTAGCTTTTTGACATATGGTGAAACTCCCGAAAGTATTACAGATGTGCCTTTTTTTTCAAAATCAGAGCAGATTTCTGTAAGGGCATGTATTCCTGTTGCGTCTATCATCGGTACATTTCTCATTCTCAGGATAAATACTTTTGGAGATTGCTCTAATGATGTAATGACCTGTTTGACTTTATCAGCCACGCCAAAAAAGAACGGCCCACTTAATTCATACACCTCAACACCTTCAGGAAATTTTTTGTTATATATAGCATCTTTGTCATCCATTTCGTCGTCCATCAAGTCTTCGGCTTTATCGAGTTGGATATTGATATCTTTTACTTCTGTAATAGATATCATACGTCTCATGAAAAGCAACACTGACAATAACATACCTACCTGAACTGCAACGTTGAGGTCTATTATGACGGTTAGTAGCAATGTAGCCAAAAATACGGTGATATCACTTTTTGGCGCTTTGAAAAGATTTTTTATATGTTCGATTTCACTCATATTGTATGCTACGACAATAAGAATTGCTCCAAGTGTTGCAAACGGGATTTTAATTATTATAGGAGCAAGCAGAAGCATAAACAAAAGAACCCAAATTGAATGAAAAATTCCGCTAAGCGGTGAGTAAGCGCCATTTTTTATATTTGTTGCTGTTCTTGCAATTGTACCTGTTGCAGGGATACCACCAAATAATGGGCTAAAAATATTTGCTACACCTTGCGCCAAAAGTTCCATATTTGATCTGTGCTTGTCCCCCGTCATACCGTCTGCCACTACTGCGCTTAACAATGATTCTACTGCACCCAGAACAGCTATGGTAATAGCATCTGGGATAAGTGCTTTTATCTTCTCAAGAGTAATTACTGGAATTGTAGGTGCAGGAAGAGTACTTGGTATTGTCCCGAACCTGTCCTGAATTGTTTCAATAGGCAATTTAAACAGATAAACAACCAAAATACCAAATACTACGGCAAGAAAAGGCCCTGGAATCTTTAGGGTGATTTTTTTTGAGTATATAATTATAATGATAGATATAAGCCCCACAATCGTGGAATAAATGTCTATCCGGCTTATATTTTCAAAATATAGAAGTAGCTTATCAAAGAATTCCGAAGGGACTTTTTTGATTCCCATGCCGAAGAAATCGTTCAATTGTGTAATGAAGATTATTATCGCAATTCCTGCGCTAAAACCTTTGGTTACAGGGTAAGGTATAAATTTGATAACAGTTCCAAGCTTAAGCAAACCCATTATTATAAGAATTACTCCCGCCATGAAACCTGCAATGAGAAGGCCATCTATCCCTTGCCTTTCGATAATACCATAGATGATAACGATAAAGGCTCCTGCCGGGCCACCAATCTGATATCTGCTTCCACCAAGAAATGAAATAAGAAAGCCTCCAATAATTGCTGTGTAAAGCCCTTTTTCGGGTGATGTTCCGCTTGCAATCGCAAACGCCATTGAGAGCGGGAGGGCAATAATTGCAACAATAAGACCGCTAACCAAGTCTGCAGTGAGGTTTTTGAATCCGTATCCATGTTTTAAGACGGAGAAAAATTTTGGTTTGAATTCTGAAAAGTATGAGTTTGCCTGCATAGACCAACTCCTGAGTTGGTGATTACATATATAAACCGACGGGATGCTCCGTTACTCCCAATTTTTTTGAATGTCAACTGGATTTTTAGTTTTTCAGATGAATTTTGGGCAAGTCGCTGTTGACAGGTATTTCAATTTTCTATATATGTTCTACTTTAGGCTTGAAATTATATGCAAATTGGTATTATAACAAACTTATGTATTGTCGGATTTGTCTTTTATGAATGCAATCAATAAAATGAAATATAAAAAAGGGGAAAAAGATGAAAGTTACTGTTAATGATGCAGAAAAATCACAAAAGGAATTGTCTGTTGAAATTCCATATGCAAAGTATGAAGAGCTTTTTGAGCAGGAGTACAACAAGATAAAACCAAATGTAAAAATTCCTGGGTTTAGACAGGGGAAAGCTCCTCGCGATTTAATAATCAAGGAATACAAGCACAGAATAAGTGTTAATGCACTTGAAAAGCTTGTTAATGATTCTGTTCAACAATCAATAATTTCAAACAACATCACTCCGTTAAATACGCCAAGTGTAAAGGATGTTAAGTTTGAAGAGGGTGAGCCTATTACCTTTAAAATCTATGTGGATGTTTATCCGGAAGTTAAGGTTGAAAAGTATAAGGGTTATGATTTTGTAAAAGAGATTGAAGAAGTCAAACAGGAAGATATAAATAATGTTCTTGAACAGATTAGACAAAAAAATACCTCTTTTGAGCCTGCAGAGGACGGTTATGCTATTCAGAATGGCGATATGGCAGTTATTGATTTTGTGGGCAAGGTTGACGGAGAAGTCTTTGCAGGTGGTTCAGCTACCGATCAGAGTATAGTTGTAGGGAGCAATACTTTTCTGAAAGATTTTGAAGATGGCGTGATTGGAATGAAAAAAGGGGAAACTAAGGCTGTTGATGTTCAGTTTCCTGACAATTATCATGAAAAGAGTCTGGCCGGGAAGGTTGCAACTTTTGATATAACAGTAAAAGAAGTTAAAAAGAAATCTGTACCTGAGATAAATGACGATTTTGCAAAAGATGTGGATGAGGATTGTGAGACTCTTGAAGATTTAAAAAAGAAGGTTGAAGAAGATTTGAAACAAGAAGTAGATATGATAGCAAAAGAAAAATTGTACGACGATATCTTAAAAAAACTTATTGAAGAAAATCCTTTCGAAATCCCTGAATCAATGGTTGAAGAACAGGCTTACAGACTGGCTGACCAGACACTGCAACAGTACCAATATATGTATGGAGTATCACCTGAGGCTCTTGGACTTGACCGCAAAAGTGTTGCAGAGTCAATGAAAGATAGAGCCGAATTTCAAATAAAAGGCGCATTAATTTTAAACAAAATCGCAGAAACAGAATCTATAAAAGTAGAAGAGGCTGACGTTGATGCCAAAATCAGGGAAGTCGCTGAAAAGATGAAAAAAGATTTTGAAGAGTACAAAAAAGAACTCGTGGGAAGAAAAGTGTTGTCAAACGTAGAAAATAATGTTTTGACAGAAAAAATATTCGATTTTCTTATTAAGGAAAATAAAGTGGAAGAAAAAATAGTCGATAGAAAGAAAGAAGCAGAAGAAAAATCTCAGAAGGAAGAAAGTGCTGAGTAATACTAAATTTTAAGGTGGTGCAATGAGCTTTTATATTCCTTATGTAATTGAACAAACTGGACGCGGGGAGAGAGCCTACGATATATATTCAAGGCTTTTGAAAGACAGAATCATTTTCCTTGGAACTCCAATCGATGACAGTGTTGCAAATGTAGTTATTGCGCAACTGTTGTTTCTTGAGGCTGAAGATCCTGATAGAGATATATATATTTATATCAACAGTCCCGGCGGTGTAATAACAAGCGGGCTTGCAATATATGATACCATAAGGTACATAAAGCCTGATGTTTCAACAATATGTCTTGGGCAGGCTGCCAGTATGGGTGCAGTGCTTCTTGCAGCAGGCACAAAAGGTAAAAGATTTGCTGTGCCAAATGCGAGGATAATGATTCATCAGCCACTTGGAGGTTTTCAGGGACAGGCAAAGGATATTGAGATTCAGGCAAAAGAAATACTCAGGTTGAAAAAGATACTCAATGAGATTCTGGCAGAGTCCACTGGCAAATCTATTGAGCAGATTGAACTTGACAGTGACAGGGACTTTTTTATGAGCAGCCTTGAAGCAAAGGAATATGGGCTGATAGATGAAGTAATAACAAAAAGGGGTTGAAAATAACTTTTCCAACTATATTTTTGAAATTTGAAATAAAGCCCTTTTTTGGTTTATGAGGTGAATATGAAAAAGAAAAAAGAGATGCTGTTTTGTTCATTTTGTGGGAAACAGCAGGATGAGGTAAAAAAACTGATTGCAGGTCCTGATGTATTTATCTGTGATGAATGTGTTGAACTGTGCAATGATATTCTAAGTGAAGAGGAGCTTGAGTCTGTTAACACTGGCGACATTAAACTATTGAAGCCTGAAGAGATAAAAAAACTTCTTGATGATTATGTTATTGGCCAGGATGAGGCCAAAAAGATATTAAGTGTGGCAGTTTATAATCATTATAAAAGGATTTTGTTTGCCAAAAAGTCAGAAGTTGAACTTGAGAAATCCAATATTCTTATGATTGGACCTACAGGGACGGGCAAAACGCTCCTTGCAAGAACCCTTGCAAGAATACTGAATGTACCTTTTGCTATTGCTGATGCTACAACACTTACAGAAGCAGGTTATGTAGGCGAAGATGTAGAGAATGTTGTATTGAAACTCCTTCAGGCGGCAGATTACGACGTCCAGAGAGCACAGAAGGGGATTATCTTTATAGATGAAATAGACAAAATATCAAGAAAGACGGACAGCCCCTCAATTACAAGAGATGTTAGCGGAGAGGGTGTTCAGCAGGCACTTTTAAAAATTATCGAAGGGACTGTTGCAAATGTTCCTCCTCAGGGGGGCAGAAAGCATCCAAACCAGGAATATATTCAGGTAGACACAACAAATATTCTTTTTATATGCGGCGGAGCGTTTGATAAGCTTGACAGCGTTATAAAAGAAAGACTTGGTAAAAAAGCGGTAGGTTTCAATTCAAAATCAGTAAATGTAAATCAGATGAAGTTTATGGAGCTTGCTAAAAATCTTCAACCTGAAGACCTTGTGAGATATGGGCTTATTCCTGAATTTGTAGGCAGGCTTCCTGTGGTAGCTGTACTTGACGACCTGACAGAAGATTCTCTTGTTAAAATTTTAAAAGAGCCAAAAAATGCCATTGTAAAGCAATATGAGGAATTTTTTAAATTTGACAATGTAAAACTTAGCTTTACGGACAGCGCACTTCGAGCTGTTGCCAAAAGGGCTATTGAGAGGAAAACAGGGGCAAGGGGACTTCGTTCAATTATGGAAGATATTATGATAGACATTATGTATGATATCCCTTCAATGAAAGGATTGAAAGAATGCGTCATAAATGAAGATGCAGTAAACAAGAAGGGGAAACCTATTTTAATATTTGAAAACGAAAAGGAATCTGCTTAAAAAGGCGCTTAAAGGCGCCTTTTTTTATCGACCTGTTTTAAGAAAGAAGGAGCAGAATATGGAACAATATGCTGTAATACCGTTAAGGGATATTGTCGTTTTCCCAACGATGATAACCCCTATTTTTGTTGGTAGAAAGAGATCACTTAATGCTGTTGAAATTGCCAATGATACTGATAAAAAAATATTTTTAACGCTGCAGAAAAATCCTGAAAGTGAAAATCCGAAAAAAGATGATATTCATCAGATAGGTGTCGTTGCCGAAATATTGCAAACCCTTAAACTTCCTGATGGAACAAATAAAGTTCTTGTTGAAGGGCTTTATAGAGCAAAAGTAGTTGATTATATAGAAGATACGGATTGCAACTATGTAACTGCCCAGAGGATTGATGATGTTGTAAAAGATGAGTCTGTCAATGATGTTTTGAGGGAAACATTGCTTAAAACATTTGGGGAATATGCAAGAAGATTTGGTAAGATTCCAAAGGAGTTGTTTGAGACTATTTCTCAGACAAAGGATATGACGAAACTTATTTACATGGTGGCTTCCAATGTTGCAACAAAAATAACTGAACTTCAGGAAGTGCTTGAGATAAGTGAGATTGATGGGAAAATAGAAAAACTTATTGAAATTATTGAAACCGAGATTGAAATTTCAAAGATTGATGAGCGGATAAAGCAACGAGTAAAAGCACAGATGACCAAAGCACAAAGAGAATATTATCTAAATGAACAGATAAAAGCAATAAACAAAGAGTTGGGAAGAGATGAAGATCTCAAGGCAGATTTGCAGGAAATAGAAGACAAAATTAAATCATTAAATCTAAATGAGCAGACAAGGGACAAGGCGCTAAAAGAGCTTAAAAAGTTGAAATCCATGCCGCCGATGAGCTCTGAGGCAACGGTAGTAAGAAATTATCTGGATTGGCTTATTTCTTTGCCATGGAATGAATACACGGAAGATAAACTTGATATAGATAATGCAGAAAAAATATTGGAAAGGGATCATTACGGTCTTGAAAAACCAAAGGAAAGGATTTTAGAGTTTCTTGCCGTAAAGAAATTATCAAATAATTTAAAGGGGCCGATTTTATGCTTTGTAGGACCTCCCGGGGTGGGAAAAACTTCACTTGCCAAATCTATTGCTGAGGCTATGGGAAGAAAATTTGTAAGGATGAGTCTCGGCGGAGTGAGGGACGAGGCAGAGATAAGAGGGCATAGAAGAACCTATATCGGCTCTATGCCAGGTAAAATTATTCAGTCAATGAAGAAAGCAGGAAGTATGAATCCTGTGTTTCTGCTTGACGAAATTGATAAAATAGGGGTTGATTTTAGAGGTGACCCTGCATCTGCTTTGCTGGAAACTCTTGATCCTGAACAAAATTCAACATTTATAGATCATTACCTGGAAGTAGAGTTTGACTTATCAAAGGTATTTTTCATAACAACGGCCAATAGTCTTGAAACTATTCCACATCCCCTTCTTGACAGGATGGAAGTAATAAGGGTATCAGGGTATACAGAAAAAGAAAAGCATTCCATTGCCAGAAAATTTCTTATTCCCAAACAGCTAAAAGAGCATGGCCTTTCAGATGAGCAGGTAAAGATTACAGATAGTGCCATTATAAGCATCATCAGGCATTATACAAGAGAAGCAGGTGTGAGAAATTTGCAAAGGGAAATTGGCTCAGTCATAAGAAAGGCAGCCAAAAAATTTGTATCGTCTGAAAAAATAAATAAGATTGAGATTTCCGGCAAAAATATTGAGAAGTATCTTGGTATAAAAAGGTACAGGCTTGAAGATTTTAAAGAAGAAAGAGGGGTGGGTGTTGCAACAGGACTTGCCTGGACACCATTTGGAGGAGAGATTCTTCAAACAGAGGTAGCCGTATTTGAAGGTACAGGTAAATTGATCATTACAGGCCACATTGGAGATGTAATGCAGGAGTCCGCCCAGATTGCATATTCGGTAGCAAAGAGCAGGGCTTCCAAATTTGGAATCCCGGGGTACATGTTTAAAGATTACGATATTCACCTGCATGTCCCTGAGGGCGCAGTGCCAAAGGATGGGCCTTCTGCAGGGATTACAATGGCAACAGCAATCATTTCTGCACTTTCTAAAAAAGAGGTAAATTTGCAGTTTGCAATGACAGGTGAGATTACATTAAGAGGTAAAGTACTTGCTGTCGGTGGTATCAAAGAGAAGGTATTGGCGGCCCACCGAAATGGAATCAGAGAAATCATATTACCAGCACAGAACAAAAAGGACTTGACAGAAATTCCTGATGATGTTAGAAGGGTGACTCAATTCTGCCTGGCTGAAACTATTGATGAAGTATTGGATAAAGTTATAATAAAATAAAAGGGGTGATTAGCTTGGCTACAAATGCTGTTGTTAAAGTTGAAGGCGATAATGTCGATTTTGCCATAAGACTTCTCAAGAAGAAAGTTGAAAGAGAAGGTCTTATCAGGGAAATCAAAAAACATGCTTACTATGAAAAGCCTACAGAAGTCAGAAGAAAAAAGATTCTCAAGGCTCGTCGTAAGCAGCAGAAACTTGTCAGAAAACTTCAAGAAAAGTACAAATACTATTAAAAAATCCGGCCACCTGGCCGGTTTTTTTTATATCTTTTTATATCAAATAACAGTTAAAAATCTATCGAAAATGTGCTAACATCTTAAAAAAGGTGGTTTGTTATGAAGATTTCAGGGAATATTGTAGATGTTGTAAACCGTAAAATATTTACCGGTATTATCCATGTAGAAGATGGAAAAATAAAGGACATTTCAGAAGAAAAGTTTGAGTCGGATAAATATATTATCCCGGGTTTTATAGATTCCCACGTGCATATAGAAAGCTCAATGCTGCTCCCTTATGAATTTGGGAGAATTGCTGCAACCCATGGAACGGTTTCATGCATCTGTGACCCCCATGAAATTGCAAATGTAATGGGGCTTAAGGGGGTGGAATTTATGATTGAGAATTCCAGACAATCCCCGATAAAAATATATTTTGGCGCGCCATCATGTGTGCCTGCAACAGGTTTTGAGACTGCCGGTGGTAAAATAGACATAAATGATATTCGGTATCTGTTTAAGCGGTATGGTCTGAAATGTTTAAGCGAAGTGATGAATGTGCCCGGTGTAATTTACAATGATCCTGATGTAGTTGAAAAAATTAACTTGGCAAAAAGTTTGGGCAGAAAAATTGATGGTCATGCACCGAGACTTACAGGGGAGAGTCTGAAAAAGTATGTGGATGCTGGTATTGGCACCGATCATGAGTGTACTGATATCAATGAGGCTATTGAAAAAATCAAACTTGGGATGAAGGTGCAGATTCGAAACGGTTCTGCTGCAAAGGACTTTGATGAGTTGTTTGAACTTATTGATATGTATCCCGAAAACTGCATGTTTTGCACCGATGATTTGCATCCTGACAATCTAGTAAATGGTCATATAAACCTCATTGTAAAAGAAGCTGTGTCAAGGGGTGCGGACTTGTTTAATGTATTGCAGATTGCCTGCGTGAATCCTGTAAGACACTACGGCCTTTGTACTGGAACATTACAGGTTGGGGATAATGCAGACTTTCTCATAGTTTCTGATCTTAAAAATTTCGAAGTATTAAGAACATATGTCAATGGGAAGGTTGTTGCCAAAAATGGGGTTGCTGATTGCAAGCATCAAGAGTTTGATAAGATAAATAACTTTGCAAAGTATATGGTGAGTGAATCTGAGTTTAAAGTCTATTCGGAGATACCAAAGGATGTAAATGTAATTGTTATAAATGATGGAAGTCTTGTCACAGAAAGAGAGAAGGTAAAATTAAGACCACAAAATGGCAATTTATCTGCGGATGTTGAAAATGATATTTTAAAGATTGCAGTGGTTAATCGTTATAAAAAGTCAAAACCATCAGTCGGATTTGTAAAAAATTTTGGTATAAAAAGAGGTGCTGTGGCATCAAGTGTGGCTCATGATTCACACAATATTGTAGCGGTAGGTTGCGATGATTTTAGTTTGTGCAGGGTTGTAAATATCGTTATGGAAAATGAAGGGGGGGTTGCTGTTGTTGACGGCGGCGAACAGTTAATTTTGCCCCTGCCGTTTGGGGGCATAATGAGTGGTGAAGAAGGATATCGTGTTTCAAATCAATACAGGCTTTTGGATGAAAAAGTTAAAAAAATGGGCAGCCCACTTATGTCCCCCTTTATGACTTTGTCATTTCTTGCTTTGCTGGTCATACCAAGTTTGAAGATAAGCGATAAGGGGCTTTTTGATTCAGAAGATTTTAAGTTTATTAGTGTATTGGAATAACAGGTGACAAGTGTGAAAAAATAGTGTAAATAGTTTTTTATGAAGGAAGTTTTACTTTTTTTAGTAGGGATTTTGACCGGTTTTGTGAATGTGATAGCAGGTGGAGGTTCATTTTTAACGATACCTCTACTAATATTTATGGGGCTTCCGCCTACAGTTGCAAATGGTACCAACAGGCTTGGTATCTTTCTTCAAAGTCTTTTTGCGGTTAGAAAATTTCACCAGTATGGCGTAATCCCGGTAAAATTTGCCATCTTTGTAGCAATTCCTGCTACTTTAGGAAGTTTACTTGGTGCATATTGGGCAACAATTATCAGTGAAACTTCATTTAAGAAATATCTTGCAATTTTGATGATTGTTATCACTTTGATAACACTTTACAATCCTCTTAATAAGTTAAAGACCAAACAGGACGAAGACTTCTCTTTAAGAAGAAAAATTGCAATTTTTATTGTATTTTTCATTATTGGAATTTATGGGGGATTTATCCAGGCTGGCGTTGGTTTTTTGATTCTTGCAGGAATGATGCTAACCGGTTATGACCTTGTCGCCGGTAATGCCGTAAAAACATTTGTAATACTCATATTTACCCTTTTTGCCCTTGTCATTTTCATTGCAAATTCAAAGGTTAATTTTACGCTTGGACTGATTCTTGGTGCTGGCAGCATCATAGGGGCAATTCTTGGCACTACCGTAAGTGTTAAAAAAGGCAATAAGTTTATTCAATATTTTGTAACAGTCTGTATTTTTATTTTTTCCGTAAAACTTCTCTTTTTCAAATAAAATTCAATTTACATTTTTGAAGGAATTTTTGTCTTGAATAAATTTCCGTTTTGTTTATATATACCCCTATAGGGTATAGGAGATTATGTATGAATTATATTTTATCCGTAAAAGGTATGACTTGCGCTGCCTGTGCAAGACGAATAGATGTCAGCCTCAATAAGATTGAAGGCGTTAAAAATGTATCGGTTAACCTTGTGGCGGAAAAGGTTACTTTTGAGTCAAACAAAAATGGGATTCTTGATGAAGTTATATCAAAAATAGAGGGGCTTGGCTACGAGGTTGAAAGGGAAAGGGTTGATTTCATGATTGACGGTATGACCTGTGCAGCTTGTTCAAGCAGGATAGAAAAGCAGGTTGCTAAGATGAATGGAGTTTTAAGCTCGACAGTGAATCTTACTACGGGCAAAGGTACGTTTTATATTGCAAAAGGGATGATTTCAGAAAAGGACATAAAAGATAAAATTGAAAGCCTTGGCTACCAGCCCAGAGCATTAAAAAATGAAATATTGGCTGAAAGTGACAAAGCGATAGTTGAGAAAAAAATCAAACTGTTGCTTTCAATTTTTGTGTCTTTACCATTGTTGTTTTCAATGTTTGATATGATTTTTGATATATACATAATACCTGATTTTCTTTCTAACAAATATGTCCAACTTGCCCTTGGCAGCATTGTTCAGTTTTATTGTGGATTTCAGTTTTATAAAGGTGCATATGCAAATTTGAGACATTTTAGTGCAAATATGGATGTCCTTGTCGCTCTTGGAACATCTGCAGCGTATTTTTTTAGTGTTTACAATATGTTTTCGGGAGGACATCTGTACTTTGAGACTTCTGCAATTCTTATCACTCTTATACTTCTTGGAAAATACCTTGAGGAAAGAGCTAAAGGCAAAACCAAAGAAGCAATTTCAAAACTTATGGACCTTACCCCCAAAAAGGCAAGGGTCGTCAGAGATGGTGTTGAGTTGGATATCCCCACTGAAGAGGTTAAGGTGGGTGATATTGTTATAGTAAGACCAGGTGAAAAACTGCCTGTTGATGGTGTCATTGTGGAAGGGCAGACATACATTGATGAATCTATGCTCACCGGGGAAAGTGCTCCTGTGAAAAAAGGTGTTGAAGATGAAGTAATAGGCGCGACAATAAATAAAAACAATACATTCAAATACAAGGCGACAAAAGTAGGCCAGGATACAATGCTTTCTCAGATAGTTAAAATTATTGAAGAAGCACAGGGCTCTAAAGCTCCAATCCAGCGATTTGCTGACGTTATATCAGGTTATTTTGTCCCTGTTGTTATAGTTATATCAATTTTAACATTTATCTACTGGTATTTATTGGGAAGTCAGCACGATATAAATATAAGTATAATTAATATGGTGGCAGTGCTTGTCATAGCTTGTCCATGTGCCCTTGGGCTTGCAACACCCACTTCAATAATGGTGGCAACGGGGAAGGCGGCAGAAAACGGTATTTTGTTTAAGGGAGGGGAATATCTTGAAAAGCTGCACAAAGTGACAGCGGTGGTCTTTGATAAAACAGGAACAATTACCATAGGAAAACCGGTGGTCAGTGAAATTGTTGGAGAAAATAAAAATCTCATTTTAAAATATGCCGCATCGATTGAGAAATATTCCGAACATCCTATAGCAGAAGCAATAGTTTCTTCTTATAAAAATGATTTCTTTGATGTCAAAAATGTGGAAGCAATCCCTGGAAAAGGTATCATTGGTGAAATCGATGGCAAAAAGGTATTGGCAGGTTCAAAAAGATTTATAGAGGAGCACCTGAAATTGGATTCAGATGAATACAAAATTTCAGGAACAATCGTTTATGTTGCATATGATGGTAAACTTCTCGGAAAAATCTCTGTAAAAGATGATCTCAAACCAGGTTCAATTGAGGGGATAAAATTATTGAAGAGTAAAGGCTTAAAATTGTTTATGCTTACAGGAGATAACCTTCAAACTGCACATGAAATTGCAAAAAGTGCCGGAATTGAAAATGTTATAGCGGAGGTACTTCCCCACGAGAAATCGGATAAAATCAAAGAACTAAGAGATTCGGGAGAAATTGTGGCAATGGTTGGTGATGGAATAAACGATGCGCCGGCTCTTGCTGTTGCTGATATTGGGATTGCAATAGGCACAGGAACGGATATAGCCATAGAAGCAGCTGATGTAACGCTGGTAAAAGGGGATATTGTATCGGTGGCAAAGAGTATAGATTTAAGTCATGCAACAATGAAAAATATCAGGCAAAATCTATTCTGGGCACTTATTTACAACATTATCGGAATACCTGTGGCAGCATCAGGCTATTTGAATCCTATAATTGCAGGTGCTGCAATGGCTTTTAGTTCGGTTTCTGTTGTTAGCAATGCACTAAGATTAAAAAGGTGGAAGTTTAACAAATCATAAGGAGGAAAATTTATGAAAGAAGTAAAGCTGACTGTTAATGGTATGAGTTGCCATCATTGCAAGAATGCTGTGGAATCATCGTTAAAGAAGCTTCAGGGTGTGGAAAACGCCGAGGTAAATCTTGCGGAAAAGAGTGTTAAGGTGATTTTTGACGAGGCAAAGGTTAATCTTGAAAAGATTTATAATGAAATTGAGGAAGCAGGTTACGAGCCTGTAAAGTAAGAATTAAAAAAGCGGGGATATCCCCGCTTTATCTATTTAGGATATCCGCTACCTTTTTTGCCCAAAGGCACATATCTTCCTGAGAAGCATAAGCTCTATGTTTTACCCCAAAACTTATTCCGTCCTCCTTGAATCTCGGTATAATGTGAATATGGGAATGGAATACTTCCTGTCCACCTGCCTCTTCAATGTTTTGAATAATATTAAAGCCATCGCATTTATATGCAAGTTTCATTGCATTTGTGATTTTTTTTAAGGTAGGGTAAACTTTGTCTGCAATATCATCCGGAGCATCAAGGACATTTACAAAATGCTTTTTGGGAATAAGTAATGTGTGACCTAAGTTTACCGGTCTTATATCAAGGATGGCCACAAAATAATCGTCCTCGTAAACTTTGCTACATGGAAGTTTACCTTTTATTAAGTTGCAAAAAATACAGTCCATCTTTTCCTCCTGTGCTTTATATCTTTATTTTTGATATAAATTATTATAGTATATTTTAGCAAATTTACAACACAAGTCGTCCGTCGGTAAATGGGTTAATAGGTGAGTTACTTTGTTTGCAAGGCCTATCCTGTTATGGTCTAAGGTAATTCACCAAAAAATTAAGTTTTTTAAAAGAGGCAATGTTGAAAAATTATATTTTTGACCTGGATAACACTCTATACAGTCCGGAAAAAGATGTGTTGAAAGAGATTGACAGACGCATAAATATTTTTATGCACAGTAAGCTTAATCTAAAGAATGTAAATGAACTTAGAAAATATTATCGGGATAACTACGGGACTACCCTGTTGGGATTAATGAAGCATCATGGAACAAACCCTCGTGATTATCTGGATTTTGTCCACGATATTGAGTATGAAAAACTTCTCGATAAAGACGAAAATCTGATATCTGTACTTGGCAGCATTGAAGGTAAAAAGATTATTTTTACAAACGGCTCGTACATGCATGCAGTAAACACTCTTACCTGTTTAGGTGTTATTGATATGTTTGACAATATCTTTTCCATTGAAAACTATATTGAATATCCCAAACCTTTTGAGCCGTCATACGACAAAGTCATCAAAGCCTTACAGATTTTGCCCGAAGAAAGTTTGTACTTTGAAGACTCAAAAAGAAACTTAAACGCAGCAAAAAAGTTTAATTTTAAGACTGCGCTTGTTTGGGACAGGGATGAAGATTTTGATTATTCTTTTGATACAATATATGATATAATTCAACTAAAAGATGCAGAGGTGAATGTTGGATAAAACAACAAAAGACTTATACAGCTTTTTTTCGCACAATATCAGAACGTTCAATGCTGAGATTGTAACCACAATCGAATGTTTGAAGGTGGGTTTTATTGATAAGGATAGCGAAGAGTTTGATACTGTGTATGAGGCTTCATATCTTCTTGATCTATATGATTCGTGTTTGAGTATAATACTTGATTATTTAGATGGAGCAAAAATAGAAAAAAAGAGTGAAGAAGTTGATATTGTAAGGATTACGGAAGAATTTTTGGAGTCCATAAAAGGATATTTAACTGCAAGTGGTCTTAATATTGTGAAAAACTTTAATGATGAAATATGGTATACTGACAGTTATATATTTAAAAATATTTATAAAATTGTTCTTTATGAGTTTATCAAAACAGCGTCAAAGGGGATTAGTTTTAATATTGCAGGTGCGATTGAAATAGAAGCTGATGAGATTATTGGTGCGTTGCCTGATATCTTTAAGACGTTTCAGGAGATATTTGATAAAATCGGGTTTAAACTGAAGTTTGATAACAAGAAAATTGTTCTGGAGTATCTTTCATGAGAGTACTTATCGCAGATGATGAACTACGACTTAGAAAAGTAGTTGCTTTGCACTTAAAAAAAAGCGGCCTTGATGTTATCGAGGTTTCAAACGGTAGGCAGGCCATAGAAAAGGCAAAAGAATGCAAACCTGATGTTATAGTCCTTGATGTTATGATGCCTGAAATGAACGGGCTTGAAGCGTTGAGTCATATCAAGTCTGACAATATGTTAAAAAATATCCCGGTGATAATGCTCTCTGCAAAGGCAACAGGAGAAGATATTGAAAAGGGCATGGCTTTAGGGGCTGCATGCTATTTGACAAAACCTTTCAGCCCAAAACAGTTGCTGGATGAAATAAACAAACTGGGTGTAAAACTGTAAATGACCAAATTATATTTTCATGGCAGCAAAAATACATTTTCAAAAATTGCAAAAGAATTAAGCGGTCACTTTGAATTTACGGCTGATTACAATTCCTCTGATATAGTGCTGGTTGAAATGCTTGGTGAATCTGAAGCTGCTCAGCTTGACAAATTTAGTGGTAAGAGGGTATTTGCAATTTTTGATAGGCCTGACAGGAATCTCATTTCGGAAGTTAAAAAACATAAAATAGCTGGGATTTTAACAGCGCCTTTAAGTAAAGAAGTTTTACTGGGAAAATTGAAAAATCAGGCGGCTTCATCTGATTTGCAGGATGTAGTAAAATATGAAACACTTAAGGCCAAGATTATTGCTAAGGCTGAAAGTATTCCGCCGCTTCCTAAAATTGCAAGGGAACTTATCTTATTGTCTTCAAAAGAAAATGTTGAGATGGGGGATGTCATAGAGAAAATAAAGTCGGATCAGGGGATTGCTTCCAAACTTCTTAAAATAATCAATTCTCCATTTTATGGGATGAGAAAAGAGATAACAAGTATAGAAAGAGCAGCTCTTCTTTTAGGGCTTCAAACAGTTAAAAATATTGCAATTTCTCTGTCAACTGCGGACTTTTTCAATAAAAACTTTACACTTTATGGCACAACCGGGAAAAAACTTTGGGAGCACTCGTTTATTGTAGCAAGGTTATGTGAAGAAATGGCGCATTTTTCAAACCTTAATCCTGATACGGAAGCACTATACCTTGCAGGGCTATGCCACGATATAGGTAAAGTAATACTAATAGACTTTCTTTATGAAAATGTCAGTATTCCCGCTGACGAGTCAAGACAGCTTGGGCTAAATCATATAGATGTTGCAGAGATAGTCCTGAAAAAATGGAATATTGCCGGAAAAATTATAGAGTGGGTAAAAAATCATCATGAATTTAACCCTGATGTGGGCAGTTCAATATTATATTTTGCCAATATGCTTGCAAATGAGCCGGATTGTATTCAGGAGATTTTGCCTGAGCTTGCGGTTATTGCAGGAATTGACAAAGAGAGGTTTGGCAGTAAGATTGCCCAAATTTTAGGTGAGGATGTTTAGCTTTGTTTTACAGTGATTTTGCAAAAATCTTGACGAGCGCAACAATTGATTCATTTTTTGGACATTTGTTTAATCTTATTAAATCATCTGAATGTAAAAAGTATGCCGTTTTAAGATTTGACGGCAGTACGGTTGCAGATGTTGTTATCCAAAAAGGTTTTCATGAAAATTTCTTTATGGATATTTCTGATTTGAATTTTGAACAAAAGCCTTTTAATGAAAATATCTTAATAAATTTTTTCGGTGAAGAGATTAAGGTAGAGCTTGCTTTATATATTTATCACAACAGCTCACTTTTTGCTGCTGTGCTTCTCAATTCAATTAATCCCCTGTACCGTGATTTTCTTAAGGAGAATGCAGATGCACTATCTTTGAGATATTTTGAAATACTTGTCAAAGATAAGCGTACGGAAGTTTATGTGGAGTATCAAAAGAAGATAGATTTTATAAAAGTTGTAAGCAATATTTTCAGGAATTTGTCTGTTAATGAGCTTTTGACAGCAGGCGTAGGGCTTTTTTCAGATGTCTTTGCTGCACAGGCAAGCTGTGTAATTTACGAGGGGAAGTTTATCCCTATAGGAGTAAGTCAGGAAGATCTTCAAGAGATAACAGTAGATGGTGCACCCCTTATCCGGAAGATAACCCAGATGCAAAGCACTTACTTTATAAAGGAAAAAATAGAATCGGTAAAATATAATATAGAAAATATATTTTTTATATTTGAGCCAAAATATAAAATGAGGGTTGTTTTATTTAACATCAGTGTTGATTTTGCACCGGATGTGGAATTTTCTCAGATTGTAACTTCAATTTTGACAATTGCGCTGGAAAATGCCTTTGCCCATGAAAAAATGGTTGAGTTAAAAGTGCATGAATCTGAGATGCAAAAAACCGCTCAAATATTGAATATGTTTGTAAATAAAGAGATATATGTAGACTCAGAAATCAAAGGGTATGGTGTAAGTATTCCTGCGAAAGTGGCAGGTGGCGACTTTTTATATTTTGTTGAAAATGATAACGAATTCTTTGTCTGTATAGCCGATGTGTGCGGTAAAGGATATTCTGCTGCGGTATTGACGGTTGTGATGAGTACCTTTGCTGAAATGCAGAAACACAATGATAAATTTGATATCTTATTGCTGGCAAAAACACTTTCAGGGTTTCTTATAAGCAAAAATCTTGAAGGAAGGTTTGTTACCGCTTTTATTGGAGTTATAGATAAAGAGAGTTTAAATATTAAATATATTTCCCTTGGGCACGAGCCTGTTTATATGATCAGCAATGATGAAATTAATGAATTGGATTCAAATTATCTCCCCATTGGTATCATTGATGAGGAATATGAAATTCGCGAAGCAGCCCTTCAAAGGGGTGATTACCTGTTTTTGTTTACTGACGGGATAGTTGAATATATTGATTACGACAAGCTAAAATCTAAAATTCTTGAAATAAAACATACAAAACTTGAAGATTTTGTCAAATCGCTATATAAATTTTGTGTTACAGATGAAAAAAATCAAAAAGATGATTTTACCTGTGCAATTTTAAAAATCTGAAAATAAAGGGTGATATTTTGGAAGATAAATCAAAGCAGATACAATCTATGTTTGACAATATTGCGGGGAAATATGACCTTCTTAACAGGCTATTGAGCTTTAGAAGGGACGTGGCATGGCGCAAGAAGGCTATTTCGAAAATGGATATTACAAACAAAATGCTTGTACTTGACCTTGCCTGTGGCACGGGGGATATGATTTTGGAGCTTAAAAATCAGGTCAATGGTGCAAGGGTTATAGGAGCTGATTTCAGTATGAATATGCTTACTGTTGCAAGAAGAAAAGGGATAAATGAACCATTGCTTGCAGCAGATGCCCATTATTTGCCATTCAAAGAAAACTCTTTTGATAGAATTATGATAGCATTTGGGTTTAGAAATGTTGTGGACAAACAGTTAGGGTTAAGAAACCTTTATAGGATTTTAAAGCCGGGTGGAAGGCTCTGCATACTTGAATTTTCACAGCCAGAAGGAATCTTTTTTTCAAAAATCTACCGAATTTATTTCACAAAACTTCTCCCCTTTATAGGTGGGGTTATCTCAGGGAATAAAAATGCATACACCTATCTGCCTGATTCGGTTTATAAATTTCCCAAAAAGGACATTTACAAAGAGATGATTTTGTCTGCAGGGTTTAAAAAAGTTGAATTTAACCCTTTGACTTTTGGTATATGTGATGCAACAATCTGTTATAAATAAGGCGAGTAAGTTTCTTGAAGTTCTCGACAGAAAATACCCTGATGCAACGTGTTCATTGCGTTACAATTCTGCATTTGAGCTTCTTGTGGCTACAATTTTGAGTGCGCAATGTACAGATGAAAGGGTAAATAAGGTGACAAAAGTGCTTTTTGAAAGATATAAAACTGTTCAGGATTTTGCCAACATTGATATAGACGAGTTGAGAAACATTATTAAACCCACTGGCTTTTACAATAATAAGGCTGCCAACATAAAAAATATTGCCTTAACACTGTTAAATGAATATGATGGCAGGATACCGGAAAATATTGACGAGTTGACAAAACTTCCGGGAGTTGGCAGGAAGACCGCCAATGTGATATTGGGAAATTGTTTTACACCTCAGGGTATTGTTGTGGATACACATGTAAAAAGGGTGTGCAGAAGAATCGGGCTGACAAAAAATGAAACCCCCGAAAAGATTGAGCAGGATTTACTTAAGCTTATTCCGAAGGATAAATGGAATAGGTTCTCGCACCAGACAATTCTTTTCGGCAGGAATATTTGTACAGCAAGGAAACCCAAATGTGAAATTTGTGAAATGGCAACTTTATGTCATTTCTACAGAGGAGCTTAGATGGAAATATTGCTTAATTTTTTATTTATTTTCTTTTCAAGGATAGTGGATGTAAGTCTTGGTACCATTAGAATTATACTTGTTTCCAAAGGGATGCGAACACAGGCCAGCATATTGGGTTTTTTTGAAGTGCTTATATGGATTATTGTGGTGGCGCAGGTGATAAAATATGTCTCAAGTCCAATATATTATGTAGCATTTGCTGCAGGTTTTGCAAGCGGCAATTATATCGGTATGCTACTTGAGCAAAAAATTGCACTTGGAGATGTCCTGATTAGGGTTATAACAAGAGTTGAAGCTGACAAGCTGGTTGAAGCCTTAAGAAAAGAAAATTTTATAATTACGGCATTGGATGGAGAAGGGAAAGATGGTTCTGTGAAGGTGATTTTTGGTGTGATTAAAAGAAAAAGTGCAAAGAAATTTATACAGATTGTCAATAAATATAACCCAAATGCATTTTATTCTGTTGAAAATGTTTCAGAAGTCAGTAAATATGAGAACGATCCGTTGTTGAACAGAAAGTTTTATTTTGGCAATTTTAAGAGGAAGTAGTTATGTTTTATCTTGATATGGTAGGTGGAATTGCAGGCGATATGTTTTTATCGCTTATGTCTCAAGCGTATGGCAGACTTGATGAATTTTGCGATGATATCTCTGATTTACTAAAAACAAAAGTTGAACTGTTTTATGAAGATGTTTTTGTAAACGGGATTTTATGCAAAAGACTTAAAATAAAAATAGATAAGGAGCCTCACATCCACAGGACGTTTAGAGATATTAAAAGTCTTATAAACAGTTCTGGTCTGGAAGTGCATATCAAACGTGATGCAGAAGAAATTTTCAAAATTATAGCAAAGGCAGAAGGGAAGATACACGGTAAAAATATCGAGGATGTGCACTTTCATGAAGTGGGAGCAGTCGATTCTATTATAGATATTGTGGGTGCAGCCTGGTATTTTAATAAACTTGGCAGACCTGAACTTATTGCTTCATGTTTGAAATTTGGCAGTGGCATTATAAAATCTGCACACGGTCTTATCCCTGTGCCGGCTCCTGCAACATTGGAAATATCAAAAGGTATGGCCTTTGAAAGAAAAGATATCAAAGAGGAGCTTACCTCGCCTACTGGCGCTGCGGTTATAAAATATTTTTCACTAAGGCAGGCCGATAAGATAAAAGGGGCTGTCAAAGAAATATATTATGCTACCGGAAGCAAATCTTTTAAGAATTTACCTAATATTACCAGGCTATTGAATGTTAGTGATTTGGCAAGCTCAGACGATGTGGCAGTGATTGAATCAAATATCGATGATATGCCTTCCGAGTTTTTTGATAGTGTTATGAAAAAGTTGTTTAACTCTGGGGCTAAAGATGTGTTTTTCACCCCAATATACATGAAGAAAAACAGACCTGCTCATAAAATCACTGTTCTTTCCTCAAGAGAAAAAATAAATCAGCTTAGTGAAATTTTGATAAAACATACTTCCACATTTGGTGTCAGGTACTACTATGTTGAAAGGGTGACTGTTGAAAGAGATATAAAGACTATCTTCTACAAAGGGGAAAAAATAAGGGTAAAGTACGGGAAATTTAACGATTTTGTAAAATTTAGTCCGGAATATGATGATGTTGTAAGTGCTTCTGAAAAGCTTAAAGAGCCTGCCTATGAAATTTACAAGAAAATAATAAAAGAGGCTTATAAAATTGAATGTAACTGATGTTCCATATTTCAGCAAGCTTTTAGAAATAGAAAAAAAAAGAAGGCTAAAGATATTTTTAGTAGGCGGTACAGTAAGGGACATTATCCTTAAAAGAGAGATAAAAGACCTTGATATTGTGGTTTTTGGTGAAGATTATGAAGTATTCGCCTATAAATTTGCAGAAGAAATAAAAGGAACACCGATAAAATTTAAAGATAATGTCAGAGTTGTCAAAGATGGTTTTGTTGTTGATATTTCCAAAACAAGAGGTGGGTCGCTACAAGAAGATTTGCAAAAGCGTGATTTTACCATCAATAACCTTGCAATGAATCTTCAAGGGGAAATGTTTGGTGACAAATCGGATTTAAGCAAAAGGATAATAAGGGCCATATCTGAAAACAATATTGCAGAAGATCCTCTGAGGGTATTAAGAGCATTCAGATTTGCCAGTGAGCTTGGTTTTGAAATATCAGATGATACTTTTAATATTATTAAAAAGCATAAGGATAAACTTTTATCTGTTGCTTTTGAGAGAATCTATGCAGAGATTAAAAAGACTGTTTTAGGGGAATTTTTTATAGATGTGTTTGAAGTGATGTGGGCTGAAGGCATCTGGGATGTTTTGATTCCGGAGTTAAATACATTAAAGGGGAAAGATAAAGGGATTTACCATAGCCATGACCCTTATGAACACACATTTTGCGCTGCCAAAAATACTTATAAATATGCAAAAGAATATGGCTTTTTTGAAGAGGATTTGTTTGTAATTTTTATTGCTGCAATTTTGCATGATATAGGTAAAGGAGCACCTGAGTACGCAAATTCAGGGGGAAAGTATATTGGGCATGAGATTAAAGGTGCCGGAATATCCCAAAATATATTGAGAAGATTGTGTTTTTCTTCCAAAGAGATAAGTTTAATAAAAAAAGTTATAGAGCTTCATACTATTGTAAGGATTTATGCTACTTCTAATGCCAGGAAAAGGACTTTACTCAAATTTATATTTGATTACAGAGAAATTCTTGATTTTTTGTTTGTTATATCCCTGGGGGATAACTACTGCAAGCCTTCAGCCTTAAGTAAGGTACAGGATATGGTTTCAAAAATAAAGGAGTTAAAGTCTAAAATAGATTTTGACAAATCTGAAATCATTACTGGCAAAGACCTTATAGAATATGGTTTTACCCCTTCTGAAAATTTTGGAAAAATTTTAAGGGATATAAGGTTCAGACTTGCAATCGGCGAAATAAAAGATAAAAGTGAGGCGGTGAAATACATAACTTCAAACTACAAGGGGGCTGTATGAAACTATTGCGTTTTGCAAAAGATAAGTTTGAGATGAAAGGTATTTACGAGGATGGAAAAATCAGAAGGGTGATAGGTTCATTTTTTGATAATTTTACTGTTACTGATGAAGTTTACAGTGAAGAAGAGATAGTTTTTTTGCCGCCTGTTATCCCTTCAAAATTTGTCTGTGTAGGAAGAAATTATGCAGAGCATGCAAAAGAACTTGGCAATGAAGTCCCTACGGAACCTTTGATATTTTTAAAACCTTCTACTGCAGCCAATGCTCATAAAGGTGAAATATTTTATCCTCCTATGTCTTCCAAGGTAGATCATGAGGCTGAGCTTGCAGTTGTTATTAGCAAAAAGTGCAGCAGAGTTGATGAACAGGATGCATTAAAATATGTGCTTGGTTACACTTGTTTAAATGATGTTACTGCAAGGGATATACAAAAAAAAGAGAATAAATTCACAAGGGCAAAATCTTTTGACAGTTTTGCTCCGTTTGGCCCTTTTATTGAGACTGAATTTGACTACGAAAATGTTGGTGTAAGGTGTTTTGTTAATGGAGAAGTTCGTCAGGACGGGAATACCAGAGATATGATATTTAAAATTCCATTTTTGATTTCATTTATTTCCAATGTAATGACACTGTTACCCGGAGATGTCATCGCCACAGGTACGCCTTCCGGAGTGGGTGGACTTAATATTGGTGATACTGTTGAGGTTGAGATTGATGGCCTTGGAAAGCTTGTAAATTATGTCAAACCAAGAGATTAAATGCTTTATGTGCGGTGCCTGCTGTGTGGCTTACGATATTTCAACACTAAAAAAGCCTGCAGGCACCCCCTGTAAATTTTTATGTAAAGACGGCAAATGTGGGAATTATGAAAATAGACCTCAGGTGTGTAGAAGTTTTAAACCTGACGAAATATGTGTATTGATATCGACGCTTGATTTTAATGATAAGGTCAAGGTGATAAAAAAGATTTACGGAATAAGTGAAGACTGACTAAATTTTTTTGTAAAGGAAATTTCTTAAAAATACAAACAGTTTGTTTTTGTCAATCTTAAATGTGACTTTGGGTAGATTGTCGGTATCAAAATTATAAATTGCTTCATTTTTTTCAAGTATAAAAAGGGTTTTAAGTACTTCCGGCTGAATGAGCCCTGTACTTTCTGATAATTTTAGTATGTCGAGAGATGCAAAATCGGTATTTTTATTTATAAAGTTATCCAAAATATAAAATGAGATTGAGGATACAAATTTATATTCCATAACATTTACATATTTTTTGTTGATATCATTTAGCCTGTCAATCAGGCTGCTCATTACTGAAAAATTGAACTTTGGTATTTTGGATGCAGCCTGTAAAAATGCATTTTTGGGGAAAGCCATCACTTCAACATCTGTTTTTGCTCTTACAGATGCAGACCTTTTATCTTCAAGGAAGACAGCCATTTCTCCAAAAATATTGATGTCACTGATAGTGTTTATAATATTCAAAGAGCCTGATTCATCCATTTTCAGGACTTCGAGTATGCCTTTAATCAAAATATATACATTTTCCGCCGTGTCATCTTCTTTGAAAATAAATTCGCCTGATTTAAAATTTTGAATATTTCCTACTTTTTTTTTAAAACATTCAAAATACTATCATCGATCTTAATATTTTTCATTCCAGCTCCTCATAAAATAATAGCATATAAATTAAAATTTTACAGAAAAAATGTTGACTTTTTTAAACCCTTTTGATAATGGTATCAGTCCTGAATGACAGTAGTGCGCCCGTAGCTCAGCTGGATAGAGCAACGGACTTCTAATCCGTAGGTCAGAGGTTCGAATCCTCTCGGGCGCGTTTTTTTTATGGTGGGTGTAGCTCAGTTGGTAGAGCCCCGGATTGTGGCTCCGGTTGTCGCGGGTTCAAGTCCCGTCACTCACCCTTTTTTTGCTTATGCGAGTGTGGCGGAACTGGTAGACGCGCTAGACTTAGGATCTAGTGTCTTTCGGCGTGGGGGTTCAAGTCCCTCCACTCGCATATTTTAGTTGCGGGTGTAGCTCAGTTGGTAGAGCGCGACCTTGCCAAGGTTGAGGTCGCCGGTTCGAGTCCGGTCACCCGCTTATTTTTTGTATTTCATACACTTCCATACTCAGAAATAAAAGAAATAAATGTCTGTCTTTTTAATTTTTATTTTATGCCTATATTTAAACATTCCCCTTGCAAACAGCATATTTCAAAAGTAAAATATTCATATGAAAAAGCTGCCGATAGGGATTCAGACATTTGATAAGATAATCGAAGGTGACTACATTTACGTCGATAAGACAGAGTATGCCTATAACCTGATAAATGACTATACATACATTTTTTTATCCCGCCCGAGGCGTTTTGGTAAGTCGCTGTTTCTTGACACATTGAAGGCAATCTTTGAGGGGAGAAAAGAGCTCTTTGAAGGGCTTTATATCTATGACAAATGGGACTGGAGCAAAAAATATCCTGTCATCAAGATAAGCTGGGCTGGAAATTTCCAGACCCTTGATTCTCTTCAAAAAGTTGCCCTTGATGTTTTTAAATTTAATCAGGAGATTTTAGGTATAAAATGCGATAGTTTTGATGATGTGGGCAGTTGCTTCCGTGATTTGATTCATAAATCTTACAAGAAGTACAACGAGAAGGTAGTAATTTTGATAGATGAATACGACAAGCCAATTCTTGATGTTATAGAAAATATTGAGCAGGCAAAGATAAACAGGGAGTTTATAAAGGGGCTG